>DATENS010000053.1:0-30296 GCA_035274925.1 Pyrinomonadaceae bacterium | reverse complement strand
TCGCAGCTTGTTCAATACTGCCGCCCGCTGAGTTTGTGGCTTGCCTTTGCTGCCTCAATCGAATAGTTTCTAACCTCGCCCGTATTAGCTAGTACAATCACTGAAAATGCAGTCCTTAGGCTTTTCCAACCTGATTCCGCCAGCAGTGTCGCTGGCGCTGGCGTTGGCGCTCACCCCTGCGGTGCGGGTGCTGGCGCGACGGTTGGGCTTTATAGCCAAACCCAAAACGGACCGGTGGCACAAAAGACCGACGGCCATGATGGGCGGCGTGGCCATCTGGCTAGCGGTTGTGACCACCTACCTTCTGCTGGTTCCGCACACGCGACACAATTGGGTAATCATCAGTGTCAGCACGTTTCTTTTCCTCGTCGGCTTGCTCGACGATCTGATCCACATCAAGCCTTATCAAAAGCTCATCGGCCAGATTATCGGCGCCGCTGCGATCGTCAATTACGGCCTGACCCTGCCGTGGACGCGTTCGGTTTCAGTCAACATGGTCATCACCATCTTTTGGCTGATCGGAATCACCAACGCCGTCAATCTGCTCGACAACATGGACGGGTTGGCGACGGGAATCGCGGCGATCGCGTCGGCGTTTCTCACGATGAATTTCATTGCGAGTAATCAGCCGACTGAGGCGATGATCATGGCGGTCTTTACCGCCGCGTTGCTGGGCTTCCTGGTTTACAACTCACACCCCGCTTCGATCTTCATGGGCGACAGCGGATCGATGTTCATCGGATTCTTCCTGGCGAGCTCAGCCCTGATAAATCTTCCTGGCGGCCGGTCGCGCAGTTTTCTGCCCGTGCTGGCGGTGCCGATCCTGGTGCTTTTCATTCCAATTTTTGATACGACCTTTGTCACCATTCTCCGCAAACTATCAGGGCGCGCGGCGTCGCAGGGCGGGCGCGATCACACGTCGCATCGACTGGTGGCGCTGGGCATGTCTGAGCGGCGGGCGGTCTGGATGCTCTACAGCCTGGCGGCGTTTTCGGGTTTGCTGGCCATCTCTCTGCGCACGCTGAGAACGGATGTGAGTTTTGCGTTGCTGGGCGCCTTTTCGATCGCGCTGACGCTGCTCGGTGTTTATCTCGCCGGCGTAAAGGCCTACGACGAAGAGTCAGACGTGCTCGCCGCCCGGGAAAAACCACTCTTCGCTTTTCTCATCGACTTCTCATACAAGCGGCGAGTGTTCGAAGTTTTGCTGGACGTTGGCCTCATCATGCTGGCGTACTGGTCAGCTTACGCAATAAAGTTCGAAGCGTTCTCGCAGAGTCCCGCCTGGAAGCTTTTCGTGCGCACGTTGCCGATTCTGGTGGTGGTGCGCCTGGCCGCATTCCTTTTCTTTGGGGTTTACCGGGGCATCTGGCGTTATACGAGCATTGACGATTTTGTGGCATTCGCCAAGGCGGTGGTGGTCGGCTCGATCGTGAGCATGCTTATCGTTCTCTTCAAGTTCCGCTTTGAAGGCTTTTCGCGTGCCGTGTTTGTCATCGACGCGCTGATGATGTTGATGTTGCTGGCCGGCAGTCGCATGGCTTTCCGCCTCTTCCGGCAGGTGCTGCCCGCGGGCGGTAGCCTGAACGGCCGGCGGGCGCTGATCTATGGCGCCGGAGATGCGGGCGAGCTGTTGTTACGAGAGTTGCTGAACAATCGCGATCTGGAATGCGCGCCCATCGGTTTTATGGACGACGATCCAAACAAACGCGGTAAAGTCATTCACGGTTATCCCGTTCTGGGCGGCAACGGTTTGCTGAATAAGATTGTTACTCAGCATAAAATCGAACAGATTCTGATTTCGAGTCCGCGGATTTCGCAGACGCGCATCGATGAGATCTTGCGCGAGTGTGAAGCGCAGAATATCGAAGTAAAGCGCATGGCCATCACCATCGAAAACATCGGCGAGCAACGCCTGGGCGTAATTCCTCCGGCCGCGTCAAACGGCAATTCATAACCAGCGCGCGATGTCACGATCAAATTCCCTCAACATCATCAGCCTCCGCCTGGCAGCTCCGGGCCTTCGTTTTGCCCTATTGATTCCCATAATTCTGGCCATCCTGTGCGGCTGGTTTTCCACTCGGTGGTTGCTGGGCAATACGCTTTCCGAAACAGCAAGTGTCGGTGAGAATCCGAACATCGATCTCGTGAGAATGGCGGTTCGCTGGGCGCCGTCAGATCCGTTTGTGCACTGGCGGATGGGGGTGCTGATGCAGAGGCAGTTCAGCGTCAACAATCTCGAAGAGACCGCGCGGGACTTTCAAACCTCTGTTCAGCTTTCGCCTAATGATTTTCGTTACTGGGATGAGTTGGGCCGCGCTCTCGAAGCCGCCGGGAACGTCGAAGGCGCTGAGTTGGCCTTGCGCCGTTCGACCGATTTAGCTCCGCGCTATTCCTATCCGCGCTGGCACTACGGCAATCTTTTGTTGCGACAGGGAAAACTCACTGAGGCCTTTCCGAATTTATTTCAGGCGGCCAGCGCTAATAGTCAGCTCTGGCCCCAGGTGCTGAATCTCGCGTGGCAGGTTTACGACGGCGACGTCAACCGAATCGCCAATGAAGCCTGCAAAGAACCGTCAGTGCGGGTTGCGTTTGCGATTTACCTGGTAGGGGTGAAAAAGTTCGATGATGCGTTGCGGCTTTGGACCACACTGAGCGCGTCCGACAAGAAAGCATTAGGGCCCCGTGGACTAGAATTACGCAAAGCTCTGTTTGAAGCCAAACAATTTCGGGCGGCGCTGGAAATCACCCGCGACACAGAGGAAGACGGTACCGAAGTACCGCAGCCCGAACAGTTTTCCAACGGCGATTTTGAGAAGCGAATCGTGCTTCCGGTTTCGAAACCCTTCGGTTGGACCATTGGTTCCGGAGCGCAGGCCCAGATGTCGATTCACGGCCAGGCCCACTCAGGTTTGCACAGCCTGCGCATTGTTTTCAGCGCCCCCAACAAACTGGACCGCATCAACGCGTCGCAGACTATTGTGGTGCAGCCGAACACTCAGTATCGCCTTGAATGCTATGTGCGCACGGACAAACTTTCGAGCGCCAGCACACCGGTAATCTTGATTCTTGATCCGGGAGACGGTTCGAGCCTTGGAGCTTCAGCGCCGCTTCCAAGCGGGACGAACGATTGGCAAAAAATCTCGATCGACTTCAAGACGAAGAACAGCGACGGCATCACGTTAGTAATGGGCCGGATGCCCTGCTCAGTCGGGGATATATGTCCGATTTTTGGCACTGTCTGGTATGACGACTTCAATCTCACCCGCGGCACCGGCAGCGGAAGTTAGCGCTGAACACGCGCAAACTTCTTCGCAGGGATCCGCTTCACAAGTGACGCGCCGGCGTCACACGCTCGCCAGCCGGCTGGCGTTTCTCGTTATTTGTTTAGAGATTGTCCTCACCACGCTCGCTTATGGGACTGTGCACAATTGGGCGCTCGCCTTCTTCGCGGTCAGCGCAGTTGCGCTCGTCTGCCTCTGGGCGCTCGACGGCTTCGTACTTCGCTCAGTGCAAATTCCGGTTAACCCGTTGCAATGGCCGCTGATTGGCATGCTTGTCGTCGGCGCGATACAGCTATTGCCTTTTCGCACGCACGATAATGGCGGACTGCCGTTCGCTCCCGTGCGTTCGCTTTCCCTCGATCCCTACGCGACGCGCCTGGTGATCCTGCAAGTGGGGATGTTGGTGATCTTTTTTCTTGCGACCACGATCTTTGTCGATTCACCCCGGCGTCTTAAAGCGTTGGTTCGCACCATCGCCATCTTTGGATTTTTGCTCGCAGTGTTTGGCCTCACGCAATCGTTTACCAGTGACGGCTCGCGAGTTTATTGGTTTCGGCAACTTACGCAGAGCACCGCCTTTGGGCCTTTCATTAACCGGCATCACTTCGCCGGATATATGGAGTTGGCACTGGCGATTCCCCTGGGTCTGTTGCTGACCGGAGCGGTCGAGAGTTACAAGCGGCCGCTGTACGCCTTCGCGGCAGTGGTGATGGCCATGTCGCTGGTCGCCACGAATTCTCGCGGCGGCATCCTCAGTTTAGGAGGCGAGTTGTTCTTTGTGCTGCTGGTCGCGAGTTTCAGTTGGGGAAAAAAGAAAGACCAATCCCGCAGCCAGCGAGTCCGCGGAGCGGTCGTGCGCGCCGCGCTCGCGTTGGGCCTGGTGATCGTCCTGGTGGGCGGAGCGGTAGCCATTAGTGGCCCGGAAGTGTTTACCCGATTCCTGGGCACGCCGATCGCTGAGGACCCGAGCACCGGCCGCAGCCATTTTTGGAGCGTCACTGTTGATGTGATCAAAGCCTATCCTTTCATGGGCTCGGGGCTGGGATCTTTCAGCGTCATCTATACGCGCTATGACACGCGCAACGGACTTTACCGGCTTGAGCAAGTTCACAACGATTACCTGCAAACACTTTCAGACGCAGGAATAATCGGAGGGTTGATTGGCCTTGCGTTCATCGTGATCCTTTTCACCAGGGGCTTTGCGCGACGGGAAACCCACGACAAGTTTCGGCGCGGCGTATCTACCGGGGCGTTGGCCGGATGCTTTGCGGTCTTAATCCATAGCTTCTTTGATTTCACACTTCACACGACGGCGAACGCGCTTTTATTTCTGGTACTGGCTGCTTTGGTAACGCAGGATGCCCGGGTAAACACGACTTACCAGATGCAGCGACCGCGCCGCCGCCGGCGGCGTTCGCGATCGCGGGAGGAAGAGCGAACACCGGAGGAATCAGGCTCGCCTCAACTAGTTAAGACTGGGGAAATAGCTTCGTCTTGAGACCGTCGGGTAAGTTCACTCATCAAGTGCCGCCAAAAACTGAACGGCCAGTCAGGAATACGTCCCAAGCCCATCGGCCCACACGTGAATGCTGGGCATCATCAACCTTCGCGCGATATCGAAATCGATTGCCGTACTGATCAGTTCGTTTCGACTCTTTGTATTTCAGCGAAATCGAGTCAACGCTAAGAGAGGGTAGTGAATGTATTTCCGATGTTTCGGAGAGCCCGTTGTGGTTCGTGTCCTGCCAGAGGCGTATTGATGAGAAGACTCCATCCCGGTTATCAATCACGCCGTCGCCGTTCCCGCCATTTTCCAGCTTGTCGTATTCGGCAAGCGCAATAAACCCATTTCGATTATCAGATTCAGGTTGTTGCGTGTAGTTACCAAAAAGCTCCGCGCCATTATCAATTGTGCCGTTGCCGTTTTGGTCAAGCGCCAGCCATGCATCATCAGAGTTTGCGGCCGTCCAAGACCACCGTTCCGGCCGGCTGTCGCCCTGGAGATCAAAAGTCACGCCGTTGGCACTGTCAGTAAGATCAAAACCATCACCGCTAATATCTACAAGAATTGGTGACCCCTGACATTGGCTATCGCAGATACACGTACAAGTAGTCCAGTCGTAAGCCCAACCGCTTTGCTGTGCAATACAGTCGGCGGCGGCAATCGGGTCACACCCCTCGCCTCCTCCCGGCGGAAGAATCTCCTGACAAATGTGGAGAAAAGAATTCCAGTATCTACCTAAAGCACTGCATTCTTCTTCTTCCGAAGGGGTGGGGGTTGGCGTCGGCGTGGGTGTCGGCGTGGGTGTCGCACACGCTGAGTAAAAGACGCCCGCCGCCTCCGTGTCACAGCTATACGGAGAAACACTTCCATGAGAAGTATCGTTTTTGCTTGTCACGGCTGACATGACCGAGATACAAAGTCTGTTTTCGTCTCCTCCACAGTGATTTAGACCAAACGTGTGTCCCACTTCGTGCGCTGTGCGCATCGTTATTGCGGTTGTGTTTGTAACGTCTACGTGAATGTCCACGTCTGCACTTTCCAGCGAGAAACCGTTGGAGTTACGAATTACTTGCGCCGCGGACACGGTGCCATCAGCACCGGGCGGAATATCGTATCTTCTGACGCGAACTGAGCCTGGGCCAGAAGCTGGTGTTGACCCGAATCCGTTGAAGGTCACGCCAGAACAGCTAAAGTTAGTTTCCCAGTTTCAAATGCTTGTTTGACGGCGGCCCTGCCGCCAATGATTGAGTCGAAATCGGTCGAAACATAAACGTCCACAAACCGATTCTGATCCGGCCAGGCACTTGGCGCACCGTCTCGCACAGGCTGTTCGCAGCGGGGTCCACATATCTGGCCGCTCACAGGTCCAGCAAGAATGATAGAAACGAGTACTGCGAACTTTAGGGCAAAAACAGAAAGTGAAGGAGTTAAGAATGAACGGGTCTTCATGGAAAAATCTCGCCTCCCCTCGACGAACGGAAAACTTCTTACAGTGAATCTCTAATTGTCTTTAAGAAGACAGCTTCTTCAACGCCATCGTAGGGTGCGAACATAGGGAGTTTGTGTTCTTCAAATGGAGCTACTCCGTCCAAGGGAAAGACCTTGCCCGCGCGTAGTTCGTAGCCCGTGAGGATAACGTAAATCCCTTCTTGCTCCGTGCGCCGAAGAAAGAATAAGTATCGCCCGCCGTTCGAAGGCATCCCTTCATGAGCGAATCTAATCCACCGGACACGTCCAGACGGATAGCGAATGCGTCCGCCTTCCCTCTCTGCCAAGATATTGGCGCCCGGCAACACCTGATCGCTTCCGGTAGTCTTCAGCACTTCGTCGATACTGATAGTAAACTCTGAGAAGATGCCGGTCTTGTTGCTCGACAAATAGGCCCGCGCATTGAGGATGTTGCCAATGATAATGATGTTACTTAAGGCAACCGGGAGAGCCGGACGACGTGCTACTCCACTACCATCAACAATTTCGCTTTCAGTAACACCTGGTAACTCGTCAAGTACGCCCTGCCGAAAACGATTGTCTTTTGACTTTCTCTTGAGGCGCTCTTTCGGATCGTCAGGTTCCTGAGCGTCGTATTCAGCAACAGGGAATCGCGATTCAAATTCAAATTTTTGTTGGGCGTGGTCGCCTCGAGGCGCATTCCTTTTGCCTTGGCCACGCATTGATACCAGCGCGGTTGAGGCGACGATGATCACGAGTGTTGCGATCAACAAAAGTATGTGGCTTCTTGTGTTTCTCATTTTTAGATCCTTGCTCTACATCATCAGAACTATTCGATTTCGCTTCTTTACTGAACAACACGATGGATGAAAACAACCGGAGAAGAGCAGCTTGTTGGTTACAGTGAAGACCTTCCGGCGATAAAGGGAGCCAATTAACGCCGCAAGTATAGGAGCTACCGACACGATGTCAAGTATTCGAATTGACGCACTAAGAACTGACCTGAACTGGAAGCGCTTGCCTCAGCGAAAGTCTACTGAAAACAAGCGAGACTGCCCCCGGCCCTCGGTAGTTGCCCTCATCACGAGATTAGGCCACTACCCGGCCCTCCTTCCATTTGTAACTTCCGCGAGAGACGTTGTAGTCTGTTGGCGCTTTCCCGATAGATACCGACAGCACCTGCCTTCATAACAGGAGTTCGATTTTTCAGTGTCTGCCGTGGCCACAGCCAAGCTCAAGAGTCAGGGTTCAGCAGCAAAAGGTAAGGAAACCGAAGTTACCGTACCTCCCACTCTGCCGGGGTTTTGCCTCGATGCGATCCTGCGTCACAACAAGTCGGATGCGGTCAGCGAAAAGCGCGGCCGCGAATGGATTCACATCTCGGGTGTTCAATTTGTTCAGCGCGTGCGTCACATTGCACTGGGGCTGCGCGAGTTGGGGATTCAGCCTGGTGACCGCGTCGGCCTGATCTCTGAAAACCGTCCCGAATGGTCGATCGTCGATCTGGCGATTCTCAGTGTGGGCGCCGTCACCGTTCCCATCTACACCACGCAATCAGTCGATCAGATTCGTTTCATTCTTGAAGACTCGGCGGCACGCGCTCTGGTTATTTCCGGCGATAAGATTCTGAAGCACGCCCGGCCGGGCTTTGAAGGATTGGATCGCCTGGAAGACGTGATCGTTTTCGATCCGAAAGCGGTGCCCACCGTCCATCGCAGTATCAGCCTGGAAGATGTTGAAGCACGCGGCGCGGCTGTCGACCGCGCCGACCCTGAGGCGTTCGACAATCTCCTCGCGCGCGGGCGCGCGGATGATCTGGCTACTATCATCTACACCTCAGGCACGACCGGCGAACCCAAGGGCGTGATGCTCACGCACGAGAATTTCATTTCGGACGTGCGTTCAATCACCAAAGGCCTGCCCATAAGTCCGAACGATGTCTCGCTGTCAGTGTTGCCGCTCTCGCATATTTTCGAGCGCACCGTCTTCTATGTGTTTTGCTACGTTGGCGTCTCAGTAAACTACGCCGCCTCATTCGATCAGGTCGGCGAGTTCCTGCGAGAGGTGCGGCCAACGATCATGACCGCGGTGCCGCGGCTGTTCGAAAAGGTCTATCACCGCATCGTCAAGAAAGGCATGTCGGCGGGCGGCCTGAAGACAAAAATCTTTGAGCGCTCGCTGGTGATTGGGCAGCGGGTCGCCGAATTGGAAGACAAGAAGCAGCGAGTGCCACTCTCTTTGCGGGCGCGGCATGCGGTCGCGGATCGTTTGGTGTTCAGTAAATGGCGCGAAGGTATCGGCGGACGGTTGCGCTATTTCGTTTCCGGCGGCGCGCCGCTCTCGCCCACGCTCTCGTATTCGTTCCTGGGCGCCGGAATAAAGATTCTGCAGGGCTATGGCATGACCGAAACCTGCATCGTGTGCGCCAATCGCCCGGATGATAATCGCGTCGGCTCGATCGGTAAGCCGTTTTCCGGAATCGAAGTGGCGATTGCGGCTGATGGTGAAATGCTGGTCCGCGGCGGGAGCGTAATGCGCGGTTACTATGGACATCCGGAAGCGACCCTGGCGGTGATGCGCGATGAGTGGTTCGCGACGGGCGACGTTGGCTACATGGACGATGAAGGCCACCTGTTCATCACCGATCGCAAGAAAGACTTGTTCAAGCTTTCCAACGGCAAGTACATCGCGCCGCAACAGATTGAAAGTCTTTTGAAGCAGAGCGAGTTCGTCAATCAGGTCGTCGTGGTCGGCTCAAGCCGCAAGTATCCGGCGGCCTTAATTGTGCCTGACTGGGAAGCTCTGAAAAGCGCGATGCGCGCTGCCGGCGAGGAGATCGCGGCCACGCACGCCGAAATCGCCAAACAACCGGCCGCTGTGAGAATAGTGCAGCGGGACATCACCGGGATCACTGCGCATTTGGCCGACTACGAGCGCGTGCGCCGCGTCGGATTGCTGGCCAATGAGTTTTCGATCGAGGACGGCGAGATGACACCCACCCTGAAAGTTAAGCGCGTCGTGATCGATGAGCGTTACGGGCAAATTATCGATGAGATGTACGGCGGGGCCTGAAAGCCTTTCACGGCCAATGCAAGTGACACAACCTTTTCCCAACTCTTACTTCCATCACGAGCAAGCTGCGAGATAGTCAGACATGGACATACTGTGGCAGGAGCTCACCCTTGGTTTACACGATCGGCAGCACTTGGCGCGCGTGCTCATTCGATTGCTGGCAGCAACTCTGTTAGGTGCGTTAATCGGGATCGAACGAGAGCGTTCGGGCAAGCCGGCGGGCGTCCGCACTCACATTTTGGTTAGCCTCGGCACTGCTGTCTTTGTGGTTAGTTGCGCCAGCGCGGGCATGGCGTTCGACGCTCAATCGCGCGTTATCCAGGGTATCGTTACCGGCATTGGATTCATTGGCGCCGGTTCGATCCTGAAGTTGAGCCAGGAGCGCGACATAAAAGGACTTACCACCGCCGCAAGTGTCTGGATAACAGCCGCGATTGGCGTGACCGTTGGACTGGGCGCTTTGGGTATCGCTCTGATGTGCGCAATGCTCGCATTGCTTATCCTGGCGCTCGACAACTGGATGCAGAACAAGAAGACTGAGAAATCTGATTGAGGACGGCCGCCCCGGCGTACTAACTGTTTCGCTTAATAATCTCGAACGGGATCTTCGTATCGGCAATCACCTGCCAGAGCGTCACGCGGCCTTCATGCACAACCGCCTTCCACGCGGCAGGTAATCGCCAACTTTCCGATTGCTTTCCTTTAAATGAGCCTCCCGCGAACCCGAACATCGCACTCGTGTTGCCGTTCTCGAAGACGTCGGTGACTTCGATGAGATAATCGGGAAACCATTCGAAGTAGCCGCGCCAGCCAGGAACCATTTTTTCCCTGCCGTTAACTTCGTTGCCCTGCGCGTCAATAAACGTATGGGCGTCGCTCATCAATTCGGCGAGGCCGTCCACATCGTGGGCGTTGATGCAATCGATGAAAGCCTGGATGGTTTGGTTCATGGCTTTACGCTTTTCTTGGCGGCTCTGCGCCTTTGCGTGAGATTGATTTCTCGCCAAGGCGCAAAGACGCAAAGTGGAATCAATTGAAAATCTCCTCCAGGAATTGCTTGGTTCCCGCTGGTCCAGTCAGTTCCAACCAGATTGGTCCACCATTCGATTCAACCGTCAGCTGAAAACGAAGAAAGGGACAGCACTGCCGCTCGAGCTCAATCATCGAGCCGATCTCCTGCAGCCACTGACCTTCAGCCGGAAAAGAATAAGCATAGCCGTCAGGAAGCTCTCGCACTTCGGCGACAGCGTCGCGCAGTCTTTGCAAAATCGTTTGCCGGCGCTGCTGAAGCTCAGCACTGCTCAATGTGCAGGCAATGGGTAAGTCGCTCATAGACGTTGACTCAATTGCCGAACATTCTAGAGAAAAACTTCATCCTTGGGGTAGTAGTACAGTTCGTCTCCCTCTCCCTTTGGGAAAGGGTCGGGGTGAGGGCTTAGTAGCCAAGCTCGGAATAATTCACCGGGCTTTAGCCCGTTATCGATCCGGGCTACCAACCAATTCTTCAACGTCGTGCTGCTGCGTAGAATTCCTTAATGGATTGCGGGCTGAAGCCCGCAGCAACATTGTGGTTGCAGTTTACGCCTAGGCCCTCACCCCAACCCTCTCCCAAAGGAGAGGGAGCCAACACTACTTATCCCGGCTATTTGTATGCGCCGCATTGGTGCTATTTTTCAACGCGAACAAAATGATTTCTTTGGCGCTCGAAGGTCGAGGGAAAAGAGGTTTTTATGATTGAAAGAATGAGAACTCTTAGCCGATGGACTTTCCTCTCTGCCGTTTTGGTTTTGGTCGTCGCTCTGGTTGCCGTAGTCAAGACCACGGGGAAAGATGGAACAGATTCGGTGGCGAACGAGAAATGGGAATACTTGGCCCTGGCTGGGCCGAGTACAACCAATTTCACGCCCAGCGGCAATCCGAACATGCGGAAAGAGCCGTCGGTGCCTTTTGCACGTGAAGCCTTTGTGCTTGAACAGCATTTGGACAAGCTCGGCGCCAACGGTTGGGAGTTGGTCGCAGTGGCCGGGCCGCCAACCGATCCAGCCTACTATTTCAGACGGCGGAAGTAGCGGCTTTGCGCGACACAGTGTCGTGCATCGCAAATCAGTTCGCTATCAAAGAAAATATCGGCGTAGCTTGTTCGCTGCCGCCAGCCCCCGCGCTTAGAATTCGGAACACAGAGATAAATGCGGCGCATGTTTTCACCTCTCAAAATCCGGTACTTCTTGTTTCTCCTGTTCGTACTCTGCCTGATGTCTTTGTCTTGCGGCAGAAGGGCCTCCCCCGACAAAAGTATGACGGCTTTCGTGGGCGGCAAATTTGACGCGTCCGGCGTTGCCGATGTGCCCGGAGCTGACGGAGTTCTTTTCGTTGACAATGGCCGAGAGGGTCACGTTTTCTGGATGAAACTTGACCAGCAAGGCAGACAAGTCGGCGAGATTAAGGCGGTCGCACTCGGACTCGGCATCGAAGACCTTGAAGGCATCACGACCGACGGAACGTATTTCTACGTTGTAAGCTCTCAGTCCAGACCGAAGGCTATCGCTACCGAAGGGCTTGTCAGATTCAAGTTCGACGTTCGTAGCCAGACCGTAGAAGGAGTCGAAGCAATCAGCGGGTTGAAGAAATTCCTCGTTGAGAATGTAGCCGAACTCCGCGAAGGGGCCGACAAAACGGGCAAAGATGGCGGTCTCAACATTGAAGGACTGGCCTGGGACAGACGGCAAGGCAGGCTGTTACTTGGATTACGCTCGCCGATCATCGACGGACATGCGTTGCTCGTACCACTCAAATTGCGCGACCGGAGAGGCGCATTCTCTGTTGATAATCTGGAAGTGGAAAACTCCAGGGCGATCCGGATGTCGCTTGGAGGGGCCGGCGTTCGAGGGATTGAATATGACGGGCGTGCCAAGGCATTCAAAATAATCAGCGGGGCGGCGGAGGACCAGAACCCAACTCATTTTGGTCTGTGGGAGTGGAACGGGGATGAACAGCGACCGGTCCTCCGTGAAACAAACAGATTCGACAACAGCTTGAAACCTGAGGGAGTGGCGCGTGTGACGGTTGGGAATCGCGATTTCATCATCATCGTATTCGACGCCAGCGGATACACGATTATGGAGTAGATTAAGGCTTGGCTTGACTCGGGCTTCACTGCTTTGCCAGCCACCGCGCTGCATTGGTTACGTAGGTTTTCACGTCTTGTAATTTCTCAGGCTCTCTTTGAATTTGATCGCCAGGCGGTTCCACCAGAAAACTTGGACAGCCTTTCGAGAGGTCCCAGTTATAGTCAACCAGGTGGTGAAAGCTTGCTTCGGCGATCGCCCTTCCCAAAAGGTTGCCGTGATCATCCGCGGCGCTTTCAAACGCTACGATCAGGTTGAATGGCCGATGTGTGACTTTGCTTTCGCCGGTGGCGATCACGCGCGCGTTTGTTTCGCCTTCGGGCAGACCGACACTGCCTTCGTGCGGGTGTGCGGGGAAATACTTGATAGCTCCGGAAGCCGAGTCAGGTTTGCGTAGCAAGTCGTGGATTGGTTCAACCGCGGTAATGCACTGGTAATCGCCGTTGCTGCCGGAATGATAGTTCGGCCACGAGATGTCCGGGTTGTCCTGGTCATCAGACGCATGTCGCGACTCGTCGGGGTCCTGGTGTTTCGTGTGAAAGAAATGCGCGCGGCCCACGCCGCCCAGGGTACACAGCGACGAGCCCAAATCCTGATGATCGCGCGTGGTGAGCAAGCCGCCGCCCCGCTGCCGAAAGCGAGTAATGCCTTCACAATCAGCGGCCGTTAATCCCTCGCCGGCGTCAACTGCAAAAAGCCAGAGTTCGTCGAAGTCAGTCTCGTAGAGCTTGCTCAACACCTTGTCGTTGCCGCTTTCGTCTGTCTCGCGATTGCGTGCGGTTACTTGATAAAGTTTGCGACCGTCCTGGTCACTAATCGAACTCAAATGTTTGCGCAGCAGAGAAAAGCGATCAATGTTCCAGTCATCGTCGACGGCTGGTATGGTGGTTTGCAGAAGAATCTGAACGGGCTTGCTCATAATTTTCTCAGGATTAGACTAAGATAGCGTCT
Source organism: Pyrinomonadaceae bacterium (assembly GCA_035274925.1). GTDB lineage: Bacteria > Acidobacteriota > Blastocatellia > Pyrinomonadales > Pyrinomonadaceae > UBA11740. The sequence goes on along the minus strand of DATENS010000053.1, from coordinate 16,914 downwards.
CCCCAAACGTCTTATTGATCAAGTCGGGAAAGGAGACTGCATGAAAATATTCGCGTTAATCGGATTGTTCTTAGTCACAGTCCCGTTTGCGTTTGGCCAAACACCCGCCACCAGGACAGTCAAACTTTATTTTCCCAACCGAAATGTTGACGGGGCCGAGTGCGGAGTGAAAGTGTTTCCGGTTACGCGAACTATTCCCGGGACGGCCGGCGTTGCCAGAGCGACGCTTCAACAATTGTTCGCAGGTCCGAATGCTGAAGAAAAGGCCAAAGGTTTCTATTCTGATTTCTCGGAAGAGACAAAATCGTTTTTCTTAAGCGTTAATGTGAAGAATAAGATTGCCTACGTTAATTTGAGTGATCCGACTCTGACTCCATCAATGGGTAATTTCACGACGAGTTGTGGTGGCTCGAATTTCTTTGGTCAGGTAGAGAAGACGCTCAAACAATTCCCTTCGATTAAAACCGTCGTTTTTGCCATCAATGGTGACCCGTCACTTTTCTATGACTGGATGCAAATCGGAGAGTGCCCCAAAGAATTGAAGAATTGTGACGCATCTAATTTCCTCAAACTTTAGAGATCAAGACACTTGCAAACGAAGGCCGGTCGCCGTTTTCCCTGATCGCCCGCGGTGATCGCTCCCTCCTGTTAACACAAAGTTCACACCACATTAAGTCGAAGTTAATTTATCTTTCGTAATGTGTTGTTCCCCTTGTGTTCGACTGAGTCAGTTGAGCGGAGTCTTTTCCGTCCTCAACCACAAACCGGAGGCCGAAAGCAATGAAGCAAATCGCACCGCGCGCCGCGAATAGTCTGCTCAAACTTCTGTTAGTTGCCGTTGTTCTGTCCGTCGCGTATTCCACCGCCTGGGCCCAGGCGGTTGCCGCCAAACAGCCGGACGGGAATGATTTGCCCACAGCTGCTGACGGTTTGGATAAGCCGGTCAAGCCTGCCGATGTCTCAGGCGCCGTGGATGAACGATTGCGAGTTCTGGAAGAAGAGCTGCGCGAGCAAAGGAAAACGCTTGGCGAATTGCGCGCGCTTGTTTCCGAGCAGCAGCGCGTCATCGCTTCGCTTTCGCCGGCGGCAGTTCCCCAAACATCCGCCGAAACCAAAGAGGCAACTGTCACTACCGCTAATGCGGCCGCTAATCCGGCGACAACGGCCCAGAACCAAACGCCTTCGATCGACGATCGCGTCAAGAAGCTCGAGGGACAAGTGATGCGGATCGGTCCTTTCAGATTCAGCGGAGACTTTCGTTTGCGGTTTGATGGGATCTTTCGCAAGGCCGAGCCGGCGCCGCCCGCCGGATTTGCTCCGCTGACGCACGAACAAAATGCCAGAGTGCGTTACCGGCTGCGGCTGAATCTGGATACGGATATCGACCCGAACCTCAGTTTTCACATGCAGCTCGCCACCGGCCCATTCAACAATCCGCTCAGTACCAACCAGGATTTTGGATCGACGACCGCGCGTCATCCCTTCTTACTCAGTGAAGCGTGGGTGGATTATCATCCGAACAAATCGATCCAACTGCAGGGCGGGCGTGTGCAGAACGTATTTGGCGACAATTCACGTTTCCTGTTCGACGACGACATTCGCTTCAATGGCTTTAATGAAAAGTACACATTCTTTTTCAAGAACAATGCCTTGAAAGTTTCCAGCCTGGAATTCCGAGCCGGGCAATACATTCTCAGCAATCCCAATGTCGCGATCGTCACGGCCGGAAGTCCGCTTGCGCAGGCAGGCGCGGTGGTCGGAACCACCGGACGCAGTGCGAACCTGTTCCAGCAAGGCTTCGTGGTCAATCAAAAATACAATGACCGTTGGAATTCGAATTTCGCCGCCGACATTCAGCTCTATCGCAATCCAAACCAGATTCAATTGGCTTCGACGGCTAACGGGGTGGCCTTAATCGTACAAAACGGTTTGGGTGTGGCGCTCTCAGGGCCCCTCGCCGGCAACGGAACGGCGACTACAACTCCAGGCGGCGCGATTTACACGGCCAGAAGTTTTCAGATTGCCCGTTTGAGTTACCGTTTGAACTGGACCGGCTTTCAGCGCAGCGGGCACGACTATCCGGTCATGCTCAATTTTCAGGCGGCGCGGAATGTCGGGATCGGCCTGAACGAAAGGGACGCCATGCTGGCAGCGCTTCAGGTTGGCCGCGCCACCAAACGCGGAGACCTGGCGTTTCTCTATCTCTTTACCATCAAAGGCGCGAACGCTTTGATCTCGCAACTGACTGACGACGATTTGGGCACCAACAGCGGCGTCAATATCCGCACCCATCACTTACGTTTTGATTTGGGACTCACACGTAAAGTGACTTTCCAGAGTCTGTTCTTTATGCAGAAGGAGCTGCGCAACAGCGGACAGTTTCCGAACTTCTTCGTGCCGCTAAATGCATTTACGCCGCGCATGTTTCGCATTCAGGAACAGATCGTGTTCAATTTTTGAGGCGAGGTATCGAATTGCGCCTCTGTCCAATGGCTCTGCCGCGAAAGTCGCTCCGCGGCTCCGGCTAAATTTTGTTTGCTTGTGACCCAAGGCTCGCAGGGCCTCGCCTTGGGCTTAGCTACAACCGCTGCTTCGCAGCTTGTTCAATATTGCAGGCAAAATGTGTCGTCTTCCCCAGCCACCCGCCCCTCACTCAGCGCACTCCAAATTTAGGTAACTGGAATATAATGTGCCGACCTGTTGGTCTGCGCCATGAGAGTTTTGTTGATAGTTATTGCCGCTGGTATTCTCGCCGGCTTGTCATCGCCGGTTTTCGCGCAGCAGGCTGACACGGCGACGCCGGTCGTCGTGCAACCGGGTGCGCCGGGACAACCAACGCGAAAACTGCCGCCGTCGACAAAGGCTACATTGCCGCCACGTTCGCCCGCGGACGTGCAGTTCATGCAGGGGATGATCATGCACCACGCGCAGGCGGTCGAGATGACCGCGCTGATCGTATCACGAACGGAAAACAAGAATCTTCGTTTGCTCGGAGCGCGCATCAGCAGCTCGCAATCAAGTGAAATAGATTTTATGAAAAGGTGGCTGCAGATGCGGGCTGAGCCCATTTCGCCGCCGATGCACCATACGCCGGGAATGGATATGTCGAACCACGCGATGCTGATGCCCGGGATGCTTACGCCAAAACAGATGGCGGCCCTCAAGAAAGCAAAAGGCGAAGAGTTCGACCGCTTGTTCCTGACCGGGATGATCCAGCACCACAACGGCGCTTTGATTATGGTGAAAGATTTATTCGACACTCCGGGCGCGGGACAGGACGCCGAGTTGTTCAATTTCGTGACCGACGTCGACAGCGGACAACGCGCTGAGATTAGGATTATGCAAACTATGCTGGGAGAGAAACGATGAAAAACCGACCCGCGATCGCTTTGAGTTTAGCCGCAGTTTCCCTGGTCTTGTGCCTATGTTTTTCCACGACGCGAGCACAAACACCTTCGCCATCGCCGTCTCCGGAACCAGCTAATCCGTTCGCTCCGGAACCGGCGGGACCTTTGCCGGCAGGGATGACGGGCTCTGATGCTAATGACCCTCGCGCCAAACTGACTCCCGGAGTCTACGACGCCGGCGAAGCTGCGATGGGACTTAAACATTTGATGTTGATTAAAAAGCCTGACGCGTTTCAACTCGGCTCTTCCGATCCTAATAGTCCCCTGGTGAGTAAGACGCTGGATGTCCTCGGTATAGCGGAAGCTATGAAGATGCCCAAGGCGATACAGTTGGTGATTGCCCAGCTCGCTTTTGCTAACTCTGATCTGGCGTTCCAGGGCAAGTACCTGTTTCAGGGAAACTTCTACGGCATCAATATCTATGACATCTCCAGTCCCACGAAGACCAACCTGGTGACGTCGATGATTTGTCCGGGCGGGCAAGGCGACCCTTCGGTTTACAAGAACCTGCTCTTCATGTCGGTCGAGATGGCCAACGGCCGGGTGGACTGCGGCACGCAGGGATTTCCTCCTTCACCGCCGAGCGACAAACCGGAAGCCGCGCCGGCAGCGCAAAAAGATCGTTTTCGCGGCGTGAGGATCTTCGACATCTCTGACGTCAGGAATCCAAAGCAAGTGGCCGCGGTGCAAACGTGTCGCGGGTCGCACACGCACACGCTGGTCGTTGATCCCAACGATAAGGCCAATGTTTATATCTACGTTTCAGGCACTTCGTTCGTGCGGCAAAAAGAAGAGCTGGCCGGGTGCTCGGGCGAACCGCCCGAGAAGGATCCCAATACGTCGCTGTTTCGCATTGAAGTGATTAAGGTGCCGCTGGCGGCGCCGCAGAACGCGCGCGTCGTTTCCAGCCCGCGCCTGTTTATGAATTCAAAGACCGGCGCATTGAACGGCCTGAGCAGCGGCGGCACTCACGGCAAGACCGGGCCGGAAAAGCCCGCCGATACGGACCAGTGTCACGATATTACGGTCTACTCGTCGCTCGGTTTGGCGCTGGGCGCCTGTTCGGGAAATGGAATCCTGATCGACATCAGGGACCCGGCCCATCCAAAACGTCTGGACGCGGTCAACGATCCCAACTATGCGTACTGGCACTCGGCGTCGTTTTCCAACGATGGGAAGAAGGCCGTGTTCACCGACGAGTGGGGCGGCGGACTGGGCGCGCGCTGCCGGGCAAACGATCCGAACAAGTGGGGCGCGGACGCGATCTTCCGTTTGCGGAATAACAAGCTGAGCTTTGCGAGCTACTACAAGATGCCGGCGGCCCAGACCGACAGCGAGAACTGTGTGGCGCACAACGGATCGCTCGTTCCCGTTCCTGGCCGTGACATCAAAGTGCAGGCCTGGTACCAGGGCGGCATCTCCGTCATGGACTTTACCGACGCAGACCATCCGATGGAAATCGCATACTTCGATCGCGGTCCAATTGATCCGGATATCCTCGTACTCGCCGGAGACTGGTCCGCCTACTGGTACAACGGCCGTGTTTACGCTTCGGAAATCGCGCGCGGACTCGACATTCTTGAGCTGACCCCAACAAAATTTCTTACTCAGAACGAGATCGACGCAGCCAAAACCGTCCACATGACGCGGTTCAATGTGCAGAACCAGGAGAGAGTTGTATGGCCGCGTCAGTTGATCGTGGCGAAAGCATATGTCGATCAGTTGGAGCGATCGCACGCCCTGGCGGCGGATAGAATCGCCGCCCTGCGTGAGGCTATTCAAAACGCTGAGAGCGCAAACCTCAGTCCACGATCTCTGGTTAAACTTAGGAGCCTCGCAGCGTCACTGGAAACGAGCGCGGCCACGACAAAGAGTGCCCCGGACGCAAACCGATTGCGCTCGTTGGCGCAAATCTTAAAACGGCCTGCACGATGATGGATGGTAGAAATGATCAAAGTCGCCGCCCTGGTTGTCCTGGTTTTTCTTTCGAGCTACGCGTTTGGATCGCGCGATCAAAGCAGGCATCCTTACGCATCTGAAAGGCCGTTGCCGCAACCGGCAGTTTTTGGCGAAGGAGTTATTTCCGGCGGCGAGTTTGATTCGCACCCCGCTTTTACTCCGGACGGCGCAACACTCTACTTTGTTCGGAGCACTCCCAATTTCAATCTCTGGACGATCCTCGTCTCGCGCTTTGGGAACGGGCGGTGGAACACGCCGGCAACAGCTCCCTTTTCCGGTCAGTACTCTGACGCCGATCCGTTCATCACTGCGGATGGTTCACGCTTCTACTTTATTTCGACTCGGCCGGTGGAAGGCAAATCGAAACCTGATCTCGATATTTGGGTGATGGAGAAAACCAGCGCGGGATGGAGCGAGCCGAAAAACCTCGGCGCGCCGGTTAACAGCGCCGGCAGCGAGTGGTATCCCACGGTGGCGGCCAATGGCACGATCTACTTCGGTTCGGATCGTGAAGGCGGTAAAGGCCGGACCGATATTTACCGTTGCCGCCTGGTCGACGGGAAGTACGCCGAGGCGGAAAACCTTGGCGATGCCATTAATACTCAGTTCAACGAGTTCGAGCCGCTCATTTCGCCCGACGAGAGCTTCCTGATTTTCATGGCCGGGGGCCGTGCCGAGTCACGCGGCGGCCTGGATCTTTATATCAGCCACTACCGAAACGGTGCGTGGTCAAAGCCGGCCAACCTGGGTGACCAGATCAATTCGAGCGGGAATGAATATTCACCCACCATCTCGCCCGACCGCAAATATTTTCTCTGGACCAGCACGCGAGGATTTGCTGACAAGCCGCTCGAGAAACGCCTTGACTACCCAGGGTTAATGAACAAACTGCGAGGCCCGCAGAACGGGTTGGGTGACATCTATCAGATAGATCTGGCGGCGTTGAATATTGGGAAGTAGGTGCGCCGTGTCAGAGCGACCGGGTCATATACTCAACGGGGAATGTGAGGTCAGTACCATCTGCGTTAGCGGATGGGTTGAATTCGGAACTTTCAATTGCCCACTGTCGATTTGATTCGCGCCGCCGCGTCAACTGGGACACTCAAAGGGAGAAGCGCTTATGGGTCCAAATGAATTTGCCCAAGCAGTTGGGGGCGCAATGGCGGTTGTTGTAATTGGAATCGTGATTATTTGGTTAGTTATGAAAATGTTTAAGAAAAGTAAGTAGTCGGCGCGCGGCTTCTCCTCTGTGTTTGGCAGTTGGAAAAGAGGAGCCAATCTGCACCTATCGACACCGACGCGTCGAACAAGTCGGTGAACCGGAGCGGCGGCAAGCGTCTTTCGCATCAAGTGTGATCCGGCCAAGCTGCCCGGTCGCGCGCGGCCCCGGTCACTCAAACGTTGGGCGACGCTTTGTGTCAGAACCGGGAGCGGTAGCGACCGGATCAAAGACGCGACTCGGTCTAAACCACTCATCCGTTTTGTTTCGCCGGCTAAAGCCGGCGCTGGATTCAAATGAGGACGTGATCCCCGGGTTACGCTCGCTGCGCTCGCTCACCCGGGGCTATCATCATACCGCCGCTCCGCGGCTGGTTGACGCGGACATCCAGGTTGACGCTATGCTGAGTTCGCGTGATTTCATCGGGCGCGCCCAACAACTCGTTGAATGCTAGGAGGCGTGAGCGCGACAACCCGGTCGCTATCGCTCCCGGTTCTGACTTCGTGGTGAGACGAAGACAGAATGACATTGCCAGCAACTAACTCAGACGTTTAGCATCTTGTCCTATATGAAAACTTGTCCCACTTGTTATCGATCGTACTCGGACGACACGTTGGCATTTTGTCTGGATGACGGCACACGTCTCTCTGTCGATAACAGCGAGGCAACTCATATCATTCCCGCTGGTGGGATTGTGCCGGGCGCGACCATCCGGAGCGTTGCACCGCAGACTCAGCAACCGCGCGGCCAAACGTACTCCAGCCAGGCGATTACCGGCAGTCCGCGGAAAACTAATCCACTGCTTTACGTCATCGTGGCTTTGCTCGCGCTGATCGCCGGTGGCGGGCTGGTGGCGGTGCTGATGTTTGCGGGCTCATCCCGGAAAACTCCCGCGGAAACCAGCGCGGCAGGCAATAAACCCGATTCGGTGCAGCAGAAAGAACGAGACTTACAAACTCAACAAGCGGAACTAGAACGCGAGCGGCAGCGGCTTGAAGACGAACGTAAGAAATTACCACCGGACAAGACGAACCCGGTTGAATCAGCGGCGCCTTCGGTCGATTCGCCCGCACGAATCAGTTTTGGTCGCGGAAACACCGAGGAGACGATTTCCGGCGTTGTCGCGCGCAGCAAGAGTTACGTCCTCAAAGCGAGCGCCGGCCAGTACCTTGCCGCTACCCTGACGTCGAACGGCTGCGTCGTCTTCAGCACCGGGTCAACTTCTATGAATTATGTGACGGCTAATGGTGACAATTGGATAACTGTCACAAACAATTGCGGTAGTCAGACGCCCTTTAACCTAACCGTATCCGTTCGTTAAGTCGCGACGCGGTTATGTCCCTAACTCTAAATTGCCGGAAGGGAATGCTCGCCGCATCGTTCGTAGCCTGCCTATTTCTAATCATCGCGCTTCCGGCAAACGCACAGAGTCGTCACTGGCGCGTGATGCGGAACCAACCATTGATCACCTTCGACTGGAATTGCAGTGAAACGAAATCTTTTCCGAGCGCAGCCTTGAAGGAAATCGCGTTTCGTTCTATCAAACCGCAAGATCGTAGTCGCGCCTGGGTCGATCGCGCCTTCATCGCGGCCTCTTCGCCGCGCTCAACCGCTCTACTTTGTCCCTACGGTTTGCGGTGCAACCGGCAACTGCACATGGCGGCTCTACGCAACCAATCCCGTGCGCTATCTCGGAGAAATCAGTGGGCAATTTGTTTATGTCTACCGGTCTGCCCGTCCCCAGACGATCGTTACGTACACGCGCATGGGGTCTTCAGAAGGCGTACTCGCAACGTATGTTTTTAAACGCGGAAGATATCGATGGCTGGGTGACGAGTACCCAATTGGCCGTGAAATTCAACCCGGTCTGAGAGCCGATGGGCACAAAATGCCATTATTTCTCGAACGGGCCGTGCCCCAGTGCAGGGACTATGGCCGGTAATGACTGAGCATTAACAACTCGTTGGACTTGTTAGGATATGGATGCTTTCGGTTACGTCTCAGTAATAATCTCAGTCGTGATCGGTCTCGGCTTGTCACACTTGCTGACGGGTGCAGCTGAGCTGGTAAAAGCGCGGCGCAGGGTGAGCTTCTATTGGGTCCACCTGGTCTGGATCGCGCTCACGTTCGTGGGTCACATCTTCTTATGGTGGACGATGTGGAACCTGCGGTTGATTCGCAACTGGAATTTCTTTTCGTTTCTCCTGCTGTTGATGGCTCCGGTGCTTCTGTTTGTGAGTGCCGCCTTCCTTACTCCGAAGATCGAACGCGACGAGTCGATCGACCTACGCAACTACTTTTATGAGAACCACTCGGCTTTCTTCACGGTCAATGCCGCGTTTACGGGTTTGATGGGAGCAGAGAACTGGCTGCTCACAGGACGCCTCTCGCCTGCGCCGGTCACGATTGTTTTTGCCGTTTGGTTCGTGCTGCTGTGCGTGTCCGCATTCGTGAAGAATGCGCTTTATCACGCCATGCTCGCTATCTTGTTCGCCGCGTTATTTCTCTTGTTTGTAATCTTCTTTGGATTACGACTCGGAAGTATGTGAGTTTTTAGTTTTCCCTAAATCATCAGCCCGCACGTATAATCGCGGTTTGCTTTTGTCTTCTTTTTCCATCCACTCGCGAGCCGCATTCATTGCACGAGGAAGCAGATCCTAAAAGAATGGCCGACGAAGACACGGCGATGCCTTCGTGGCGCGAAGTGTTCCTCTACTTTCTGTTCCTAGGCTTTGTAAATGTCGGTGGGCCAGTTGCGCAAATCACCATGATGTACAACCACATGGTCGAGAAGCGCAAATGGCTAACTGATGAACGGTTCGTGAAGATCATGGCGTTTTGTCACGTGCTTCCCGGTCCCGAGGCGCTTCAACTGGCGATCTATGTTGGCTATCTCAAGCGAAAAATCGTGGGTGGCGTATTGGCCGGTTTGACGTTCATCCTGCCGGGCGCCGCGATAATGATCGGTCTAAGCTGGCTCTACGTTTCTTACGGTAAGCTTCCCCAGGTCAGCAATGTTCTATATGTCTTGAAGCCGGCGGTGCTCGGCATCATCGGCGCAGGCATCATCAAACTCGGACGCGCGGCTATCAAAAACTTCTTTCTGGCTCTCTTGTTAATCGGCGCGTTCGTCGGGATGCGTTTCGGCGGAATGAATCTACTGTTGGTTCTTCTCATAGCCGGGCTACTGAATTTGCTGGTCGCTGAAGGCTTGCCGCGTCTCAAGCGAAAGACACTGCATCCAGCGCTAATGTTCGGCTTACTGCTGCTCTTTACCGACTCGCGTTTGTTCCAGATCGCCTGGGTGTTTCTCAAGACCGGCTTATTCAGTTTCGGCGGCGCCTATGCTTCCTTAGCTTTCGTGCAACAAGGAGCAGTTGCCGAACACCATTGGTTAACTGATGGTCAATTGCTCGATGGTGTGGCGATGAGCGTAGCCACGCCCGGGCCCTTCATGCTCTTCTCGACCTTTGCTGGTTATCTTGCCGGTGGAGTTGCTGGAGCAGTCATCGCTACCTTCTGCGTGTTTCTGCCGTCGTTTGTGTTCGTCATCGGAGGCGTGCACTACATCGAAAAAGTTCGGGACAATTTGACGATTCAAGCTTTCCTTGCCGGTGTGAGTGCCGCGGTGGTGGGCGTCATTGCCGTCGTTTCGCTGGAGCTCATCCCTGAAGCTTTGATTAACTGGCCGAGCGTCGTGATCGCTCTCGTGGCGTTCGGCTTAATTGTGTGGCTGAAGCGAGACGTTGCATTGGTTGCTGTTGGAGCAATATTAAGTGGAGTGACCTACGCCGCGGCTAAAGCGTGGTTTTAGATAAGATGAACACGAACGGAACACTTCTGCTTACTCGCCGTGACGTAGCTGCGCTGTTTGGTATTCAAGATTGCATAACAGCTGTCGAGAAAGTGTTCAGACTCCATGGCGAGGGCAAGACTCAACCCCCGGGAATCCTCGGAGTTCATGCCGCCAACGGTGGCTTCCATATCAAGGCGGGCCTGCTCGAGCTCAATCGCCCGTATTTTGCCGCCAAGTTGAATGCGAACTTTCCGCAAAACGCAAAACAGTTTGGGCTGCCGCTGATTCAGGGCGTGATCGCTCTCTGCGACGCTGAAAGTGGCTATCCGCTGGCGCTGATGGATTCGATCGAAATCACAATCCTCAGGACCGGCGCGGCTACGGCCGTCGCGGCTAAATACCTCGCACGACCCGACTCAAAATCGATTCTAATCTGTGGCTGTGGTAATCAAGGGCGCGGTTTCACTGCGAGCTATCTCCAGCTTGTTTTCACTTGAACGAGCCTTCGCTTACGACATCGACCCGTCTCGCGCAGAGCATTTCGCGAATGAGTTGTCCCGCGAATTGAAAATTGAGGTGAAGGCTGTCGCGGCAATAAATGAAGCAATGAACGAAGCCGACATTTGTGTTACCTGCACGCCGTCCAAACATTTTTACTTGAAGCGAAACTGCGTGCAGCCCGGCACATTTATCGCAGCGGTGGGAGCAGACAGTGAGGACAAGCAGGAGTTGGAACCTACGCTTCTCGTTGATAACAAAGTCGTGGTGGACATTCTTGAACAGTGCGCGACCATTGGCGAGTTGCATCAGGGTCTCGAACAGAATGTCGTCACGAGGAATGATGTATATGCTGAACTTGGTGAGGTCGTAGCTGGTATCAAACAGGGACGCACGTCGTCAGAGGAAATCATCATCTTCGATTCCACGGGTATGGCGTTGCAGGATGTGGTGTCAGCCGCCGCCGTTTATGAAAAGGCGATTAGCATCGGAACCGGCACTTTTGTGAATCTGGCTGAGTAACAGCCGTGACGTGCGGTTTATGGTCTTACCCTAAATCATCCAGTTATGAATTAACCGCACTATCCAAAACGAGAGGGCGGCAATGGTGGCGGCCGCGGGAATCGTCAGGATCCAGGCCCAGACGATCCGGCCGGCAACTCCCCACTTCACCGCAGACATGCGGCGTGTCGATCCCACGCCTACGATCGCGCCCGTGATGGTGTGCGTCGTGGAAACGGGCGTGCCGGTGAGAGTTACATAGGCAAGTGTCAGTGCCGCTCCCGTCTCAGCGCAGAACCCGCCGACCGGTTTCAGCTTGGTGATCTTCGAGCCCATTGTGTGCACGATGCGCCATCCGCCCGAAAGTGTGCCGAGCGCGATGGCCGCGTGCGCCGACAAAACCACCCACAACGGAATTTGCGGCAGGGTTCCATTCGGTCCGTAACTGAGTCCGGCCACTCCACCGGCGGTCAGGACCGCGGTGATAATTCCCATCGTCTTTTGCGCGTCGTTGCCGCCATGGCCCAGGGAAAACGCCGCGGCGGAAAACAATTGGCCCTTGCGAAAGATACCGTCGACGCGCGCCGGCGTAACGCGCCGGAAAATCCAGTGCACGGCCACCATCAAGGCGAACCCTAAAAGCATTCCGATCAATGGCGACAGGACGATGAATTTTAGCGTGCGCACCCACACATCGGTTTTGAGCAAGCCGCTAATACCGCCGAAGGCGGCAATGCCGGCGCCGGCGTAACCGCCAAGCAACGCATGCGAGCTCGATGTCGGTAAACCCAAGTACCAGGTGATCAGGTTCCAGACGATCGCCCCGATGAGCGCGGCGAGCAAAACGTATAGCCGCCACTCAGGATTGATCAGATCCATCCTCACGCCGTCTCCGATCGCCTTTGCCACGCGGGTGCCAAAAACGGCGAACGCAATGAAGTTAAAAAACGCGGCCCATAACACGGCCATTCCCGGCGAGAGGACGCGGGTGGACACCACCGTGGCGATCGAATTCGCGGCATCATGAAAACCGTTGATGTAGTCAAAGATGAGCGCGAAGGTGACCAGAACGAGGACGAAGGCGAAGGTGGCGGTCATGGTGTGTCAGCTGTCAGTAGTCCGTAGTCAGTTGTTCTCGTCACGTGGATTCTTACAACTGACCACTGACAACTGACTAATGACGATTATGTGTGCTTAATGATGACGCTCTCAATAATATTTGCGACGTTCTCGCAGCGATCGACAGCGGCTTCCAGTTTCTCGTAAATCTCTTTCCATTTGATCACCGTCATCGGATCGCGCTCTTCATGAAACAACTCGGCAATCGCCGCGTGGTAAATGTCGTCGCCGTCATTTTCGAGCCGGTGAATCTCGACCAGCCTTTGCGTGATGTTCTTAGGCTTCTGCAGCGTGCTCACGATCTCGCGAAGTTGTTGCGCCATGCGCTCGATCACGCCGGCAAAATCGTGCGCATAGTCGCGAATCTCTCCGACGTCGAAAATAATGATCGCGCGCGCGGCATCGTCGATTAAGTCCACGATGTCGTCCAGGGCGCTCGACATTAGATAGATATCCTCGCGGTCGAACGGCGTGATGAACGACTTGTTCAGCTTGGTCGAGATGGTATGCGTGAGCTCGTCACAGGCGTGCTCCAAACGCTTGATGCGCTGTGAGTATTCCTTGTAGTTGTGATCCTTGTCCGCGAGCATTTGCTTCAATTCGCCCGCGGCATCAACGATGTAGACCGTCATCTGAATAAAGAGATCAAAATACTGTTCCTCTTTAGGCAGCAGGTTTAGGAATCCCATTCAGTTGAGCCCTTTTCGAATTGTAGAGTTAAGAAGCGCAAATATAACCCGAACCCGTCGGGATGTCACACCTTTAGTTCACCTCAAGTTCATCTGCATTTAAGGTCGATGTAACACACCTCAACTAGATTGGTGGCTCTCGACGAAAAGCGACACCTGTCCTTAGGAGCCACAGCCATGCCTCTTTCCAATAAGTTTCTCCGCATTCTGACGTGTACTTTGGCCCTGGCGATTATTGTCGCCGCAACCGCATGCAGCGGCGGGAGCGGCGGCGGGACCGTAAGCCTGCAAGGCGCGGGCGCAACTTTTCCGTACCCGCTTTATTTGAAGTGGCTGAACGAGTACACCAAAGCCAATCCGAATGTCCGCGTCGACTACCAGTCGATTGGATCGGGTGGAGGCATCAAGCAGATTCAGGCGCAGACAGTGGACTTTGGCGCTTCTGACGCGCCCATGACCGATGCCGATCTCAAGGCTGCACCTGGTCCGATCATTCACGTGCCCACAGTTCTTGGTGCAGTGGTGTTGACCTACAACTTGCCGGAATCGACCCAGCCGCTGCGGTTTTCGCCCGAGGTCATTGCCGACATCTTCCTCGGCAAGATCACGAAGTGGAACGACGCGCGCATCGCCGCCGACAATCCCGGCGCGAGCCTGCCGGCCAAAGACATCACGGTGGTCCATCGCGCCGACGGCAGCGGCACCTCTTTCGTTTTCACCGATTACCTCGCCAAGGTCAGTCCGGAATGGAAAGAGAAAGTCGGCGCGGACAAGTCGCCGAAATGGCCCGTGGGCCAGGGAGGCAAAGGCAACGAAGGAGTGACCGGCCAGATCAAGCAGCAACCAAACACGATTGGCTATGTCGAACTCGCTTACGCGGTGCAAAACAAACTGCCGGTGGCGCTGATCAAGAACAAGTCCGGCAGCTTTATCGAGCCGAGCATTGACGCTGTGACGGCGGCGGCGGCCGGCGCGGTCGCGGATACTCCTAAAGACCTGCGCGTCTCAATCACGGATGCAGCCGGGGCGACGGCTTATCCGATCTCCAGCTACACCTACATTCTTGTGTACCAGGATCAAAAGGACGCGGCCAAGGGAAAGGCGCTGGTGGATTTTCTTTGGTGGGGAATTCACGACGGCGAGAAGTTCGCGAAAGACTTGCAATACGCGCCGTTGCCCGAAGAGATCGTCAAACGGACTGAAGCACTGATCGGCACGATCACTTCCGGGGGCAAGCCGCTGCGATAGTGCGAATGAAAAGCAGCGTCCGAAACTATAAACATTTCGCCTCTACGAGGCGAAGCAACTCTTGATGCAAAGCCCCCATAAGGATGAATCAAGTTGCCAGAGCAAGCGACAAACTGGAGTTTACCGGACGACTCCGCCAACTAATTTCACCCACGGGAAACGTTGGCGACGGAATCTTTCGTTTGTTGATGTTCGGTGTGGCGGCGTTGATGGTCGTGATCGTGGCGGCTATGATTCTCGCCCTGGCGGCCCACTCGCTGCCGTCGCTCCGCCAGTTCGGGTTCGCCTTCCTTACCAGTCGTGAGTGGAACCCGGTAAATCAACAGTTTGGCGCGCTCGCTTTCATTTACGGGACGCTTGCTTCTGCGTTGATTGCGCTGGTGATCAGCGTGCCTTTGTCGCTTGGCATTGCAATCTTTCTGGTTGAGCAAGCCCCCCGGGTTCTGGCGCGTCCGGTCACATTCCTGGTGGAGCTGCTGGCGGCAATACCATCAGTCGTCTACGGCCTGTGGGGGATTTTTGTACTCGCGCCTTTTCTGCGCGAATACATCGAGCCGTTCTTGGCGCGGTGGTTAGGTTGGCTTCCGCTGTTTCGCGGTCCCATCACCGGAATCGGATTGCTGACCGGCGGCGTAATTCTCGCAATCATGGTGACGCCGATCATTTCCGCGGTAGTGCGTGACGTGCTGGCCGCCGTGCCGAATACTCAACGCGAAGCAGCGTTAGCACTGGGCGCGACAAAATGGGAAACCACACTCGTGGTCCTGGTGAACGGCGCACCGGGAATTGCCGGGGCGATCATTCTCGGTTTGGGGCGCGCGATTGGCGAAACGATGGCGGTGACCATGGTGATCGGCAATCGTCCTGAGATTAGCCTGTCGCTTTTCCATCCGTCGTACACGCTGGCTTCGGTGATCGCCAACGAGTTCACGGAAGCGACGGCGGATATTTATCTGAGCTCGTTGGTTGAATTGGGACTGATTCTTTTTCTGGTGACCTTTGTCGTGAACGCAATCGCGCGGGTGCTTGTGTGGCGGGTGACACGCAAGAATGCAGGAGCCGGATTGGCTGTGTAGTGAGCACGGGCAGAATGACTATTTAGATGCTTTCGCGAAGCGATCGATCCCGGCGCACCGTAAGTGCGGTGATGACCAGTTTGACCACGCTCTGCACTCTGATTGCGGTGGGCGCGCTGGCGATCATCCTTTCGTATATCGCGATGCGCGGCATCGGCGCATTGAATTTCCGTTTCCTGGTGGAGACTCCTCGTCCGGTTGGGGAGGGCGGCGGTATCGGGAACGCCATTGTCGGGTCAGCGCTGCTGCTCGCGCTGGCTTGCGCGGGTGGCATCCCCATCGGCATCGCCACCGGAGTCTATTTGTCCGAGATTGGTAAAGGCTGGTTCGCCAACGTCGTTCGCTTCCTGATCGATACGCTTACCGGCATTCCTTCGATTGTCACAGGCGTGTTCGTTTACGCGCTGATCGTGCTGCGCATGAAGCACTTCTCTGCGCTTGCCGGTGGAATTGCACTCGCGCTGATCATGATTCCGATCGTAGCCCGCACCACCGAAGAGATGATTAGGCTGGTGCCACATAGCCTGCGCGAAGGTGCCCTGGCCCTGGGCGCGCCTCAATGGCGAGTGACGCTCGGGGTAGTACTGCCCGCGGCTGGTTCCGGAATCGCGACCGGCGGGATGCTCGCGATCGCGCGCGTTTCAGGAGAGACCGCGCCGTTGCTCTTCACTGCGTTTGGCAGCCGTTTCTTTCCGAACGGACTGAACGAACCGATCGCCTCGTTGACCGTGCAGATCTACAACTACGCGATTTCGCCCTATGACGAATGGCATGCGCAGGCGTGGGCCGCGACGTTAGTGCTGATGACCTTGATACTGGTTATTAACATCACGGTGAGGTTTTTGACGCGCAAAAAATTCTAAGTTCGCCATGTCGACGCCAACTGCAACCATGAAGCCGAAATTCGAGATCAGAAGCCGGACGCTGCTGCCCGCCCCGCCGGCGAAGATTTCCGTCAAGGATCTCAACTTCTATTACGGAAAGAACCAGGCGCTGCAAAGCATCTCTCTGGACCTTCCGGAAAAAATGGTGACCGCGTTCATTGGCCCGTCCGGATGCGGAAAGACTACTTTCCTGCGAACGCTGAATCGCATGAACGACGTTATCTCAGGCACGCGGGTCGAAGGCGAAGTCCTGATCGATGGCCAAAACATTTATGCGCCGGGGGCCGACGTCGTGGATTTGCGCCGCAAGGTCGGCATGGTCTTTCAAAAATCAAATCCTTTCCCCAAGTCGATCTTCGATAACGTGGCGTACGGCCTGCGCATCAATCGCCTGACATCGAGCCGCGATGAACTTGAAAGCCGCGTCGAAGAGGCGCTCACGGATGCCGCTCTTTGGACCGAGGTGAAGGATCGGCTAAAGTCCTCGGCCCTGGGACTTTCAGGAGGACAGCAACAAC
>DATENS010000052.1:0-6234 GCA_035274925.1 Pyrinomonadaceae bacterium | reverse complement strand
GGCGACGGCGCTTTGGATCGAGTCAGTCCTCTTCTCGAGAGGCGTAAAGGGAAATAGCGTGAGCCAGCGTTCCCGGCGAGCGGCGGAACCATATCCAAAGCGCCGTCGCCGCTTCGCTCTGCCGGCGCACTCCAAAGTCATACCGATGCCGCTATTGCTTCGTCGAAAATCTCCAGAGCCACATCTACGTTTTCTTTGGTAAGAATCAACGGCGGTGACCAGCGAATCGTATTTGTGCCCGCGCCCAGCAAGATCAAGCCGCGTTCAAAGCTGGCCATCTCAATCCGATCACGCAATTCGGCGTCAGGTTCGCGGCTTACCTTGTCTTTCACGAATTCCACGCCGAGCATCAGGCCCATGCCGCGCACGTCACCGATACAGTCGTATTTCGCCATCAGCTTCTGCAAGCCGTTCTTAAGATAGCCGCCGACTTCGGCAGCGTTCGCCAGCAGCTCGCTTTCCACCAGTTCGATCGTTTTCAACGCCGCCGCAATGCAGACCGGATTGCCGCCAAAAGTCGACGCGTGCGCGCCCTTCTTCCAATTCATCAGATCGGCGCGCGCCACGCAGGCGCCCAGCGGAAGACCGGAAGCAATTCCTTTTGCGATACAAACGATATCGGCCTTCACGCCTGCATGCTCCAGCGCGAACATTTTTCCGGTGCGTCCCATGCCGCTCTGGACTTCGTCAGCGATCAGCATGATTCCATGCTCGTCGCATATACGCCTGAGGCCCTGCAGAAATTCTTTCGGAGCAGGTACGTATCCGCCTTCTCCCTGCACCGGCTCAATCACGATTGCGGCGACCTCCTGCGGCGGGGTCGTGGTCTTGAACAGGATGTTTTCGATCCAATTCAGCGCGCCCTGGGCGGCGCCGCCATTGCCGCATTGTTCGGCACTAAACGGATTCCGAAATTCGTTGGGGAAAGGCACATGCACCACGTCGAGCGCCTGGCGTTTGAATCCCAGTCGTTGCGCGGCCTTTGAAGAAGTCAGCGAAAGTGACCCGAGCGTGCGTCCATGAAAACTGCCGAAGAAGGAAATGAACTTCTCGCGGCCGGTGCTGTGCATGGCCAGCTTGAGCGCCGTCTCAACGGCTTCGGTGCCGCTGTTTGCAAAGTGGGTTCGCGTCGGCCGCGGCACCGGAACGATTTCGTCGAGTTTGCGTCCGAGCTCAGGCATCTGCCGGTAGTAATAATCGGTGCCGCACATGTGAATGAGATTGGCAGCCTGATCCTGAATAGCCTTGACGACCTGCGGATGACAATGTCCGGTCGAGCAAACCGCCACGCCGGCGTTGCAGTCCAGAAAAATGTTGCCATCAACGTCGGTGACCCAAACGCCCTGGGCGCGCTCAGCCACCAGTTTGAAGTCAGGCCGCGGGTAAGCTGGATTTACGAACTCGGCATCGGCGGCAATGATTTTTTTTGCGTTCGGGCCCGGCAGCTCGGTTTTGATTTCGGGTTTCTTTGGTGAAATTGCGGTAGCCATCATCTCTGTACTCCCTGGAAAAACGATTGTGGATTGACACTTTAGAAGTGCCGCTTCAGACGAGATGTTGAGACAGCAAGGCTAGTCCGCGAAGAGGTCGGCGCGGAAAGTAAGTGGCCGGAAATGCTCTGGTTGAATCCGAAACATAGAGTTGTTGCGGGCAGGATAATATCACAACTTCCCCTGCGGGATTTAGCGAAGGCCGGTTGTACTCAGGCTGAGTACCAAAGAACTGCGAAGAAATGACAGACGGTGCCCGCCATCACGAACAAGTGCCAGGCAAAGTGGCTATAGCGCATGCGAGGGACAGCGAAAAACGCGACGCCGCCGGTGTAAGCAAGGCCGCCGGCGACAATTAAGATCAGGCCGGACAAGGGAACCCGGGCCAAAATCTGTGGCGCGGCAATGATCGCGAGCCATCCCATCACCAGATAGAGCGGCACTGTTAACCAGCGGTGGTTAGTTCCGAATATCGCTTTGGTGGTGAGACCGAAGGCCGCCATTCCCCAGACCAGGCCGAAAATCGTCCAGCCCCACGGTCCGCGCAGTATCCCGAGCGTGAACGGTGTGTATGTGCCCGCAATCAAAAGAAAGATGGCGCCGTGATCGAGCACGCGAAAGACACGTTTTGCGCCGGTGTGGGTGACCGCGTGGTAAAGGGTCGAAGCCAGATACAGGAGAATCATGGACATGGCGAACACGCTGACGCCCACCAGATTCCACGACGTGCCTGAGCGCGCGTGCACCATGATTAGAATCGGCGCGGCCACGATCGCTAACGCCAGGGCGAATCCATGGCTCACGCTGTTGGCGATCTCTTCTCCCGGCGTTTGGCGCGGTGGATCGATCGGCGCAATCGGTTCGACTTCCTGCATACGCCGCGATTGTACACGAATTTGTTAAGGCGGGAGACACGGGTTTTCACGATCGGCACAGCGCAACCCGAAGGGTTGCAAGAAAGTAGCCGGTGGTCGGAGTCCGCGGAGACCACCGGAGAAGTCGTTAGTCGTGACCGCACCCCGAAGGGGTGCCAGACGTCACAATAAGTACTTCTCGTCAAATTCGATACCGGCCGCGTTGAGGAGCTCTCTCAGTTCATCAACAAAGGAATGTTTGCCGTGATGCACCTCCTGCGTGGCAATGTAGCGACGTACTGAGTCGGTCGCCGTGGGGCTTACGGTGAAGGCCGCATAACCCTCCTGCCATGTGAATGTGCGATTAAAATTCTCTTTAACCCATGTGGATGATTCCTTTTTCAAATCCCGAAGTACATCCGCGATACGATGCACTGGCCTGAGACTAGCCAGGAGATGGACATGATCCTCAACTCCGCCGACAATCTCGGGCACGCCGTGCATGCCTTTAATGATCCCGCCGAGATAAGCATGAAGACGTGGCTGCCATTCGGGCTTAATGAAGGGTCGTCGCTCTTTGGTCGAGAAGACGAGGTGATAGTGCAGGCTGAAGAAGGTTGAACCCATAGTCTGAAGTTTAGACTACAGGTCAACGTAAAAGATCTTTACATCGACGGATCTGGCACCCCTCCGGGGTGCAACCCAATTAATCTCGCATGTCCGGTGGTCTCCGCCGCGCTCCGACCACCGGCTACTGTCTTTGCAACCCTTCGGGTTGCTGAACTTTACTTCCGCTTCAGAATCTTCGCAGTGAATGAACCTTTGATGCTCGAGTCACCGGCGGTCACATCAATGTCGCCTGAGATCGATTCGTCAGAGACCGACGTCAGCTTTACCTCGCCCGTGAGCGTGCTGCGATCAAGCCAGTTCTTACTGTCAGTGCCGCCCTTGCGCGTGACAATGCCGGCCGTTTCAACTTTCATGTACTTGTCGGCTTTGGCCGAATACGTGCCGGTCTTCAGGGGCGCCTTATCATTCGTTCCTTCTTCGCCTACCAGGCTGAATTCCACCCGTACCTGATCATCCGCGGTGAGGGGCTTCCCTAAGGTCATGGCGAAATTGCCCGCGTCCAGATCATAGTTGGCGGCGTAAACGTTGTAGGTAGCCGCAGTAGTAATTTTCTGGTTAATGTCCGTGAAGGTTTTGGTTACTGCGAAGGTGTAACTCGACTTGGTGGCCAGGTCTTTGTCGCCGGCGGCCGGCGATTTCACGTGTAAGTTGTTGCCGCCGCCGCTGCTGCTACATGCGGCCAAAAACAGAGTTGCCAGAACCGCTTTGGCGATTCGCTTCGAATTTTGGAACAGGGGCATTGTTTGTTCTCCTTTTCAAGATTCTGAGACTTCGCTTTTGACGCCACTTACAGGTCTGCGGCTTTCAAACTCGCAGTAAGTTTTTGAATGCACGGCTTCATCACTCGATCGCGCGGGCCCATCTGGCGCTCTTCTCCTGACCAGGCGATTTCACCCGTCGCGACGTTGATTAGAGTCATCTTGATGGCGATGGCAAAAGGCGCGGCCCCGTGGCCGTGGGCCCCCTTGTCGGTGACGCCGTATTCGGTTACCGCGCCGGTAGCTACGTATTTGGCACTGAGCTGCTTGCCGATTCGAACGGCGGTTGCAGGATCGATTTCGCCACTTACCGGAAGCCTCCAAAAATTCAGCGTGCCCACCAACTGTTCGCGTTCCACGATCCTGAACTTGCCGGTTCTTGCCAGCTCGGCATTGAGCATGTTCTGGGTGGACAGCGATACATCCTTTTTATCGACGTCGCTGGCCGTAAACGGCGTGGTGAACTCGAGCACGGCAATCCGTGGCTTGTCCGATTTCTCTTGAGAGGCTGACGTGGCGTGAATTACGGAAGCGGTCAAAACGATCAACAGGACGAGTAGCGTTACGATCTTCTTCATCGGAGTTCTCCTTTCCAGTGGCTAGCAGGCCGCAAAATCTATCACAGGCCCGGCTCTAGTCAAGGTTACTTATGTGATTTCCGGCGTGGAAATGAAACAGTCGGAGTTTGCCAGGCGCGCTCATCACCGACGATGCCTTTCTTAACGCTGACGAGTTCCAGCTTTTCCGGAGTCACTTCAATCAGCAAATAGTCACGAACGCGATCCGGATAGAAAGCCTTCCAATCGTCTTTGAATCGGTTTGCTTTCTCTTTCGGATCATTGACCAACCGGGCGGTGCCGGTAATTGATACGTAGGCCTGGTCCTCGGGCACGAAGTAGTAAAGAGTGACTTTTGGGTTACGGCGAATCTCTTTTACTTTCCTGCTTCGCGGATTGGTGCCGAACCAGACTTTCATGTCCGCCTCGGGTGAGAAGGCATCCATCGCGCGCGCGTGGGTGCGCCCAGCGGAATCGGTGGTAATCAAGGCGCAGTATCGAGCAGCCGTCATGATTTCGCGCGCGGCCGAAACCAGCGCGTCATCCGACCGCACTTGCTGGCCGTGGGTTTGCGGCGCCAACAAGATGACGAGCAGGACCGTGACGGCGCTAGCTTTCAATTTCAGTTTTTCAGTACGCATGGGGCTAAAAACTATCTGAGGCGGTTACGTTTGCTAACGTTGTCGGGATTGACTGGGGAAGCCTTTCCTCGCGAAACCGAAGCCGAATCGTTTCCTTTGGCGGCGGCTCTGGCCAAATAGGAAGACGGCGTCCCAACGCGTGACTCAGCACGCGACCTCGAAAATAATGTTCGTGATCCCATTCAACTTCCGCCATCTCCAGCAAACATTCGACTAGCTCGGCATGACCTGAATCATAGGCGTACCGAGCGGCGGTTTCGTACTCAACGATATTTCGGCTCTCGAGTCTTCCTGCACCATACATCGGGGCAAGCCAACCCATGACGTGACATCCAAAACCCAGGATGCGACCGATCAGGGCTGCACGCCGTTCACGAGCTTTACTCGGTTGGGCACCGAGACCTTCAAGCATTTCGCCGACGAGTTTACGGTGACGCCATTCGTCGTCCTCAATCGCTCGAATCGATTGGCATTCAGCCAGGCGCCGGACTGAGTGCCAGTGTCCGCGATATGCGTAAGCCGCTGCCAGCTCGCCTGAGAACGCTAGCTGGAGAATCGCAATGAGCTTTTGCAGGCTGTGGGGACCGGATTCCATAGATCACTTCCTGCGCACCGGATGCGCCTCAGTATTGAATATCACGGCGTCAAAATCGAGCGTCCGTTTCGGCGCAAACAACAGGTAGAAATACTTAAAGGTTTCAGCGAAGAGAAAACTCTGCATCGAGTCGTTCTTCTCTTTCGTTACCACGCTTTTCAGCGCCGCGTAGCCTGCCTCGGTGCGGCAGTGCTTAACGAAATCGCGCCACATTTGCTCGCCCATTCGCAGGTAGGCCGTATCTTTGGTGTAGTGGTAAAGGTAGTAGGTGGATTCAACGATCTCAGGTCGAAGCGGATAGCCGGCGTGAACCACTTCCTGCTTCCAATAATCAAATTCTTCCGGCTCGATTCCATGTTTGTTCCACATCACCATTGATGAATCCTGCAGCAAACGCGCGCGCGTTATATCGCCGGACATCGCCAGCACGGCCGGAAAGAAGGCATCGAGCGCGCCGTACGTTGTCGCAGTTCGCCTGCCGGTGTTCATGTCAGCGTGGCCGTACCACAACTCGTGGCGGCCCCGCCCCTTCTTTTCGTCCCGAAGATGCCGATTGATTGCGTCGATGCTTTCGTTCCACATGCGCCGGCAATCCTGATCATTAAAAAGAATGGCGCACTTCAAGAGGTACTCGTAGTAGCTGTCGATCGCGCCACTGATGTGACTGTCTTTGTCGGTCCAGGCGCCGGTCTCAACGTTGATCCAGGTT
>DATENS010000051.1:0-9930 GCA_035274925.1 Pyrinomonadaceae bacterium | reverse complement strand
CGGATGTTTGTTTCGTCAAAGGCCCGCAGAATTTCGAGCGCGAGCGCGCAATTCGCCTTCATGTCGAAAATCCCCGGACCATAAATCCGGTTGTCCTCAGTTCTCCAGGGCCTTTCTCTAATCGCACCGCGCGGATGCACCGTGTCCGTGTGGCCCAGAATCAGAATCGGAGACGCATCCGCGTCGCCGGCGAAAGCGCTGATGCGAAGATGTTCGCCAAAGTCTTCCGCCGTTATCCGCTCGACGGAATTCACGACGCCAATGCTGCCGGCGGCGCTGGCGAGCAAATCAACTACATCGCTGCTCGCTTCCTTATCACCGGACGGCGATTCCGTCTCAACGAGAGCGCAAACAAAAGTGAGCAGCTCATGCTGACGAGCGGCAAAGTATTCACGCAGCGTGTTTAGATTTTCTCGAGTTATGTTCGGCATTTCGTTTTTAGACTCATTGCGACTTTGCGTGAACTAAGCGCGTGCACAGGTCTCACGCAAAGGCGCAAAGACGCAAATCTTCGCCAAGGGTTCAACCGATTCGTTCAGACCTGATCGTCAACTTATCAATTCGTGGACGATTCACTTCAAATCCAATGCCCGGCCTGTCCGGCGCTTTGATCGTTCCGCTTGCGCTTACTGTAACCGCCGGCTCAATGATGTCTTCGTGCCAGTAACGGGTGCTGGCGGAAACGTCTCCGGGCAGGGTGAAGCCGGCCAGCGTGGCCATCGCGATGTTATGCGCGCGGCCAATCCCTGATTCCAGCATGCCGCCGCACCACACCGGAATTTCATTTTCACGCGCAACCGCTTCCACGCGTTTCGCCTGCGCGTGCCCGCCCACGCGACCCAGTTTCAAATTGATGATACGACACGCGCCCAGGGCAATCGCGTGTTTGGCGTCCTCTGGTGTTTTAATCGATTCGTCCAGACAAACAGGGGTCTTGATTAGCTTCTGCAGGCTGGCATGATCAAACATGTCGTCGTGGGCCAGCGGTTGTTCGATCATCATCAGGTCCAACTGATCCAGCCGTTTGAATACTTTTGCGTCAGCCAGGCGGTACGCTGAGTTCGCATCCCCCATGAGAAGAATGCGCGGGAATCGTTCGCGCACTTGCCTCACAATATCTTCGTCCCAGCCCGGCTTAATCTTGATCTTGATGCGCTGGTAACCGTCGGCCAGCTCTTTCTCGATTTTTTCCAGCAAGGCTTCCGGCGAATCTTGAATGCCGAGCGAAACTCCGCACTGAATTTCCTCATTAGCTCCACCGAGATGTCGCCATAAAGGAACACCCGCGCGTTTCGCTTCAAGGTCCCAACACGCTGTCTCAATGGCCGCCTTTGCCATGCGATGGCCGCGGACCCTTTTCATCAGATCGAAAACAGCGCCGGCATGCTCGACTTCCTGGCCTACAACCATTGGCGCGAGAAAATCCTTGAGTGTGGCCCACGCCGTCTCGGTCCATTCGTCCGAATAGAACGGGCCCTCTCCGGCAGTGCACTCCCCCCAGCCTTCGGCGCCGTCCGCATCAATTACTCTGGCCAGAATGATGCGACGCTCAGTGGTGCGGCCAAAACTGGTTTCGAAAAAGTGAACGAGCGGCAGGTTGATCTCACATAGCTCGATGGCAGAAATGATCACAAATAATGGCTCCCCTGTGCGGAGGAGCCATTATGCCTTTTAACTTCGGAGTTTGTCAGCCGAGCGTGATTGTGACACACGCACCTTGCGCGTGATTTTCAGGTGCGCGACCGGGTCGCTACTGCTCCCGGTTCTGGCCTTTCTCCTCTTGCAATCGCGAAAGTTTGTCATTCACGACCGCCAGACTTGTCGCAACCTTTTCCGTTTTAGTCAGGCGAGACAAAATCTCGAGGCTCTTGCGGTACGCCTCGTTGGCTTCGCCGAACGCCTTTTCTCTCTCGGCTGTATCAGCACTCGCCTTGAGAGTACGTAAATGCGCGTCACCGATTTCGAGATAGCCTTCGGCCAGATGTAGCTCTCTTTCCAGCTCGCTAATGCCCAGGCCTGTTTCAATGCGCTTGCGCTCTTCGTAAAAGCCGGCGTTGTCCCTTTGCAGTGCAATCGCAAGTTTGATCGAGGCGAGCGCGTCACGATGCTTCCCTTGCTTGTTTTGCAGTGCCGCAAGTTTGTAGTAATTGAGAGCTGAAGGATCGAGCATGACACCGCGCTTCAATAACTCGATGGCTTTTTCCGGCTCAGTCTCGGCAATCGCGTCGCTCAACCCGGTCAAAGCTCCGGCATTGGCGGGGCCAAGCTTCATGGCCTCTTCAAAATAACGTTTCGTGTCGCTCTCGTTCGCGCCCAGCGTTGGCCCAAGAAAACCCAGCCACAAGTAAGCAACAGGTTTGTAGGATGGATTGTTCTCAGCAAGCTTGAGGATGGTCGCAAAGTCCTCGCGGGCGGATTCATAGTGCCGCTTTTGCGATTCTGGCCGGCCCCAGTAGCCGGCCCAGTAGCCCGCTGATTGGCGATAACGCGCGCGCGCCAGCAGCAGCTCGATGTTATTGGGGTCACGTTCAATTTCCGGATCGAGTAACGCCAAAGCGTCTTCATACCGGCCGATAGAAGCGAGTTCGCTCGCCTCAAATGTGCGGGTACGCGCGTCGACGGCCTTAACCGGCGGCGTCGAACAGTCTGTTTGAGCACCGCCTCCCGGCATGCTCCGGATTTGGCGGTTAACCCAGGTCGCCAAGGTTTGGTAGCGCGGGTCGTCCCGTTTTTCGTGTTCGCACTGAAACATTTGAAAGTAGTAGCGCGCCCAATCGGGATACCCGGCGTTTTTCCAAAGATGCGCCTCGACCGCCAACGCGCCGTAATCCTTTGGTTCCTTCCGCCGTTGTAACCAGGCCCAATTGAGCGCCGTCAGGTAGCCCTCCTTTTGTGAGCCTGTGCGTGTCGCGTTTTCATCGGCGTCTTTTAGTTTCTTTTCGAATTCGCGGCCACCGCGAAACGCCTCAATGGCGGCCAGTTCGTAATATAGAGCTGCGTTGAATTCGGTACCATCCGCATAAATCACACTTCGACGCGTGGCCTGCTTGATGTGGTCAGAGACTTCACTGTCAAAGACGCCATCGAAATAACCCGGCCGGTACCACTCTATGGCCTGTTGGATCGCGTTTGACGCGCCCGAATAGTCTTTCAAGTTCGCGTAAGTGACGCCGAGGTTCAGATAGTTCAAAGAGTATTTGGGATCCAACTCACGAATCCGCTCAAAATCTTTCAGGGCCTGGTCAGTCTCAAAGCGGATCAGGCTCATGTAACCGCGATTGGTGAGCGCGTTGAGGTTGTCGCCAAAAACTTCCAGGACCTTTGTCGATTCGTTTTGAGAAAGATCCGGACGGCCGATTTCAGCGAGCGCTGTCGCGTAATAGTTTCGCCAGTAAGCAGCTTCCTCAGGTGACGCTATTTGAATCAAACGCTCGGCCAGCGTGTTGATGTTGCCTTTGTCGTTCAGGCTCTGTTTTCGGGCTCGCACGGCTTCGCGCATCGCATCGAGCGCCGAAGCTTTGGCGGCCTCTCGTTGTTGCGTGGCAACGATTTCAGCGTTTCGGGCACGCCTGGTCGCTGCCTCGGCTTCTATGCGTCTTTGCTCAGCGATTACCAAAGTCTCCTCTGCTCGCTTCTTCTCGTCCTGCGCAATCTGCTCGTTCGTGATTGCGCGCTTCTCGCTCTCCTGGGCTTTGACCTTTTCCTTCTCAGCCTCGCCGCGGGCGATCTCAGCTTTCTTCTTCTCTTCGACCGCTGAGGCGGTCGCCGCTTCAGCTCTTAGGGTCTCTGCTTTGGCTTTGCTAAAAGCGGCGAAGGCAAAGATTCCGAACCCCAACGAGATTAAGAATGCTATGCCCAGAATTGAGGCAAAGATCCGTCCGCGGCGCACTTGTTGCCGGCGTTGCCGTTCACGTTCCGCGATCTCGGCTTCGTTGGCGGCCTTGCTTGCGTCAATGAACGCCATGGCCGCCTCAAAATCCGGATGATAGTGCGCGGCCCAAATGGCATTCGGCCGATTGGTATCACGCCACCTGAGGGCCAGCGCCAAGTCCGGGTCGTGCCACAATCCGGCCCGGTCTTCGCGATGCAAGCCCGCAGTTTCAGCGATGCGGCGGTAAGTTGTCGCCGATCTGGCTTCTTCATCCACCCACTTGCGCAAGCGCTCCCAACCGCGGATCAAACTCTCGTGCGAGATATCCACCAGCGACTCGCCCGTGAGCGCCACACTTGCCGGCGGCATAAGAAACGATCGTCCGGCGCGGCGGAAGGGTTCAATCACTGCGATTATTTCCTGCGGCGAGGCTTCGGCAATGGCGGCGATTTCGTTCACGCGTGAGGGGCGCCTGATCTCGCGATTGTCAGGCCCTTTTTCCGTGAGACTTTTGAAAAGCTTTTCTGCGAGCACCCGGCTGCGATCGTCGGGAAGCTCGTCATACGCCTCGTCTGCATGACGCGAAAGCGCGTCGGCCATTGTCCCGACTGCTTCGTAATGACGCAGATCGATTGCTTCGCCGTTGCGACGATCGCGCATCCACAGATCCCATGTGCGCATCAGCGCATGCTGCAGAATGGGAAGATGATCCGGGTTGTCGCCCACTTCGTTTAGCAGGCGATTAACCAACCGTCCCGAAATTTCACCGCCGCCCACGGCCACCGGGCCGGTGATTGCTTCGCGTCGCTGGTCCCGGGTCATGCGCGGGATCAGGTACTGACCATCGTTAATCGCTTCCGGCAGGTCCCGGAACTGGGCACAGTCGCCCAGAAAATCCGAACGCATGGTAATGACGATGTAAATCGGAACGCTGCTTTGGCGCTTCGCTTCCAGCAAAAGTTTTATAAAGGCAGCGGCCTCATCTTCCGGCCCTTCACGTTTCGCGGTCCGGCGAAAGCGGAAGATCTCTTCAAACTGATCGACTACGACGAGCAGGTTTTCGTTTTCCGGGATTCGGGCCTGACGGGTGGCCTCGACTAACCCGAGCGCGCTGCGGCGCAGCGTCGCTTCCGTGATCGTTTTTTGCAGCGCCGCATCTTCGGCGCTGGTGCCAAATACCTGCGGGTTGGCGAGGGCCGCCGCCAGGTTTCCCATCGGATCGTGGCCCGGACGAAATAATGCGACGCGCCAGCCCGACCCAGCCTGGGTCATCAATCCGCCGAACAACGACGGCAACATGCCGGCGCGCACGAGGGAAGACTTGCCGCTTCCGGAAGTGCCCAGCACCGCCAGAAAGCGGCTGCGCCTGAGCCGGCGAAGTAACTCATCAGACTGCCCATCGCGTCCAAAGAAGAGATGGTCTTCATTAGACTCGAACGGCCGCAATCCGGGGAAGGGATTAGTAAAACGCTCGTTCGTCATCGCCTCTACCTTTTTGCCTTGTTAATTTCTTCTATGAATGGTTGCAGAGTGTCGGGAGCAAACTGGCCGAAGTTTCTGAGCAGCAGCGCTTCGCGCGTGCGATAGCGCTGCTTGGCCGGTGTTTCGGGTGGGCCCGTGTAGATTGCCTGCGCCAGCATCGGCTTCGTGCGACCGTATCCGGCAATCTTTTGCAGATCGCGCAGCTTCGTCCGCAGCCAACCCTCGCTGGCATTACCGTAAAAAATCACCACGGCGTCACACAGCAGCAAACTTTCTTTATGATCCTCGCGGACTTCAGCCTCGTCACCTTCCATTAGCGGGAGCGTAACTTCAAAGCCCTGGCTGTAGAGCTGATCTTCCAGTGGGGCAATCGATTCGTAGTCCTGCTTGTCGCAAATCACGTAGACACGGACCGGGCCGGAGTCGCTATGGCCGTTTCCGTTACCGTTACCGTTTCCGGGCAGCGCCTTAGGTTTTGGTCTGAGCTTGTCCTGAATGTAAGTCTTCAACTCCTCGATCGAAGTTTGCAGCACGTCGGCGCCTTGCTGGGCTACTGAATCGTTTTTCAAGTACTGGATAAATTGACGCTGCCGATCCTCTTTGCTCTCCAATCCTTCGGGCAGCCAAATCAACCGGTCGAATGAATTGCCCTTGCTGCGCTCAGCGGCCAGATCGTTTTGCAAACAGACCACGGAACGATCAGCCGCCTCGGGAATAACGCCGTAGTTCGCGCCGATTAGATGAATCGAGAGCTTGGAATTTTCCAGATAGTCGCGGACCGCTTCCTGGAGCTGAGGCCCGTTCAATGGTAACGGCCGATCGGGCATCACCAAATGCCCGCGTTCCTGAAGCTCGCGCTTGATGCTGTCGCGCTGAGGCGAAAGGTCAAAAGAAGTCTCAGCAAGGTAAACCGTGCCGCCTGCGGGCGCCTGAAACACCTGCACATCCGGAGCGCCGCCGCGCGCTTTCATTGATTGCAGCAACTCGTTCATATCCTGCGCGACGTCATCAATCCGCTGCCAGTAGTCGACCGCGTGCGGACCGCTTTCCGGCGACAATTCGCGGGCCCGATGATCGTCCATGTAGTAAAACTGATACCCGGTCATGCCCTGCAACTCGACCGGATGCCTCTCGATGGGCACAAAAATCTTTTCGACTTTGATGATGCGTGCCTTGTTACCGAGGCGTATGCCACCTGTTTCTGTGGCCGTGCCCATGAACATCTGCATCTCGCGCTTGCACCACTCGGAATTCAGATAGCTGGGCGACAGCACCGAAACCAGCAGGGCGCTTTTCGGAACCTGCTCACTCAGACTGTCAGCGAAATATTCGTTGCCCTGGAGGCGGGGGTCGCGCCAAATTGTGGGTTTTGCGCCGAGGTGGACCTGTAAGCGCCGCTCCAGCGCCTGATGGAAAGTATCCACCCACCCGCGCTGTCCTTCGATCAGCGCCTGGTTATCGTTATGCGCGTAGCTAATGAAGATGTCGACTTCGTATTCCGGGAGAAAGCTCATTCGGCCTCCGACAACGGCAGACCCCCCGACGGGTGTTCCGAGTTTTGCGATTTTATACCATAACTGCCTGCGCCTGGGGAGCCTTAGCAAGACGTGGCGAAATTTCAGCTTTTGCGGGAGTCGCATCGGCGTCTCCCGCGAGAACCACGCGCAGGATGCGCGTGCCACTCAGCGTCCGGTTCTGGCAAAGTCCAAATCCGGCTATACTTGGTCGCACGTCACTGACTTCAGATCATGGACATCACCGGCACCGAACTTCCAAAACATCTTCAGGAACTTGTCGAACTACTAGCCGAGAATGCCTACAACGTTCGCGCGCGCCAGCGTCTCGCTCAGAAAACAGCGGCCAAACCGGAAGCGGGTCGAAAGAAAGGTTCAGGCAAGGCCCTGTTTCCGCCTTACAAGGAGTTACCCGAAAGCGAGAAGCAGGACGATCGTAACACTGCGACCGAGACTTTGAAATTGATTCTGAGCCGCGGGTACTGGCTCGACCGTGCGAAGCCTGGTAAAAAAACAGACGGCCACCTCGCTCGGCCTCAAACCACTCCCGTCATCGATCAGATCAACTCGGCCTCCCTCTCTTCTCTGATGGGGCATTGGCATGCGCGCGAGATTGAGGAGTGGGGCAAGACGCCGGAACTATACCGGCTGGTGGGCCGTCGCATTCTGAAACTGGGACAGCCGCTGCTCGCCTACGATGTGCTCACCGAAGGGTTAAAAACAAAACCGTCAGATGTCGAGATGCGGCAGCAATTGGCGCTGGCCCTGGCGCGCAGCGGCGCCACGCAGCGCGGCAATTCGATCCTGAGTCAGCTTCGTGAAGAGGGACATCGGGATGAAGAGACTTTGGGAATCCTTGCGCGCACTCACAAAGATCTTTGGGCCCACGCCGCAACTGAATCAGAGGGCAAACGGCAGTTGCAGCTGGCGCATAAGTTTTATCGTGAGGCGTACAAGCTCAGCCGTGGATATTATTCGGGTATCAATGCCGCGACGCTCGCACTCTTGCTGGGCCGCAACGACGAGGCGCGCAAATTGGCGCTCGAAGTTCGCCAGGCTTGCCTTGCTGATCTGGAAAAACTACCAGCCAAATCAGGGGATCGGTACTGGCCAATGGCGACCCTGGGCGAAGCTTGTTTGATCCTGCACCGGTGGACCGAAGCGCAAGATTGGTATGGGAAGGCCGCGGAGATCGCCCGGGGAAACTTTGCCGATCTGAGTTCGACCCGGCGCAACGCGCGGCTGATTCTGGATCACCTCGGACGCGATCCTGCGGAAATCGAAAAGGCTTTCAAGATTCCGAGTGTGATTGTTTTCACCGGGCACTTGATCGATCGTCCCGATCGCCAAACGAGGAGGTTTCCGGCCCAGCTTGAGCCGGCCGTGCGTGCCGCGATTCACGCGCGCCTCAAAAAGATTGACGCAGGTTTTGGCTATGCATCGGCGGCCTGCGGCTCGGATATTATTTTTCTCGAGACCCTGCTCGAAGCCGGCGGCGAAACCAACATCGTGCTTCCTTACGAAAGTAAACAATTCATCAAAGACAGCGTGACGGTCGCCCCCGGAAATTGGACCGAACGTTTTGAAAAAGTTCTTAAGAATGCCAACTCAGTTATTGTGGCCTCGAACGAGCGCCTGGAAGAAGGAAGCATGTCGTTCGAATACGCCAATCTCTTGCTCCAAGGTTTGGCAGACATTCGCGCGCGCCAACTCGAAACGAAACTGAAGCCGCTGGCTGTCTGGGATGGGCAGGAAGGTGACGGTCCGGGAGGAACATCCAGCACCATCGCGAGCTGGGAACAGGCGGGACTCGATTACGAACTAATTGATCTCGCTAAAATTCTCAAACGCGAATTGGGCAGCAGCCCGGCGGTAAGACAGAGCGCAAAGTCCGAGCAGGCGACCAGGTCACGCCCTCGCAAGAAGCCTTCCGACGCCCTTCCCACGCGCATCATGGCGATGCTGTTTGCCGACGCGGTCAACTTCAGCAAACTGACTGAGCCACAAATTCCCAGGTTCCTCAGCCATTTTCTTGGGGCGATTGGAAACCTCATGGCGATTTCGCAGCACGCCCCTCTCATCAAGAACACTTGGGGCGACGGCTTGTATTTTGTCTTTGACGACGTACGTGACGCGGGTTTATTTGCGCTTGAGCTGTGCCAGATAATGGTTGACACGGACTGGAGCCAGAAGGGACTTCCCAAAGCAATAAACCTGCGCATCGCGTTGCATGCTGGGCCCGTTTATTCCTGTGTCGATCCGGTGACTGGTCAGCAAAGTTATACCGGCACACACGTGAGCCGCGCGGCGCGCATCGAGCCGATCACGCCGCCGGGGCAGGTATACTCGAGCCAGGCGTTTGCGGCGCTGGCCGCCGCCCGCGGTGTAAAGGAATTCATCTGTGACTACGTTGGACAGACACCGCTGGCGAAAGGTTATGGGACGTTTGCGACTTATCACGTGCGGGGAACGCAGGTTTCTAAAAATGGGGGAGCAAACTAGCGGCATGCTACGGGCAGTAGTATCATGACAGCGCAATGACTGAAGTGACCTTAACAGCGATTCAAGGAGAGGCCGAGGATGGCGGCTACCTCGGATACGTGGCCGAACTCCCCGGGGCCAACACGCAAGGTGAAACGCTTGCGGAAGTACGCGAAAATCTTTCAGAAGCTATTCAGTTAATCCTCGAGGCAAATCGCGAACAATTCGAAAAGCGACTGGCGCCCGGTTCGAAAGTGACGCGCAAACAATTAGTCTTGCGTGCGGCTTAGTTGGAATGAAGCGGGCCGACCTCATCCGCCATATCGAGGCTCAAGGATGCGTTTTTCTTCGCGAAGGTGGTAAGCATACCGTATATCGCAACCCTGCGAATGGCGCGGCCTCCACCATCCCCAGACATCGAGAAATTAAGAAGTACCTCGCTAACAGATCTGCGACGATCTCGGAGTTGCTCGTCCTAAGTCTTAGTAGCTTGGAAGTCTTTCGTATTTAACTTACCAAATGAGCGAAACGGATAGCGACTACAAATATTGGGCCTTCATCAGCTACAGCCACGCTGACGAA
>DATENS010000050.1:0-2667 GCA_035274925.1 Pyrinomonadaceae bacterium | reverse complement strand
CGCCTGAGGCCATCGTTTTCACATCGAGACCCATGCGTTGGGCAGCTTTGAGAACGAGTTGCACGACGTGCGAGCCGTCAGAGACATCCATCGAAGAATATTCGCGTTCGACGTGGGCTTCGACTGAAGCTTTGGTGGTTTTTCCGGCCACGGTCACTTCATACTTCGCCGCCGCGTCCTGCAGGCACTTAGTCATGTGCTTAGTCTGAGCTTCGAGTTTTTCTTCGCTGTGCGATCGCGCTTCGCCTTTCAGCACGACCAGGTTGGGAATAATGTTAGTGGCCATGCCGCCTTCGATCTGGCCGATGTTGGCGGTGGTTTCATCGTCAATGCGGCCGAGCTTCATTACAGCCAGAGCTTCCGCAGCGATCTTGATTGCCGAAATTCCTTCTTCAGGCGCAACGCCGGCGTGCGACTCGAGCCCGTGAATGCGGTATTCCATGTGATTGGCCGACGGGCCTTTGGTAAAGAGAAACCCGGGATCATCAGAATCAAAAACAATTCCGTATTTGGCTTTTATCTTTGAGACGTCGACGTTCTTGGCGCCGAGCAGGCCCACTTCTTCGCAAATCGAAAAAATGGCTTCGATGGGCGCGTGCGCAATGTTTTGCTCCTGCAGGCATTTGATGACTTCAATGATCACAGCGCATCCGGATTTGTCGTCTCCGCCCAGCACGGTGGTGCCGTCAGTGCGAATGATGTCGCCTTCAACAATTGGCTTGACGCCTTCACCGGGAACTACGGTGTCCATGTGCGCGCTCATCATGATCGATTCAGCGCCTTTAATAGTGCCGGGAAAACGAGCAATCACATTGCCGGAATTCCCGCCCACCTTTTCCCCAGCATCGTCGATTTCGACCTGAGCGCCCATCTCTTCGCAGTACTTCTTGATGCGCTCAGCGATGTCGCGCTCTTTGCGCGAATGGCTATCGATCTGCACAAACTCCAAGAGAAGGTTCTTGATGCGTTCCTGATTAATCATCGGGCCTCCGGTTCAGGATCAAATTGGGAAATTGGACAAAACTGGAAATTACGACATCTTATTTATCATTCACCATTTAGTATTCACAAGCTTGCCCGCCACTCTTCGGCGCGCCGATCGAGATCTTCGAGCGCTTTTTGCATCTCGCCTCCCTTGGTTTCGAGTAACTCTTCGTCGGCGTCGGCGGGAACATAAATCGGCGAGCCCACAAAGACTTTCGCGCGAGTAAACGGCTTTGGTATCTGCAGACGGTCCCAGCTTTTCAACCGCCAATACCTCGCGCCGGCGGTGGTGAACGGCAGAATAGGATGGCCAGTTCTCTTGGCCAGTAAGACAGCGCCCATTTTTGCAACACGGCGCGGTCCTCTCGGACCATCCACGACAAATCCGACAGCACATCCGGACCGCATCAGCCGCGCCAATTCAATTACCGCGCCGACTGCGCCTCGTGTACTTGAGCCGCGCAC
This sequence comes from Pyrinomonadaceae bacterium, assembly GCA_035274925.1. GTDB lineage: Bacteria > Acidobacteriota > Blastocatellia > Pyrinomonadales > Pyrinomonadaceae > UBA11740. Next base: position 1,218 of record DATENS010000050.1, on the reverse strand, counting down.
CGCGCCGTACCCCAGGCGCTGGATAAACCTGGCGATGTATTCCCCGTCACGGCTTTGGGACGTAAGCACGACGATGCGGCGATTTCGCCACCAGTAAGTGGTAAGAAAAATGCGCTCGTGCCAGAAAACATAAATTGGTAAATGCCCTGCGCGACCGACCGCCTCGTGATTGTCCCATCCTTGGACTTCAAACCGGGCCATGCGACCCAGCAGGAGAATCGAAAAGTAAAACGCCAGGTCGGCTAATCGGATCAGAAGCCGCTCGCCGAACGAATAAGCCGACAGCGAGGCGAACTGGTAGGCCCGATCGACGTTGGCTGGTCTGGCCGGTGATTTGGGGACGGATTCGACCATCAGTCATACACACTCGGCTCGCCGGCAGGCCGGGTCTTCCAGCGGCGGTGAATCCACATCCATTGATCCGGATAAAGGCGAATCATGTGCTCCATCGCGGCGGCAAAACGCGCGGTGTTTACTTCCAGGTCCTTTTCGTGATCGCCGGTGCGCACGAGTTCAATGGGCGGATCCCCGTGAAAGAAATATTTGCCGCGCTTGCGATCCCAGATGGCGACCGTTGGGATAACCACCGCGTTGGTTTTGAGCGCGAGGGTGGCGATGCCGGCGTTGGTGCAGGCGAGTTTGCCAAAGAAAGGCACAAAAACTCCTTCGCGCTCCTGCGTGTTTAAGTCCGAGAGAATTCCGAGAGTGCCGCCGTCACGCAGGACCCTGAGCGCTCGCCGCGCCGCTGCTTTCTTATCGATAGCGATATTTCCAAAACGCGTGCGCAGCGATTCGATCATTTCCTCGATGCGCGGATTATCAATTGGACGCACCAGAAAACTAATCGGATACTCGAGTGCCGACCACCCGAAGCTCAGGATCTCCCAAACCCCGAGATGCCCCGTCAGAAAGATCACGCCACGTTGCTCGGCTTCCGCCCGGCGCAGGTGCGCGAGTCCGACTTGATCGTACTCGATCATCTGGCGCAGGCGCTCGCGCGTCAATCGAGGAAACTGGCTCACTTCACCGAGCAGCCGGCCCAGGTTGTCAAAACACCCGCGCAGCAAACGTTTCTTTTCCGGCAGCGGTAAATCAGGAAAAGCAATCTCGAGATTTCGCATGCCCGTTCGTCCGAGGCGCGTGGGCAGAAGATAGACCAGGTAGCCCAGGAACCGCCCCACGCCGATTGCAAAAGGGCGCGGGAGAAAACCCAGAATT
>DATENS010000049.1:0-27520 GCA_035274925.1 Pyrinomonadaceae bacterium | reverse complement strand
AAGCGGTGCTCAATGTTGGCGTTTCAGGGCCTGGGGTAGTCAATCATGCCGTGCAACAGGCGGATCCGAAAATGCCGCTGCACGAAGTGGCCGAGCTGATTAAGAAGCTCTCTTTCAAACTCGCGCGCGCCGGCGAGTTAGTCGGCCGCGAAGCTGCGCGCCGCATGGGACTTCCTTTCGGCATCATCGATCTTTCGCTCGCGCCGACGCCGGTCATCGGCGACTCGGTCGCCAACATCATCGAAGGGATGGGATTTGAACGGGCCGGGACGCATGGCACCACGGCGGCGCTGGCACTGCTGACCGATGCGGTGAAGAAAGGCGGCGCCATGGCCAGCAATTCAGTCGGCGGGATGAGCGGAGCGTTCATTCCGGTGTCGGAAGACGCGGGCATGATCGAAGCGGCCCAAGTCGGCGCGCTGTCACTGGAAAAGTTGGAGGCCTGGACCAGTGTTTGTTCCGTAGGCATCGACATGGTCGCGGTGCCTGGTTCAACTTCAGCGGAAACGATTGCGGCGATCATTGCGGACGAGATGGCCGTGGGCGTGATGAATAACAAGACGACTGCGGTACGAATAATTCCGGTGCCGGGAAAAGAAGTCGGCGAGATGATCGAGTTTGGCGGCCTGCTCGGCACAGCTCCGATAATGGCCGTCAGCCGCTTTTCTTCGGATCAATTTATTCATCGTGGCGGAAGGATTCCGGCGCCGGTGCAGTCTCTGAGGAACTAGTGAAGAAACTGATCGGAACTGTCCCGCTCGTGATGGTGGCGACTGCGCTGGTCGCTGCGCAGGGAAGCAAGCCTGATTTCAGCGGCACCTGGATGCTCGATCTCAAAAAGAGCAGCAGCACCGGATTGCCTACCAGGCCTGACGTGCCGATCCGAATCTCACATCAAGATCCTGAATTGCGTGTCATTCGCACCTCCGAGTCCAACGGGCAGACGGTTGAACGCGAGTTTGTTTATTACACTGACGGCCGTGGCGAAACGAATCAGGCCACGTCCCTTTTGACGACAAACCCGGGTGGGGCAAAGGCGTCTGACTTGCAGAATAAACAGACCAAATCCAGGACTAAATGGAGCGGCGACAAGTTGGTTACGCGGGCGCGGATTCGCATGACAGTGGCCGGCCACATGTTAGAATACGAAATCATTGATGAATGGAAGCTATCAGCTGATCGCAAGGTGCTGACGCAAACCAGCAGGCTTGTTTTTCAGCAAAGCGATGCCGCTTTCATCCCGGCAATTGTGCCGGACACGAAGAAGGTTTATAACCGCACCTGAGAATCCGAGGTCAAGATGGAACGTGAAGCACTGGGAATGATTGAATGTCGCGGCCTGGTCGCCATGATCGAAGCCGCAGACGCGGCCGTAAAGGCGGCTAACGTTACTCTGGTCGGCTGGGAAAAGATCGATGCCGGTTTGGTCACGGCCATTGTGCGCGGCGAGGTGGCTGCCGTGAAAGCCGCCGTTGATGCCGGCGCTGCCGCCGGTCGCAGAGTTGGCGAAGTGCTAAGCACGCACGTAATTCCTCGTCCACATTCTGAGATCGATGACGCGATTCCGGTGCTCCATACCGGTGAAACCACGCGTAAGAAAATCAGCGGTTCAGTCCCGGCTAAACGGTAGATTTGGAGTGCGGCGGCTGGACGCCGCTTTGGATCGTCCTTCCCTCTCCCTGTGGAACAGGGTGATGGCGCACAAAACAGAAAAAATCATTTTCCTTTTATTAGCCGCTAAGCTTTGCTCCCTTACCCCAGCCCTCTCCCAAAGGGAGAGGGAGATGAGCACACTCCTAATTATTCTAATCTCCCTGTTCCTGGCATCAGCCACCGCCCAGGCCCAACAACCTTTCGTGACGGACGACGCGGGCGTTACTGAGCACAAGAAATTTCAGCTTCAAATCAGCCACGAGTTCGATGTGCTGCCCCGTAACTCGTATCCGAGCCGTTATCAAAACACCACCGTCTTTGTTCTTAACTACGGATTGTTGCCCGACGTGGAAGTGGGCGTCGATTATCCGCTGATTGTCATCTCAAACTCGTCCGTGGTCACGCCGAAAACAATTACGGGCTTTGGCGATCTGGACTTTCACGTCAAATACAATTTCTTGAAAGAGCGGGAAGGTTCCCACCGCCCCGCGCTGACGGTCTCCTTTAGTGTGGAAGTTCCCACCGGCGACGAAAGCAAACAACTTGGCTCTGGCCTGCTTGATTACTCGCTGAACGGGGTCCTGCAAAAGTCTCTGACTAAAAAGACGACGCTTCGTCTGAACACCGGGATCGTGTTCGCGGGCAACACGAGCACGGGTGAAGTGGGCATTGCCAGTCGCGGCCAGGTCTTTATCACGGGCGGGTCGCTGCAAAGGCAGTTCACGCCGAAGCTCAATTTAGGTTTTGAGTTAATCGGCGCGGTGGCGCGCCACTCCGGCAGTCGCCAACTGCAAACGCAAATCGGCGGCAATTATCAATTGACAGAAAAGATGAGCTTCGACTTTGGTTTGATTGCGGGACGGGGTGACAGCCCGCGCGCCGGGGCAGTTCTTGGGATCTCGATTGATTTCTGAGTCCTGGAACGGGAGCGCTTGCGACCGATTTAATGACTCAACCTGAGTTGCGGCTCTGTTCAAGCTTCTGTATCGCCTAATCCTGAAGGAACTTTCTCCCAAACACTGACTGCCCCGCGAGACTCGTGTAGAAACCATAAACCGCCAGCGCGAGGCAGATGACCAGGCCAATTACAAAATCGAACGCGTACCAGGCGGTGAAGCTGGTCGTCATCGGGTAGAACACCCAAAGATGAAGAAAGAACATCATCGTGCACAAGGCCAGTAATCCGTAGCGATAAAGAATGAACAAAGTCAGCGCCGAGCCGATCGCCGCTGCCGGCAATGCCGTCGCACTGGAGTTGCTCACCCCCGTCCCGAACAGCACGAACAAGATCCACAGTGCCGCCAGCCCCAACCATTCACGGCGGAGCAAGACTACGAACAGCAGCAAGAGGAAGAGCGTAATGAAAGACAGGAACAGGGCGGCGGTAAGCTGTGAGGCGAAGCGGGAAGAAAAGTGCGCGCCGACAATTGCACTGCCCGGGTTGGTGACTACATCGAATGGCCGGCCCAGCCAATAAAGAACCGGCGACGTCGCCCGGCCTGCCAGAATTGCAAAGCCGCCGGCGGCCGCGCCGATCAGCAGGTCGCGGCCGACCAGCGGATCACGAAAGTCGCCACGCAAAAGCCGGCTCCAGGAAATGATTCGCTGCGGCCAACGCCGTCGCACGAACGGCTCAAGCGCAATGTAAAGCAACCAGAGAAAGAAAGATGTGAATACGGCGAAGGCGAGGCTGGTGGCGAAGAGGCTGAACTCGTGACTAACGAATCCATTATGATGCTCATCAAAAATCCATACCACCATGCGCACCGTAAAGTACACGAAAGCGACGCGCGTGGCGCCGGACACATCTCCGCGGCCGGCGCGTAAGTTTCGGCGCGCGACGACCGCACTTCCGACGAGAGCAATAATGAAGACCGCGATCACCGCGTAAGTAAAAAAGCGTTGACTTGCGCTGACGGCCGCTTGTTCCTGGCGCGTGGCTCGGTCCCACGGATAGATGGTTTCGAAGTAAACCGGAGCCCCGTGAAACGACGCGGCTTCGACGTGAATATTGGTTGCAGGACGCAAAGGATCCGGGCCGTCCCAGGCCTCGCGCAGATCGTACGCGTGCAGCGGAACCCAGGTCGAAGTCGATGGCCGGAAATTTGCGATGTCTAATCCCGCCTCGTGAAACGCCAGAGACCAATCGGGCTGCTTTCGATCCGTTGCAACCGGCTCGCGTTGCGGCGGGACGTGTACAAACCAATGGAGGTGCCCGTCCATGTCCAGATACAAGCTGGTCATACCCGACACGTCCAGGGCAGGTTCAGAGAACTCAATCACGTGAATGGTATCGAAGTAACGCGGACTCTGACGATACCAAAAGCGGTATGGGCCAGGTGACTCGGCCAGCTTCTGCCAACGCGTAGCCGACTGGTCCCGGTCGGCGATGTATTTCAGATAATCCTCTTTAAGAACAAATCCGTGCGCACTGTCGAGGGACGCGTCCTGATAACCGAGTTTCTTAATCAAGTCTCGCGCGCGAACGCGCAAGACCTCAGGCGACTCGTTCAGCGGCGTCAGACGGTAGGCTTGCTGGTATTTGGTAAGCCAGGAGGAAAGCGCGATCAGAATTACTGTCGCGGTCAGCAGAGCGATGGCGACCGCCGGCCTGAGCACGCCTTCGGTTGGCGCGGCGGCCACCATTTCCGGTGATGGTGTTTCGCCTGCTGCCAGCGCCGCGGCCAGGGGATCGCCGCCCGGGAGAGCGGCGGCGACTTGCAACGCTGACGACGGTCGCCTTTGCGGATCTTTCTGGATGCATCGATCAATGACTTTCACAATCACCGGATCGAGATCTTTGACGATGTCCGTCGGTGTCGTGGGCGAGGTGTGGCTGCGGCGGAGTTTGATCAACTCATGCAGCGACGATGCTTCAAAGGCCCGCTTGCCGGTGAACAGCTCATACAAAACCAGACCCAGCGAATAGATATCACTTTGGATTGTCTGCTCTTTGCCCTCGATTTGTTCGGGCGACATATAAGCAGGCGTGCCCGCCCGCACTTCGTCTTCGGCGAATTCATCGACCAGCCCGCCGAGACCAAAGTCGAGAATCCGCGCATTGCCATCTCCGTCGATCATGATGTTTGACGGTTTTAGATCGCGATGGAGAAAACCGACATCATGCGCCGCGGCGAGGCCGGCGCAGATCTGACGCGCGAGTTGAAGCGCCTTGTCCTGAGGCAAGCGGCCGATGCGCCGCATTAATGAAGAGAGCTCCTCGCCCTTGATGAACTCCATCGACAGAAAATGTCGCCCCTCAACCTCGCCAATGTCGTAAACGCGGCAGACATTTTTGTGTGAGACCTGACGCGCAACCCGCACTTCGCGATGAAATCGTGCGAGCGCAGCGCCATCAGTGAGCAGGTGATCGGGCAGGAACTTGAGCGCGACCGGTTGTCCCAGCTTCAAATCGTCAGCACGATAAACCTCGCCCATTCCGCCTTTGCCCAACAGGCCGACGATGCGATAGCGATCGGCGAGGATGGTGCCTGGAACGAAGCGCGCGTTATCGATCGAGTCGAAGGAAGTCAACGATCTCTTTTCGCCTGATTTGCTCCTGGGAGTTGTCGGCGGTTCGAGCCGCTGCGTAGCCTCTTCAAACGAAAAACCACAAGCCAAACAGAACGAGGCGTCAGCGGGAAGGTCTTTTTGGCAACGGGGGCAATTCACAGGCGGCGGATTGTATCTCAAAACTTAGTGTGGAAACAGAATCCGAAAGCGCGAGTAGGTTCATGGTTCTCGGCTCTCTCCCTGGCGCCTTTGCGAGAATTGATTCAAAACGAATGGAACGCGCCAGGCCCTCAGCCCCAACCCTTCTCCCAGGTGAGAAGGGAGATCAGTGTTCGCCAAAGTCAACTTTGATTAGTGAAGTATTTTTAAGCCGAAGCAGTCCGGTATTGTATCGCAGTCGGAGGATGATCCAACGCTGAATTGATTTTACGCAGCAGTGAATCCAGATCGAGCGGCTTCGCAAAAACATCTGTGCATCCCGCATCCAGGGCGTCCTGCTTGACGTCGTGCGTGGCGTAAGCGCTGATCGCGAAGATTGGCGTTTGCGCGAACACATTGCGTTGGCGGATCTGTCGCGTCGCTTCGACACCATCGAGTTCCGGCATCGCGAGATCCATTAAGATCAGATCGGGGTGTGCGCGATTCGCCTGGAGCACGCCTTCCTTTCCGTCCTGGGCTTCGACGACTTTGAAGCCTTTGGCGCGCAGCCAGGCGGAAAGCAATGTGCGGTTGTCCTGGTAATCATCGACAACCAGAATTGTGGAAGCAGTATTCGGAATCACCTTGGTATCCTCCGATCCGTGATACGCGCCTTTGCGCCGCTTCTGCCAGTCTGAAGATTAAGATACCCGTCGCAGCCGACCGGTACCGTGGCGATGACTTAGCGTTTGCTTTGCAGTTGGGTTGCGGAGCTGGGTCAGTCTCGGATTACCAGCCAGGCGGTTAATGAACTCGCGGCGGCCAGCGCCGCACCGACAATCATTACGGTCCGAAAGCCGGAGACAAAGCATTCATCATTGGCCTGGTCTACTACCCGGCGGGTCTCTCCGTCGACGGTCGGTGGGACCTCGGCAGCAGCCAGTTTGAAGCGTTGGTCGTTTAGCGCTGTGCGAATCTCAGGCCCGGCGCCAATTTGGTCCAATCGTGCGTCCAGACAACGGTTGAATGCATAAAACATGATCAGGCCCAACACGGCGATGGCCAGCAATCCCGCCGTCCGGGAAACCGCATTGTTTATTCCTGACGCGATACCCGCGCGACTCTCTTTCACTGAATTCATCACGGTCGTGGTAAGCGGCGCCACGCTAACCGCCATGCCCAACCCAAGCACTACCACTGCGGGGAAAAAAGTCGTCCAGTAGCTGCCGCTGACACCGGCGCGAATGAATAACGCAAAACCAGCGGCGGCCACCATGGGGCCGATTGATAACGGAAGCCGCGACCCGTATCGCTTGACCAAACCACCTGACCAGCGCGATAGGCCGAACATGATCAGGATAAATGGGAGAGATGCGGCGCCGGCGGCGGTCGCCGAATATCCCTGCACCTGAATCAGGTTGAGCGGCAAAAAGAAGAGCGTTCCCGAAAGCGCTGCGTACAAAAAGAGTGTCAGCAGGTTTGCGCCCGTAAAATTGCGCGAGCGAAACAGCGTGAGCGGCAGCATCGGATGGTGGCGGCGGGCTTCGACAAAAATAAAAGCCGCCAGTAGGATCACTCCGCCGGCAAGGGCAAACAAGACTAATGTGTTCTTCCAACCTGAACGTGAAGACTCAATCAGTCCGAAAACGATGGCCGCCAGACTGATGGTCGCGAGCGCGGCTCCGATGAGATCCAGTTTTCCTTTGTCTTCTTCGTCACGGCTTTCGGGCACGAACAAGATCACCAGCGCCAGCACAATCAGCGCCAGAGGAACGTTGAGAAAGAAGACTGCTCGCCAGGTCACATGCTCGATCAGCCAACCGCCGAGCACCGGTCCCATCGCCGTGGTGATTGCGGTCGCGCCTGACCACGTGCCGATGGCTCGTCCTCGCTCTTTTTCTCCAAAAGTTGCGCTGATGATTGCCAGGCTGCCCGGAACTAGCAGCGCGCCGCCTACACCCTGGGCGGCCCGCGCCAGGATCAGTTGATTGATGTTCGGAGCGAGTCCGCACCAGATCGAAGCGAGAGCAAAGAGGACCACGCCAATCGCATAAATCTTTTTCCGTCCGAACAGATCTCCGAGAGAGCCGCCGAGCAGGAGCAAGGCCGCGAGGAAGAGCGTGTACGCCTCGATCACCCACTGAACATCAGTGACCGTGGCGTTGAGATGGGATTGCAAAGCCGGCAGGGCAACGTTAACCACCGTGCCGTCGATGAACACCATGCTCGATCCAAGGATCGTAGCGATCAAGGTCCAGCGCCGCTGAGCTTTGCCGCACGCTGTCGTAGGGGCGGCTTTGCGCGCGGCAATCCAGCCTTCGTCGCAAGGTGATTTGAGGAGATTCATGCTTTTTGGTGAGAGAGTAGCATTCTAATTTGGAGTGCGCTGACTTGTCAGCGCTTTATTCGCTTTCGCGAACGGCGTCCAGATGTTCCGGATTGAGTTGGGCAAATCTTATCTCCTCTCCCTCTGGGAGAGGTTGGGTGAGGGTGCGAAGCATAGCGAGCTTCGGTGACACGCAACCAGCCTGCGAAGCAGGCGATATATCAGTAGCCCCGGACGCACGCCCGGGGATCACACGTTCCCCTTTTGATCCGAAGAGCCCGCGAAGCAGTCCGCGAAGCGGACGGCGGCATAAAGCCCGGGGTGAGCGCAGCGAACCCCGGGAGGATGCGCCACCCAGACCATCAAGTCCGCGAAGCGGACGGCGGCCGCGGGAGGTGATTCGTCGATTCTGAACCGGATTGAATTCGACAAACGAGATGCCTCAATTTTGCGGGCCATCGTCCACTCCGCGGACTCAACAAATTCCCTGGTGCCTGTTTCCCCGGGGTTCGCTGCGCTCACCCCGGGCTTTATGCCACCGTCCGCTCCGCGGACTCGACTGCTCATGCTCACGGCTCACCGCCCACTGCTTATTGCTCACTACTGACTACTGACTACTGACTACTGACCACCCCCTACTTACTTTAAGGAGAACCGAATGACCTACTACTACTACCAGGATTCAAAAGGTGAATGGCGTTGGCGCTTGAAGGCGTCTAACGGCCGCATCCTCGCCGACTCAGGCGAAGGCTACAAGCACCTCAGCGACTGCCTCGAAGACATCGATCGAGTCAAAGCGTCTGAGGACGCCGAAGTAAAGAAGGAATTAGACAGCCATTAGGCGCCAATAACTGAATCTATATTGCGGACGAATCGCTCGATTATTCGAAGCGGCGGGGTCTCACAAATCTCGCCGCTTCGCTCTTTCCTCTTTGCTCTTTGCTCTTACCCCTTTGCTCCTTATCCCTTGGCTCTTTACACTTTGCGTGTGCTTGCGGCAGAATTTGCACCGTTCATCCCGACTCTCAAAGTCGTCACGGGATCCCTTGCACCGTAAACCAAGGCCGCGGACATAAATCGAATGCGTTTGCGAGAGAAAACTTTGGAACTGAACTTCTGTACCCAATTCGAGAGGTTCGTAAATCGGCCAATAATATGGTTTGGCTTAACGCAGGCCCAGGAAGCGCAAGCGGGATTCGATGCTTGCACCCGGCTTGGTGCCAAGCTTCTAATTTTCCAATTCAAGGCCTCCTCGTACGTACTTCGTAACGGCGCGCGGCAGTTCGTTGCTGAACACGAACAGATGCAAGCGTTGCGCGCCCGCTGCGCGCAAGGGCGTTCGCTGTTTTATGTATTTCCGATGGTTGGAACTACTTTAGAACTAACCAATAATCCAGATTTGATCGGAAACACGTGGTTACTCGATGTGGCAGACCTTCCAAACTCGATTCCAGCACCAACGAAGCGGGGCGGCACGCCTAGGAAGAACAAGATTCATTACATTGATGTTTATGATGTGGGCTTTGCTCGAATTCATTCAGATCCCTTCGATACAAGACTCATAAACGCGTCCGTATTTGCTGGCGAAGAGCTACCCGACTTAACGGGGCGAGCGGGCCTTTTTGGGGACAACTTCGATCGGTTCCATGCCTTTTCGAAATTTCTGTTGCGAACATCAAAGGCCGCAGCAATTTTGCCGTAGGAAAAACTAGATGATCACAGGAGATCTCAAATCATCAGTTGACCGTCTCTGGGACGCCTTCTGGTCTGGTGGCATTAGTAATCCGCTCGAGGTAATCGAACAAATCACTTACCTGCTATTCATCAAGCGGCTAGATGAACTGCATATCGCAGAGGAAGCGAAGGCAAATCGTCTTAAGAGGCCGATCGAGAATCCGATCTTCAGCAAGAAGCAGCAGGAGTTGCGCTGGTCGCGTTTCAAACACGAAGCGCCAGCCGCGATGTTTAGGGTTGTTTCGGAGAAAGTGTTTCCGTTCATCAAGAACTTGAAGAGTGGCCGCGAGGATTCCACTTATCAGCATCACATGAGGGATGCGCGGTTCACGATTCCCAACGCCGGACTGCTGGCCAAAGTCGTCGACATGATCGACAAGATCCCAATGGAGGATCGGGACACGAAGGGCGATCTGTACGAGTATATGCTCAGCAAGATCGCCACCGCCGGGCAGAACGGACAGTTTCGCACGCCGCGGCACATCATCCAGCTGATGGTCGAGATGGTTGCGCCGAAACCAAACGACATCGTCTGCGATCCGGCCTGTGGCACGGCTGGCTTTCTGGTGGCGACAGGTGAATACCTGCGAGAACGTCACGCTGAGATTTTCACCAACGACAAACTGCGGCATCACTTCAACGAAAAGCTCTTCAATGGATTCGATTTCGATTCCACCATGTTGCGCATCGGCAGCATGAACATGCTGCTGCACGGTGTCGAGAACCCGAACATTCGTTACAAGGATTCGCTGTCCGAAGAGCACGCGGGGGAGGAAGAGAAATACACACTGGTGCTCGCCAATCCACCGTTCGCCGGTTCGTTGGATTACGAGAATACCGCGAAAGATTTGCTTCAGGTTGTTAAGACAAAGAAGACCGAGCTGCTATTTCTAACGCTGTTCCTGCGTTTGCTGAAGACGGGCGGCAGGACTGCCGTAATCGTGCCGGACGGCGTGCTGTTCGGCTCGTCGAATGCTCACAAGACCTTGCGAAAGATTCTCGTGGAAGAGCAAAAGCTCGATGCGGTTATTTCGTTGCCCGGCGGCGTGTTCAAACCTTACGCTGGCGTTTCGACTGCGATTCTCCTTTTCACGAAAACGAATTCAGGCGGAACTGATTTCGTCTGGTTTTATGATGTCGAGGCGGATGGTTGGAGTCTAGACGATAAACGCACTCCGTTGCTCGCCGACGAAAAGCTTGGGCCAGTGCCGACTGTCGCGTTACCCACCGACGAACATTCGAAGAACAACCTGCCCGACGTGCTCGCGCGCTGGATGCAACGCAACGAAGGCGAACGAGAAAATCCGCGCACTGCGCAAAGCTTCTGCGTGCCCAAGGCTGATATCGCCGTGCAGGGCTACGACCTCTCGCTCAATCGATACAAGGAGGTTGTCCAAGAACAACTCGCGTACCGCGCGCCGATGGAGATTCTAGGACAACTGGCAAAGATGGAGAGCGAGATTCAGGAGGGTATGAAGGCACTGGAGGGGATGCTGAAGTGACTCAGTTTTCGCGCATCGAAGAATTCTGTGCGACTGGAACAGGTGGGACTCCATCCCGCGACCGCGTCGACCGCTATTTTGATGGCGGAACGATTCCGTGGGTGAAGTCCGGCGAATTGCGTGAATCGGTCATCAACAAAACCGAGGAACACGTTACCGAGGCTGCGCTCGACGAGACGAATCTCAAGCTCATCCCAGCCGGCGCGCTTCTTCTCGCGATGTACGGTGCGACTGTCGGCAGGCTTGGAATTTTGGGAATCCCAGCGACTACGAACCAAGCGGTCTGTCACATCATTCCCGACCCAACGCGAGCCGACATGCGTTATCTCTTTCACTCGCTGAAAACGCGTGTCCCAATTCTTCTCACCCGTCGAGTTGGCGGAGCACAGCCAAACATCAGCCAAGGCATCGTGCGTAGCTTAGAAATCCCTCTGCCACCACTGTCGGAGCAGCGGCGGATTGCGGAGGTGCTGGACCGGGCGGACTTGTTGCGGGCCAAGCGCCGCGTCGCCCTCGCTCAACTCGACTTCCTCACACAATCCCTCTTCCTCGACCTCTTCGGTGACCCCGTAACGAACCCAAAAGGATGGAAACGAATTCAGCTTGGCGAAATGGTTGAACGAATTACAAAGGGCGAGTCACCAAAGTGGCAGGGCTTCGAATATCGAGACGACGGCGCGTTATTTGTGACGAGTGAGAACGTGCGCCTCGGCGCGATTGACGTAAGTGCTCCTAAATTCGTCCCGCTCGAATTTAATAAGAAACTCATCCGCTCCGAGCTGCGGCCGGGAGACTTACTTGTAAATCTTGTAGGTGCGTCAATCGGGCGAAGCTGCATTTTCCCAGGCTATGACCGACCTGCAAACATTAACCAAGCCGTCGCGGTTGTAACGACAAACCCTTCCCGGCTTGAGAATACCTTTCTTTCTGGACTGCTCACATCGGATCGCGGTCAGTGGCTCCTTTTAAATAACCGGGTTGAAGGCGCCCGTGCGAACATAAGTTTGACGGATTTGAGAGAGCTTAGTCTTCCCGTTCCGCCTATAACATTGCAGCGCAAATTCTCCGGTCGGGTGAAGGCCGTGGAGAAACTGAAAACGGCGCACCTCGCATCGCTGGCGGATATGGACGCACTCTTCTCTTCGCTCCAGCACCGAGCGTTTCGTGGTGAATTATGAAACCAGCGCTTCACAAATTGTCTCTGCCCGGCGCCATGCTTGCTCGTGGCTTCTGGCTGTACGTTTGGGAAGTGACCGACGTCAAGGGTAAGAAGTGGCTCTACGTCGGTCGCACGGGTGACAGCTCATCGCCGAATGCGCAATCGCCCTTCGCACGTTTGAGCCAACATCTCAGCCAGAATCCAAGCTCGAATGCGCTTCGCCGAAACCTTATGAATGCCGGCGTTGATGCAGACACATGCGCTGCATTCGAGCTGCATTACTACGGCCCCATTCTCGCGGAATGCTCGACGATGGAATTGCACGGGCCCGCGCGCGACACTATAGCTGGCTTGGAGAAAGGTTTGCGCGATGCGCTGCACACCGCTGGCTATCCCGTGCTCAATGAAGTGAAGTCGCGACATGAAGTTGATGAAGAATTGATGACCGGCGTGCTAAATGCGTTTGCAGGGAAGTTCGAAAAGCTGGCGAAGGGAAATTATCGCTCAGTAGGAGCGTGATGTTTATAGAAACCGTCTTAGAACGAATTCTACGCTCCGTTAGGAGCGGCGTGTGCAGCAATACATCACGTCCCTCCGGGTAAAAGGGAAATGTCGGATTACTTTTTTCTAAAGGAGTTATGGTAATGGAACTCTTTGTATTCAGCTCTACGACGCTAACTAACGTGTGGGCTGGCATCGGCGCGCGGAAATGGGCGGTGTCGCCAAATCAAGCCGCGAACCCAAGTGTTGCGGGAAGGGCTAGAACGCTGCAAATCGGCTCGATCGGCATCTTGTATTGCGTTGAGACTCAGTCACTCACGACTCCATTTATCGTAGCGTCAGTGCCCGACGAAACCGCCACCATCACAAACATTTGGCCTCGAGACGAAAAATGGGAGTTGCCGTTCGATATTTACCCCTTAGGCTCGCCTGAAAAACAGATGGGGAAAAATGAAATTGCGAACTTGCCGGTTGTAAAGGACTCTGGACGCCAGTGGAACAATGTCATTCGCACGCAAGGGCAGTTTGCGTTTCAAGCAGCGATAATCGGAGCCGAAGATTGGTCCATTATATTCCAGCAACTGTCATCCCATTGAGCTTAAGCAAAGACACTAGCAGCGACGTTAACCTAGATGTCGAACTTCACATTCCTAAAACGTGAATGGCCTGAGCTGCACGATTCCGCAGTCAAGGTTGTATCGCTCGCGCGCACTGATGCACGAAGTTGCTGCTTTTATGCGCGGCGCACGCTCGAACTCGCGATCCATTGGCTGTATGAACATGACCCCGCGCTCAAGGCTCCCTACGACGACAATCTGAGCGCGTTAATCTACGAGCCTTCATTCCGCCGTAATCTGCCGGGCGAACTCTTTCTCAAAGTCAAAACGATCAAGGAAGTCGGGAACCTTGCCGTTCACAGCCGCAAACAGATAACTGAGCGCGATGCCCTCAGAGCGACGAAAGAGCTGTTTCATTTTCTCTATTGGGTGGCGCGAACCTACACGCGGCGTTCGCCTAAAGAATACGAGAACATCGTTTGGAATGCGTCAGAACTGCCGCCACCTCAGGTCTCTGTTTCCGTCAAAACGCTGAATCAACTACGCGAGTTGGAAGAACAATTGCGGGAACGCGACCGCGAGATTGCCGAGAAAGCGAAAGAGCTGGCCGATACGGATACTCAAATCGCCCTTCTGCGTGAGCAGATTGCCGAAGCTAAGAAGCAGAACGAGAAATACCCGGACGATCACGACTACTCGGAAGCCGAAACCCGGGACTACTTCATCGACTTACTTTTGCGCGAGGCCGGTTGGCCTTTGGATAAGACTGATGACCGCGAGTATCGCGTAAACGGGATGCCGAACGAAAAGGGCGAGGGCTTTATCGATTACGTCCTCTGGGGAAACGACGGCTTACCGCTTGCGGTGGTTGAAGCGAAGAAGACCAAGAAAGATCCACGCATCGGCCGCCAACAGGCTAAACTCTATGCCGACTGCCTGGAACAACAGTTCAACCAGCGCCCACTGATTTTCTACACGAATGGATACAAGACCTGGTTCTGGGACGACCTCAACTATCCACCCAGGGAAGTTCAGGGGTTCTACAAGCGGGACGAGCTGGAGCTGCTCATTCAAAGACGCGACAAGCGGGAGAACGTCGCTTCTGAGACCGTCAACAAGGCCATCGTTGAACGTTACTACCAGGAAGAATCGATTCGCGCGGTGACGGAGCATTTTGCGGAGATGCAACGCAAGGCTCTGATCGTCATGGCGACCGGAGCCGGCAAAACACGAACCGTAATCGCGCTCTGCGAACTCCTGCAACGGTGCAATTGGGTTAAGCGGGTCCTGTTTCTCGCGGACCGAGTAGCCCTTGTCAGACAAGCCGCAAATGCATTCAAACAGCACCTGCCTGATTCGAGCCCGGTGAATCTGGTAACGGAAAAGTATGACGCGAACAGCCGCGTGTACATTTCCACCTACCCGACGATGATGGGTCTCATCAACGATGTCGAAGATGGTCAAAGACGGTTCGGAGTCGGCCATTTTGATCTGGTAATCATCGACGAAGCCCACCGATCGGTCTATCAAAAGTACCGGGCTATCTTCGAGTATTTCGATTCGCTATTGGTGGGATTGACGGCGACACCGAAAGACGAGGTGGATAAGAACACCTACTCGCTTTTCGATTTGGAGAAAGGAGTGCCAACCTATTCATACGATCTCGACCAGGCCGTTGCGGATGGATTCCTGGTTCCGTATAAGCCGGTGGTAGTGCCGATCAAATTTGTCAGGGAAGGGATCAAGTACGACGACTTGAGTGACGAAGAAAAAGAGGAATGGGACGCGATCGAGTGGGACGAAGAAACGAAGGAAGTGCCAGAGGCGATCGATCCCGCCGCGCTGAATAAATGGCTCTTTAATAAGGATACGGTCGACAAGGTACTGAAAACTCTGGTGCAACGCGGGCAGAAGGTTTCAGGCGGCGACGTGCTGGGCAAAACGATTATCTTTGCCAAGAATCACAAACACGCACTTTTTATAGAGGAGAGATTCAACCAGAACTATCCGCATTTCAAGGGAGCGTTCGCGCGGGTCATCGATAACTATGAATCCTATGCGCAGAGTCTCATTGACGATTTCTCGGGACCGCAGAAGCCGCCATGGATCGCTATCTCGGTCGACATGCTCGATACCGGCATCGATATCCCGGAGATAGTTAACCTGGTCTTCTTTAAGGTCGTCAGGTCAAAGACGAAGTTTTTCCAGATGATTGGCCGTGGCACACGTCTGCGCCCCGATCTGTTTGGGCCCGGAAGAGACAAGGGGTTTTTCTACATATTCGATTACTGCGGAAACCTGGAATTCTTCAGTTCCGATGCAAAAAGTGTTGAGGGGTCGGCGCAGGAGTCACTGAACACGAAAGTTTTTCGAGCGCGGGTTGAACTGCTGGAGGGTTTTCGGAAAACAAACGTCTCGGACGACAGCATTAAACAATTGGACGTCGAGATTTCAGAAACACTGCGAGAGCAAATCGCCTCGATGAATACGGACAATTTTGTCGTGCGACCTCACCGCAAGGAAGTGGAAAAGTTTCGCGAGCCGGCGGTCTGGGATGAATTGAGCCCGGAAGAGTTCGATGATCTCAATTATGTTCTGGCGGGTCTGCCAGACCAGTTAGACCCGGAGGATGAGACGGCGAAACGATTCGATTTGATCGCGCTTAAGCTGCAACTGGCAGTGCTCACTAAAGACCTGTCGTTCGTGAAACTGCGCGACCAGGTGAAGGAAATTGCCAGCCGCTTGGAAGAGAAGCGAACAATCCCGGCGGTGAATCATCAGTTTGAGTTGATCCTCGATTTACAGCAGGACGAATACTGGGCTGACATAACGCTGCCGATGCTCGAAGATATCCGCAAGCGTCTGCGCGAGCTCGTAAAGTTCATCGACAAGAAAGGCCGCAAGTCGATCTTTACCGATTTCGAAGATGAGCTTGGCGAAATCATTGAGGGCGAACTGAGCGGCGTTGCCTCAGCCGTGAACCGCAAACAGTACCAGAAGAAAGTGATGAGCTTTCTCAAAGAGAACGAGAATCACATCGCAATCCAAAAGTTAAAGCGGAACACACCAATCACCGCTACTGATATTGCCGAGCTTGAGCGAATCCTCTTCGAGTCGGGCGACCTCGGCACGCGGGAAGACTTCGAAAAGGTATACGGACCACAAGAGCACCTGGGACTCTTCATCAGACAATTGGTCGGACTCGATCGCGAAGCAGCTAAGAAAGCGTTCGGCGAGTATCTTTTGCGAGAGACGTTAACGAGAAATCAGATCAGGTTCATCGATCAAATCATCGAATACCTCACCCAGAACGGTGTGATGGATGCCGGTCTTCTGTACGAAGCGCCGTTTACCGATTACGCCGCGACGGGGCTTGATGGGATGTTCAAGGATAAGGATGCAGATGGAATCGTGTCCGTACTTGATTCGATTAGGAACGCAGCAGTCGCATAAGTTATGCCTTGGGAGAGTATCGGAAGTGTCGACACTGGCAGCGTGCCGGGTGACGAGAATTGGATTGAGTTCTGCCAGGAGTTGGCTTTGCTTTACATAAAGTTGGTGTGCCCAATCCCACCTGCTGGAGTGGAGGTTGGAATATTCGCAGAAGACCACGACTTGGGCAGCTATCCAACATTGGGAGTCTCGTCTGAATACTCGATTCCGACAAAATACGTTTCAGCATGTGAAAGAGCGCTCGATACTTTTAACCAAGCAGTCGATTGGAGAGTGCTGAAAGAGTATTTCGAAGAATCAATCGAGAGCGAAGATGCCTAAGACAACCCAAACCATCCGCGCCATCTCTTCGGCGGACATAATCGCCTGAATAATCACCGCATGAATTCAAACACTGAATTTACCGCCTGGACTGATGTCACAGTAAATAATTGGGATGAACTTATCCAGGCCCTGCACTCCCAGCTCTTAATTCCTCTCAAAAAAGAGCAAGGCGGACATCGTCGCTCATCGTTTGTGTTTAGAGGAATGTCCTGCGCGGCCTGGCCGCTCATGACCAGCCTGGAGCGTTTGGGAACTGCTCCGGAAAAGGTCGAGCAAGGTTCATTGCGATCCTTCGGTAAGTATGCGCCGGTGGGCACGTTTTCGCCCCACTCAGAGTGGGAACGTCTGGCCGTCGCCCAGCACAACGGTCTCCCCACACGTGTCCTGGATTGGGCCGTATCGCCGCTGGTCGCCGCTCATTTCGCCACCTCGGAACGAAAACACAGAGATGACGATGGGGTAATCTGGTGCGTCAATGCCGATAGCGTTCGAGACAATCTCCTGCCGCAAGAGATGCGAGGCCACTTATTCGAGGCCCAGGCGTTCGTCTATAACGTACCGCTGCTTGATAAGAAGTTCCCCGAGTTGCGGACCTTTGACGCGACCGAAGGAGAGGCCGGCGACCTGATAATTTTCCTCGAGCCCCCTTCGATTGATGCACGAATCCAAAATCAATTTGGCATTCTCTCAGTGATGAATGGTCCGGCCAAAAGTCACGACAGCTTCCTCAGAAAGTGCTCGCAGGAATACCCGGGCATGGTGCAACGTATTGTCATCAAGCACGAGGCAAAGGCAGAGATTCGAGACATGCTCGATCAGAACAACATCACCGAGCGGATGTTATTCCCGGGCCTGCCCGGATTGTGCGATTGGCTGCGGCGCTATTACGGGCCGGTGTAAGCAGTGAGCGGTGGGCGGTGGGCTGCACAACTTTGAGTAGAGTGCGGCTTGGCCGCAGCACATTGCGGTAAGGCTTTGCCTTACCGGACAAGTGCCTTTCTTGTCTTGAGCGGCGAGGCTGAGCCTCGCCGCTTATTAGTCGAGAAGACCGTGACCGGTAAGCCAGAGGCTTACCGCCGTGTGCGGCGCCAAAGGCGCGGTCAGTGAGGTTTTACGAACGGCGAAAAAATTTTCTTTTTTGCCGCTGTAGGCCCTCACCCCAGCCCTCTCCCAAACGGAGAGGGGGTTGGGTACTTACCTTCTAACCTCTACCCGCACAGTAAAGGCACCGCTGTTATCGCTGTAGTCGTTGTCGTTGATGGCCAGAAACAGGCGGCCATCGACGGGCGCGGTGAAAGTCAATTGGCTACCTACAAAAAACCACTGACTAGTTTGACCATCAAGAGTGCGGATGTAACCCACCAGTGCGCCCACGCCCACGTTCGGCACCGGCCGCGTGCCGATGATCGCGCCCAAGCCACTGCTGCGGCCGCCCTCGGGACCTACCTGTCCAGCTCGTTGTCCGGCAACAACTACTCCGCTTGCCGTGAAAACTATCTGATCGCCGGAGCGGACGTCGATGCCGGTGTCAGTACCGCGCGAAGTGCCGGGCACTTCGATGGTCTGTTCACGCGGGCCACGATCGAGTATGCCGCTGCCACGGTTGCGCGATCGAATCCTTCCCGGACGATTTAACCCAGTGCCGGTGTCGGCAGCGTTCAGGTCACGCTCAGTCCGAACGGTAACGTTGAAAGCGCCGCGCGCGTCCGCGTAACTGCCCCGATTCGCCGTCAGGTAAAGACGTCCGTCGCGATCGGCAGTAAACTCGCGGGTACTGCCCAGCTCAAGTATGGGCGCGCGCGGATCATCGCCGACCGCGCCAATCAACTGACCTTCCGCGGCACTCGGTAAAGGCGCGGTAGGATCGGTCGAGCGCAAACCATCCGGCGTGATGCGACTGCGGCCGGCGGTAATCACGCCCGTGGCGCTGATTTGCACGCGCTCACCTCGTCGCAGATCCACTCCGCTGTCGACCCAATTTGGATCGAGGCCGACCTGCACAGTTCGGCTCTCAAACCGCGCCTCGTCCAGCGAGCGACCGTCGATCTCAATGCGATCGATTTCGTTTGGACGAAAATATTGAATCTCGCCTTCAGTTGGGCGAGTACGGCCGACGCCGGGATCGGTAGTCGAGCTGAGCGAAGCGACCCGCACCACAAACCGTCCGCCGGCAAACCCGAGCACAGTGCCGCGAATCGTGCGGCCGTCGCGCAGATAGATTGTGTCCGCAAATGCAAAGCTGGCCATGCAAAAAAGCATCGCCAACGCTAGAATTATTCTCTTCATAATCTCTTCACCTTCTTTGGGCCGGCCTGAGGTCTCCGAGCACACAAACCGGCGGATTCACTAGTAAGTCATTAGGAGAGCAATGTAAGGGGATTTGTGACTTTTAGCTTATACCCATGAGAAAGGATGGGCAAGCGCGAGGCAATGTTCGTTAACGCACAGACCTGCAATTCGTCGTAGGTTAGATTTCCCGCCCACAACGAAAGGAAACGAAGATGACTACTCCATTATCAATCGACACTGAGGGCCTGGGAGGCTTTACGGTTGGAAAAGCAAAATACTTGCAGGTTCAAGCAAGTGGTGGCACACGGCCATATACCTTTTCCACTCCTCCGGATGCCTGGCCCGCGGGGATAACGCTTAGCGCCAGCGGCGTGATAAGCGGAACACCTCAACAGGCGGTGGAAAGTGTCACCGTGCCGATCAGAGTAACTGATTCGGCACAACCACAAGGTTCGAACACGCGGGCTTTTAACGTGGAAGTGACCGAGGCCTAGTTACGGTAAGCCGAAGCGGCCACCTAACTACCGCTCCTGCGACTCCGGCGTGTGATAGCAAAAGTTGAGGCTGCGCCTCAAGTTTTGAGGCGTAGCCTCTTTGTGTGCTATCCGACCGCTGGAGAGGCAAGAGCCTGACCGCACTGTCCTGCGGCAAAGCCGCAAAAGGCCTTACCCCTTCGTCAACTCGTCCGCAATCTCGTTCGCGTCGAAAATCTTGCGAAGCACTTCGAGCATGCCGCGGGAATCGACGGAAATGGCGCGGTTCACCGACTCGTCATAGATGTAATCGCCCACCAGCGACTGGATATTGCCGTCGAAGATTAATCCGATCAGCTCGGCATTCTTGTTAATCGTCGGCGAGCCTGAGTTGCCTCCGATGATGTCGTTGGTCGAGACAAAGTTGAAGGGCGTGCTCGGGTTCACCGCAGATTTTTTCTGCATCCAGCGCGGCGGCAGGTTGTAGGGAAACTCAGCCTTGAATTTCTCCGAGCGCTCGTAAAGTCCGCCCAATGTGGTGAACGGCGTTACGCGCCGGCCATTTTCCATGTAGCCCTTGACCGTGCCATACGAGAGACGGGGTGTGAAGGTAGCATCGGGATAGAGCTTTGTGCCTTCGGTATCGAATCGCGCGCGCGCGATCTTTGCATAGTTGGTGCGCTCGACGCCGGTGACTTCATTTTCGAAGCGCTTGCGAAGCTCGCGTGCCTGCGCATCGATGGTGCGCGCGAGAACAATCATCGGATCGGTTGAGGTCTCGATTGCCTTCCAACCTCCTCCGGCGATCTCTTTGCGGTACGCAACGTCCTTCAGCTTCGTGCCGTCGATCAATTCATTCGCACGCGCTTCGGGAGTCTTTCCGTTGAGGACCTGTTTCACCAACGGATCATTTGCTCCCAGCAGCTCAACCATGAAGCTCAGCGAGTCCGCGAGTTTCAGCTTTTCGAAATCTTCGTGAATCGGCGCCGGCGAATAGAGTCCCAGCTCAAGCGAAGCGCGCCGCGCATCCGTGTATTCGGGCAAGCGCTCAGAGTTTGGCTTTGCGCTTTCCGCCGCCAGCCGCACCAACGTGCGCGCCTGATCGAACAGCACAGTATTGAAGCCGCCTGCTTGATCGAAGATCCGGCGCTGTTTGATGTACGAAGGATAATCGCGGTGGGCCTTGGCTATTGCATCCCAGGCTTCGCCGTACATCTTCTGGCGATCCGGATTGGCGGCAATCTCCTTGCGCAGCTTATTTTCGTTCATGCGCTTGATGGTCATCAATTTTTGATCTTTAAGTCCCGCAATGCGTCCGCGGTAAACCTTCAAGCTGTTCTGAATGCTGTTCAGCTCGTTCTGGGCCTGGCGGGTTTGCTCTTCGCCCATGGCCATGTACTCCTTCAGCATCGCTTCGCGGCGTTCCAGCA
Source organism: Pyrinomonadaceae bacterium (assembly GCA_035274925.1). GTDB lineage: Bacteria > Acidobacteriota > Blastocatellia > Pyrinomonadales > Pyrinomonadaceae > UBA11740. The sequence goes on along the minus strand of DATENS010000049.1, from coordinate 6,468 downwards.
GACGCTGAACGATCGGAATGCTGGTGTCGCGCAGCTCTTCGAGGTGCGCGATCGTGTTAAGCCGGGAAGTTGAACCAGGGTTGCCGGTCACAAAAGCGAGATCGCCTTCTTTCGCTCCTGCGGTTGACCATTTGAAATAGCTGGCCGGGCGGACCGGTTGGTCGTTTTCGTAGACACGCACCAACGCCATGTCGATGTTGAAACGCGGGAAGTTGAAGTTGTCAGGATCGCCGCCAAAGAAAGCCGCCTGGAATTCGGGCACGAAAACCAGCCGCACATCGGTGTACTTTTTGTAGCGGTAAAGATTGTACTGGCCGCCCTGATAGAGCGTAACCACGTCTGAGCGCAGGCCGGTGGCTTTGCTCGATTCGCCTTCGATGGCCGTTATCTCTTTGCGGCGGGCGGCAAAAGCTTCCGCGTCACTGGCGCCGGCCTGGACCGCGCCATTCACACGCGCGGTCACGTCTTCAATGCTCATTAATACGTTCAGCTCCAGGCTGGGCGCTTTGATCTCTTCGTTGCGGCTGCGGGCCACAAAGCCTTCCTTGGCAAGATCCTTTTCCGGCGTGCTGACTTCACCGACGATGTCCTCGACGATGTGATAATTGGTAAGCACCAGGCCGGTGGGCGAAACGAACGAGCCCGATCCGCCATTGTTGAAGCGCACCGACGCGAGTTGCACTTTTTTCAGCCACTCGTCGGTGATATCAAAGCCATATTTTCTTTTGATTTCCGCCCGCGGGATATTGTTGAAAGGCCACATGCCTTCGTCGGCGCGCGCCGTAAATTGAAGCGACTGTAAGCTGAAGAGCGCGACGATGACCGCGCACAGGAATTTTCTGAATCTCATAGTTGACCTCGAAATCATGATGTGACGGGAGAAGTTTTTAGAACCTTTTACCGTCGGTTTGGATGCCTGAATACTGGGAATAGTAAATGGTAAATAGTAAATAGAAAAGTTGGGAATGGTCCCTGGACGTCCTCGGAGTGTCCTAATCTTCTTTGCGCCTTCCGATCCTTCTTTACCGCCTTGGCGAGAAATCGATTACGCGCGTTAGTTTTCAACGCAAAGTCGCAAAGAACAACCTAAGTCGCAAAGAAAGAATTCCGTTTACGATTTACTATTCACGATTTACTATTCACCAGATAGATGACTAACGAAGAAATCGCCCGCCGCTTTAACCGGATGGCTGCGCTCATGGAGGTGCGCGGCGAAGATTCATTCCGGGTGCGGTCGTATCGCATGGCCGCCGAGGCGATCGAAACCTGGCCGGCGGAGATGAAACAGATCGCCGCTGCGGACGGGATGGCGGGCTTGCAGGAAATTCCCGGCGTGGGCAAAGCCATCGCCGGAAAGATCATCGAACTCGTCGAAAAAGGAACGTTCGATGCCTGGGAAAGAATGACCGGGGAAACGCCGGCGACCGTTCTGGATCTGCTCGAGCTCCCGGGAATTGGCCCCAAGACCGCGGCCACGTTTCATCAGAAGTTCAAGATTGCGTCGCTCGATGATCTGCGAAAGTTTGTCGCCGGCGGCGGCCTGGAGATGGTCGACGGCATCGGGCCAAAGACGGCCGAGCGCATCAAGGCGCATCTGGAGCGGTGAAACATCCGGTTGTTCTTGCGCCTAACGCTGTGCTGGGTCTACAATGCGAAACATCAGCCGGCTGTCCTGGCATCGCGCAGCGTCTCCCCGCAGCGTTCTTTTGGGTGAAGCTGCGCTCGGATCTTCGAACGTAGCGCAACTCTTAAATTGAATCAGCGAAGGCCGAATCCATTTCGGTAAGCGGCAGATCAAGTCTCACCTCGCACGTAGTCTTAATGCGTGCTCCGCGAACCTGCAAGGCCTGGACGCTTTTTTCAGGGGGTTTCATGAAGTCGCGTCGCCAGTCAGCACCAACTCCATCCCTTTCCATTCCATTTTTTTGCATGGTCGCGCTTTTCGTTTCCCAGAGCGTGTTTGCGCAGAAACCTTTACCGAAGCCATCGCCAACGCCCACGAAGGATCTGTTGACCGTGGAACCGGCGCACCCGCAGGGGTCTCCGGCGGATGCGGGGCAAGGGCAGAAAAAACCCGAGACGCAAACGGGAAACGACCAGCAGCAAAAGCCGGGTAACGAGGTTGACGAGAAGGGTCCGGTCATTACCAACACCGATCTGATCACTTTCACCGTCACCGTCACCGATCTCTATGGCCGCTTTGTTTCCGGTCTCAACAAGAACGCGTTCACGGTTCTTGACGACAAGCAGCCGCAGGAGATTTCATTTTTCAGCGACGACGACTCGCCGGTTTCGGTCGGAGTGATTTTTGATGTTTCCGGCTCGATGAGTGGCGAAAAAGTAACGCGCGCGCGCGATGCTCTGTCTCACTTTATTCAAACCAGTCATGACAGCGATGAGTACTTTCTGATTGCCTTCAATTCTCGATCGCAGTTGTTGCTGGATCGCACGCGTGACGGAAACGCGGTGCTCGACAAACTTACCTTTGTGCAGACCAAGAGTAATACGGCGCTTTACGATGCCTGTTACCTCGGCGTCGAACGCGTGCAGCGCGGCACTCATCCCAAACGCGCCCTGCTGCTGATAAGCGATGGGCAGGATAACAACTCGCGCTACACCTTCAACGAATTACGCCGCGTACTGAAGGAATCAGATGTCGTGCTTTACGCGGTCGGGATTCTGGGCGGCGGTGACATGGGCAGCTCGCTGGGAATGGAAGGCCAGGGCACGCTCGACGAGCTGGCCGGTGTTTCGGGAGGCAAGTCTTTCTACCCGCGTTCGAACGCTGAGATGGATGACATCTTCGAACAAATCGCCCTCGAGCTGCGGCATCAATATTCGATCGGGTACCGGCCGCCGAACTTCGTCAATGACGGTAAGTGGCATCGCATCAAGGTCAAGGTCAACCCGCCACGCGGCCTTCCGCGATTGTTTGTTCGAAGCCGGGAAGGATATTACGCAATTGCCAACTCGAAGTGAGCCGGGGACGGATTCAGGTCTCCGGCATCACTCTCCCCGGCAACGTCTGCTGCCTGTCCCTGCATCATTAGCATGTGCTGGAGGCGCATAGCTTCGAATCGGCGCGGACAATAACTCTCCTGCCCGCGAAAACCATTTGACATTAAGTCTTTATTAAAACAAGGTAAGCGTTTGATGACTGACGGCATTTTCAAGTCTTTGCTTAACAATCGAGGCCTTTTGGTGCTTTCGCTGAGCGCCATTGCCGCGATTTCGTTCCTGATCGTAGGTGTTAGCGCCCAGCAGCCACAGGAAGGCAGACCTCGCACAGCCGCGCCGAATGCGACGCCTGTGCCTACGCCGACTCCGGTACAGACCGGACCCGGCCGTCGCATCGCGCCCCAGTTGGGCGAACCGCCGCCGGCGCCAATCCTCAGACCCAAACCGACGCCCACACCGGATGCCAACACTGCCGAGATCGATGAAGGCAGCACTCTGGTGATGAACGCCGAGCTGGTGACCCTCAATGTGCGCGTAATTGATCGCAATAACCGGCCGATTAACGGCATCCGCGAGAACGAGTTCAAGGTTTTCGAAGACGGCGTGCCGCAGCCAATCTTTTCATTCACGCAGGAAGAAGTACCGGTGATTTACGGGATGGCGGTAGATACTTCGGGGTCGCTTCGCCCGCAATTCAATCAGGTGATCGATGCGGCCAAGACAATCATCAACAGCAACAAGCCCGGTGACGAAACCTTTCTCGAGCGATTTATCAGCAGCGACAAGATCGAAACGATTCAGGATTTTACTGCCAGCAAAGATGCTTTGCTTGATGGATTGGACACCTTGTACATCGAAGGCGGCCAGACCGCAGTGATCGACGGCGTGTATCTCGCTGCCCAGCACATCGCTGAGTACAAGAAAGGCAGCGGCGACGATCGCCGCCGGCGCGCTTTGATTGTGGTGACTGACGGCGAAGACCGCGCCAGCTACTATCAAGAGGCCGATCTGTTCCGTCACCTGCGCGAGCAGGACGTGCAAATCTATGTAATTGGATTTGTGAACGAGCTCGAGGCCGACCGCGGGCTTATTCGCAAGAGCCCACGCGACAAAGCGATAAATCTCATTAACAGACTGGCAAGTGAAACCGGCGGCCGTGCTTTCTTTCCCCAGTCGATCTCAGAACTGCCCAGCGTCGCCAACGAAATCGTTCGGGACATGCGCACCCAGTACGTAATTAGTTACGATCCGACGAATAAGGCCCACGACGGCAGTTACCGTTCAATAAAAGTTACGGTCGCACAGCCACCCGGATCCGAAAAGCGCATTGCGTTGACACGCTCAGGCCGCAACGCAAACACGCCGGGCGCCTCAGCGAACAGGCCGACACCGGCGACCAACCCGCGGCAGACTACACCGAACACACCTCGCCGGCCATAGGCCCTCACGAGATGTCCGTTGGGCGACGAGTCCGAAAAAATCTGGTTGACCTGCCTCCATCGTTTCGAGTAGGAAACACCTCGCTATATCATAGGCCCGCTGAAACAGGTGAAACCGCGGTGTGCTCGCTTGTTTATTAGATCTGCCCCAGGAGACGCTTATGCCTTGTGACCCTTCCTTCTTTACCCAAATCGATATGTTCAAGTTGTTGGATGGAGATGAACGTGCGGAACTCGCCAGGGTTGTCGATGAGCTAAGAGTGACCGCAGGTCAAACTCTTTTCCATGCCGGTGAGCCGGGTGACACCCTTTTCGTGGTTCAATCAGGCAAAGTTGAGTTGTCGATTAAAGACAATGCCGGACAGAAGATCGTGCTGGCCACGCCTCAGGCGGGCGATATTTTCGGCGAACTATCAATGTTGGATTCGGGTCCGCGCACGGCGACCGCCCAGGTTCTCGAGGACGGAGAGCTACTGGTGCTCGATCGCAGCGATCTCATCCTGCTCTTTCAGAAACGGCCCGAAGCCGCGCTCGATATGCTGGCCGCGATGAGCGGGATGACGCGTAGAGCCGATGAACTGCTCCGCAGCCGCGTGTCGCGAAATGTGAATGAAGAGATTCAGGTGCACAGCACCGCCCTGCAGAGAATTGCTGACTGGATCGCGTGGTTCAGCGGCAGCATGCCTTTTCTGATGATCAATGGGGGCTGGTTCATAATCTGGGTCATTATCAATACTTTGCCGATCGGGATTCGGGCCTTCGATCCTTATCCGTTTGGGCTGCTGACAATGATCGTGTCGCTCGAGGCCATCTTCCTTTCCTGTTTTGTTCTGATCAGTCAGAACCGGCAAGCCGAAAAGGATCGGGTCAGGTCGGACATTGAGTATGAAGTGAACATCAAGGCGGAAATGGAGATCGGGCACTTGCACGAGAAGACTGACCAAATCTATGAGGTCATGATGGATCGATTCGCTAAGTTGGAAAAAATGATCCTTCCTGCAAAATAATAATTCTCGACCAGGCATCCACAGGGTAAGATGAAAATGGATCTTCTCGGAGTCGTGGGCCGTTCATGATTGCCGAAGGACGTTTTACGAGGGCGCGTTCGTCATCGGGCCAATACTCGCTGGCGATGAGACAGGGTTTACCGGCACAGGTTCCCGACTTCATGGTTCGCATCGAGACCGAAAGATTACTGCTGCGGATGTTTCGTCCCGATGATTTGGACGATCTGGCGGCTATGTTCCAGGATCCGGACGTCGTTCGATACGTGGGTGATGGCAAACCAGTGGACCGAGAAGGAGCCGATCGGGCCCTGCAAAGTATTATCAAGCATTGGGAGACGCATGGGTTCGGCCGTTGGGCGGTGGAAGACAAGCAAACCGGGGAATTTGTCGGCTTTGGCGGGCTGCGATCATTGTTCGGCATGCCTGAGGTTGTCTACCACCTGGTAAAAGCTCACTGGGGAAAAGGGTTTGCAAGTGAGCTCGCGCACGCCGCTCTTCGTTTCGGGTTTGAAGATCGCGGATTCGAGAAAATTGTGGCGATTGCGAAACCCCTGAATGCCGCGTCCATTCACGTGATGGATAAGCTCGGAATGAAGTTTGAAAAGAATGCCACGTATTACGATATTGATGTGGTGCAGTATGGAATTACTCGGGAAGAATTCAAGCCGGGCGATTCTGACTACCAGGTTCTTCCCAACGAATAATCCTGATTAAGATTTTAGGTTTGTAAGATGTACCGTTTACCCCACCGGCTTTTCACCCGCGTCATTCTACTCGTCAGCCTGACCGCCGCCTTAGGTGCGGCGTCGGCGATTCAGGCTAAAGACAATTGGATCATCGTACGCACCAAACACTTCACACTAATTGGTAATGGTGGCGAGAAAGACGTGCGGCAGGTCGCCATAAAGCTCGAGCAGTTTCGCGATGTCTTTACGCGGCTGCTGCCCCAGGCGAAGTTCAACTCGACGGTGCCCACCACGGTGCTTGTTTTCAAGAGCATGAATTCATACAAGCCTTTCATGCTCCCGGGTACGGCGGGCTACTTTCAAAAGGGTGACGACGTA
>DATENS010000048.1:0-9932 GCA_035274925.1 Pyrinomonadaceae bacterium | reverse complement strand
AAATAGGTGCGGCCACGCGCATCAATAAGAAAATCAGTGGCCGTTAGTGTGGGTAGTTCGGCCGGATTCGACATCTCGACGCAAATCAAATCATGACGTCCGGCGCGTTTTGCGTAGTAGTCGGCCAGCAACGGTATTTCGGTCGCAACCCGCGCGCCCGGCCGCGCCCGCCCAGCTATCTCCTTCATTGCGTCCTGCATGTACGCATCATAAAACTCGTCTTGCGGGAAGAGCGTGCCCGCGCGAGAGGAACCCCCCAATGAATTCATGTAAAACCGGTAGTGAGGCTCGGCGCTTGCCGCTGACCACAAAGTCGAAATGATCGCCAGAGACACGATGGCGGCACTCGCATAAACTCCCACCGGCGCGCTATCGAAAATTCGCCGGCAAAGCTGACCAAACTTTCGGGCGGCGAACTGAATGCCAATCGCCGCAGTGATGATCACGGCAGGCATCAGCGAAGTTGCGTAGCGCGTGAATTTTCCACCGGCGATCACGAAGGTCAGGCCCCAAAAGAAAAACCAAAACAGCAGAAAATACCGTCCATCTCCAATCGTCCGGCGGAACAAGAGCACCATGCCGATGACGGATGCCACCAGCGCCGTTAGCGGAAGTTTCACTCCAAGTAGCACGAAATAGAAATACCAGGGCTGACCGCGCAGCCAGTCGACCATGCGATGCGGATAGAGGCGGCCAATGAATTCATAGCTGTCGTGACCCATCATCTTGTAGCTGCTGAAATTTAGAATCGTGCGCCAGGTTCCGGGCAGCAGGATGGTTGGGTTACAGATGAGAAAGGCCACGCCCATCACGAGGAAGAACTTCAAGAACTTTTTCTTTCCCAATCGCCAGCGCGTAGGCGGCATGCGTTGGAAGACGTAGTAGTAGCCGACAGTAATGGCAAACAATTGCGGCACGTACTTGGAAGCCAGCATCGCTCCGAATGCTGCGGCCGACATCCAGTAAAACCGGTTCGGGCTGCGGTGCGGTTCGCTTTCGGCCACGCGTTGGGCGCGCAACCAAAAGAAATTTGCGAGCATGAAGAAAAAAACGAGAAACGTGTCCTCTTTGGCGATGCGATTGAAACTGATCGTCAAAGGATCAAACGACCACAGCGCCGAGGCGATCAGGCCCACTTCCAGCCCAAACAGTTCCATCGCGATTAAGAAAATGAACACGGCGGAAAGCGCGCCCAGAAACGCTCCCGGAAGGCGCAGAGAGGTTTCCACCGGCACGTTCAGCTCCGGATGGGAGGTTACAAACGATGTCTGGTTCCATCTCTCGGTGACGATTACGCTGAGTGTGAGCGCGGCCTTCATCAATAGTGGGTGTTCACTATTGGCCGAAGTCAGCCCATGGGCGCGATAGTCCGTGACCGCATTCAGTTTGTTGAGCTCATCTTCGCTTAGCCCTTCTTTGCTGAGTCCGACCACGCGAAATCCCAGGCCCGCCAGAACAAACAGGCTCAAAACGGAGGCGAGCAGGGTTCGGCTCAGTGAACGGGTGCCGATCTGCGAGAACAAATCAGGACGCAAACCAGCGGTCACAATGGGAACGGCAGGGGACAAACTTAAACGCCTCCGGATCTATCGATAATATCCAATTTGAGTGGCTTTCTTGTTCGCGCCAGAGCAAATCGCGCAATCGATGCAAGCCGGAAAGCTTACCGTTAATCCGTGGTTAGGGGCAAACTGAAAACATCCTGAGGACGATTCCTCAGACCGTCTTGCGGCCATCCATGATCTCGGGAGTGATGCGGTAAAGCGCAATGTCCACGGCGCGGCCCCAGGCATCGACCTGCGTCGCGCTCAGCGCCGGAGTTAGCGTAGGATTTCTTGCCGTAATCAGACCCATTGCGCGCTCGACGTCGTCGTGGCTGGTTAGATGCGTGGCTATGCCGGTGACCATCACACTGCGCCAATGTGTGCTATCCGTTACTTCCTCAACTTGTAGACAAACTTGCGGATTGGCATCAATAAAACGAGTCTTCATACCTGAGGTGGTAAAGAAGTAAAGCTCCTCGCCGTCATAGGCGTAATTCATCGGGACCACGTAAGGGCGATTGTCTCTCGCGCACCCCAGATGACCGAAGTGTTGCCGCTGGAGGAGCTCGTGGGTTTCCGCGGGCGTCATATCTTCCACTTTCAACATGGCGAGATGATACCCGCGTCCGGTCAATCAATCCAACTGCACGAGTAAAAAGGAAAGGCCAGCCATGCTAATCATGGACTGGCCTTCTCAGTTTCAATCGTCGGCGGGATTAGAGCATATCGGCCCGCGCGTGTTTTGCTCGGGCGGCGCCAATCGCCGTCTTCACATCCTTTTCCTCTTCCGGCGGCGGGAGCACGGCTTTCATGCCCAGCGACTCAATCCAGAGTTCGCGCGTCCATCCGGTGGTGTGATAGAGGTGTTCATCTTCCTGTTCCTCGACTTCTTCGTGTGCGGCCTTCAGGGCCTTGGCGGTTTCGCCGGTAGCCTTCTTTGCCGCCTCGCCAATGAGTTCCCAGTTAAGATGATCTTTCGTTTCGGCCAGCGTCACGCATTCGGCGGCGACCAGTTCGGCGGCTGCCGGCTCACCGGATTCCAGCGCCATTTCCATCGCTTTAACAAGCGACTCTCCCGTGTGACGGACTACCTTGCGTCCGGGAGTTTCCGTTTTCAGATCAAGTCCAAGCGTCGTCATTGTGTCCTGGACAATCTGAACGTGATTGCGGGTTTGGTCGAGATACTTCTCCCACTCCTCTTTCAAATCTTCGTTCACGACACATTTCAACGCCGTCGTGTACACCTGCACGCCACCCAACTCGGTTTCCAGCGCCTGGTATAAAAGTTCATTAAGTTGTTCCTTCTTCATCGTTCCTCCTGATGATCTATTCAATATGAAGTTTAGAGAACTATCCTCCTGCAATTGAAGGGCCAATGCCGGGCTTGAAGCAGATTGGCGATATCGTGGGCCCCCCATACAGGAGATCTGCTTTTCAACACTGCAAGTGCTTCGGAAATAGACAAGCACCGGCAGAAGAGCGTACGAGAGACGTACAGCGGCAGCCCGCTTTGTTAGAGCCTTCACTATTTCGGACTCACGAATTAATATTCTTTGACCCCGTTAGTGCTGTTCGTCACATCTCTGTTCGGAGACAAGTATGAAACCATCTCGTTTTCACCTGCTCGCCGCCCTTATGCTTTTGGCTTTGGTCGCCGTGTCTTCAGTGGCCCAGAACCAACTTTCGAAAGAGCAACAGGACCTCGCCGATTACATCAAGAGTCACTACACAAAGCGCGAGGTCAGGATTCCGATGCGGGATGGCGTGAAGCTTTTCGCCTGCATTTACGAGCCCAAGGACAAAGACAAGAAGTATCCGATCATGTTTGACCGCACGCCTTACAGCGTCGCTCCTTACGGCGAGAAGGAATACAAAAATTCGCTTGGGCCCGATGAATTGTTTGCGCGCGAAGGCTACATCTTTGTCTACCAGGATGTGCGCGGACGCTACATGAGTGAAGGCGAGTACGAAGATATCCGGCCCTACATTCCCAACAAGTCCGGCAACCAGATTGATGAAACTACCGACACTTACGACAGCGTCGATTGGCTAATCAAGAACGTCACCAACCACAACGGGCGGGTTGGCGTGTGGGGTATTTCGTATCCAGGTTTTTACAGTTCGATGGCCGGCATCGATGGACATCCGGCGGTCAAGGCCATCTCGCCCCAGGCGCCCGTGTCTGACTGGTTTCACGGCGACGACACGAACCACAACGGCGCTCTGTTTCTCGCGCAGAACTTCGGCTTCTTCGCGTACATGGGGCAAAGACCTCCTGCGCCCACGGGCTCAAACGGCTACGTTAAGCGTTATCCGTACGGGACACCTGACGGTTACAAATTCTTTTTGGAAATGGGCGGCTTGGGAAAGTCGGGAGACTTGTTCTGGCAGAAGCTCGGCATGCGCTCGAAGTTCTGGGACCAGTTGCTGCTGCATCCCAACTACGATCAGTTCTGGAAAGAGCGAAACATCCTTCCCAATCTGAAAAACATTCGGGCCGCGGTCATGACGGTGGGCGGTTGGTATGACAACGAGGATTTGTATGGAGCGCTCGCGACCTATCAGTACATCGAAAAGCAAAACCCCGGAATCTACAACGTGTTGGTAATGGGGCCGTGGTTTCACGGAGGGTGGGTCAGGTCTGACGGCGACTGGCTGGGCACAGCGTACTTTGGCAGTAAGACCGGGCATTACTATCGACAAACCTTTGAGCTGCCCTTTTTTAACTATTTCTTGAAAGACAAAGGCGACATATCGCAAATCAAAGAGGTCAACGGTTTTGATACCGGATCTTATGATTGGCGCGAGTTTAAGGACTGGTCGCCCGGAAGCTCTACCGACACGTCTCTTTATTTGATGGACAATGGCAGGTTGAAGTTTGGCGAGGGCGCGACAGGCAAGCGTCCCCCGGACGGAACCAAAGTTTACGACGAATACGTGAGCGATCCCTGGAATCCGGTTCCTTACACGCAAAAAATTACCATCGGTTATCCGGTAGATTTCATGACGGAAGATCAGCGGTTCGCAGCGGCGCGGCCGGACGTGCTTGTCTATCAGACCGAAGTCTTGACTGAAGACGTCACCGTGGCCGGTAACATCAAGCCTGAGCTTTTTATTTCTTCCAGCGGGACCGACTCGGACTTTGTGGTGAAGTTGATCGATGTGTTTCCGGATAATTACGAGTATCCGCAAACCGGAAAAATGCTGTCCGGCGGTGAACCGGAAAGAATCAAACCACCAAACGATTCAGCCTGGTCAGTCTTTGAGCCGGGCGGTTATCAAATGCTTTTGCGCGGCGAGCCGTTTCCTGCGCGCTTCCGCAACAGCTTTGAAAAGCCTGCGCCTCTCAGGCCAAATGTGCCAACGAAGATTTCCTATGTGATGCCCGGCATTGTGCACACCTTCAAGAAGGGCCATCGCATCATGGTGCAGATCCAGAGCACCTGGTTTCCGCTGGTGGCGCGCAATCCGCAAAAATTCATGGCTAACTACAAGCAGGGAACTGATGCGGATTTTCAGAAAGCGATTGAGCGTGTCTATCACACGCCGGCCCAGCCGTCGCGAATTGTTCTGCCGGTGATGAAGCGATAACTAATGACCTAAAACGCTTACATTGAGCCTGCTCCTGGGGTATTATCCCGTCGCAAAACTAGCCGTTCCCTTGGCTAGTATCCCAGTCCCAAACCAAGAGGCTAGTATTCCCATGGCCCAATTGGAAACTGAACGTCCCGCCGACGAAGTTGAAGTAATCAGAGTCATCGATCCGGATAGCGAAGATCTACACGAGGCTTTGGATCTCTACTGTGAACGAATTCCTGAGTCTGAACGATTTGAGCCTCCTGACATTATCAGATGGATCCGAGAAGATGCCGAACAGACTGCGCGAGGAGACTTGAGACCAAGGGACTTCTTTTTGGTTGCTAAGCTTAACCGTCAGGTCTGTGGCTTTCTCTTATTCCACTATTACCCAACCGCTCAGTTCGCGTTCGTGGCGTATCTGGTGGCTGCAAAAGATAGCAGTTCGGCTAACGCGTGCCGTGATGGCATCGCGAAGAGGCTGTTAGCTGAAGTTCGACAACTCCTGAATGGCGAGGGGCCGATCAAGGATTGCCAGGGAATTCTCCTGGAAGTAGATCGACCGTCAAGTGCAGTAACGGAACATCAGTGGATCGAGCGTCTTGCTCGTATTAGGCTGTTTTGCATGCTGTCAGAGGCACAGGGTCTCTCATTGAGAGCGTTCGACATGGATTATCTCCAGCCGCCCTTGTCGCTGGCCGACCCCGATGTGAATGTGCCCTTGCTGCTCATGTACGTAAACCCAAAAGCGAGCCGGCCGGAGAACTCCATGAGCCAGACTTCGGTTCGGAAAATCCTGAAGTTCATATACACGGAACTCTATCCGGAAGGATATTCTTCCAATGATCGAGAAAACCGTGCCTATAAAAGTTGTCTTACCAAGTTTTGTACGGCGCGCGCGAAAACAGTTTCCAAGAGAACGCGATTGCTCGATTACAAGCAGCTCAAGGCCAGCATGCACAAACCAGAGAGATTGGTTGCGGAAGTCGCTCCACCTGAAACCGAATACGAGTACGACGTGTTTATCAGCTACCGGCGCCAGGATCCCGATCGAAAGTTCGCCATCAACCTGGTGAAGAGTCTCGAGTCAGCCGGCCTGGTGGCGGCGATTGATGAGCGCGATTTTGATCCGGTCTCGAGTTTTGTTGAGGAGATGGAAAGGTGCATTACGACAAGTCGATTTACGTTGTGTGTCTTGTCGCCGCGGTACTTTGAGAGCGGGAACACGCAGGAAGAGGCAAACATTTGTAAGGTCATGGATATGTCCGAGCGACGACGGCGATTGATCCCGCTGATTATTGAAGAAGTGAGAAGACCTGGCTGGCTCTATAACATCGTCGGCATCGACTTTACTCAATCCGAGCCGATGTTCGATCCGATGGAGAAATTGATAAACGGACTAAAAAAGGGCTGCCAAAAATAAGCCTGAGCGCGGCGGATCCTGTCAGAGGTGGGGCGAAAAAAGAATGCCCGCAATCCCGATGGTTGCGGGCATCTTGTTAATGAGATCCCAAGGTGCCGCTACAGCGCGTTAACCCTGGGCTTTGTTCAGCAACGCATCGCGGTTGAGGCGAGTTCTATCGCCCAAACCGCGATGCCGGTGGCGTCACATCCGCCCGCGACCAGGCTTTCCTGAACCGTGCTTCGACGAGCGCCGCTTCATCATTCTTGCCCTGCGCCTTCAACGCCTGCATTAAACCAAACAGCGCCCAGCCGTTTTCGCGATTGCGCCGCAGGTCTTCCCAGTAAACCGTTTCAGCCTCCGCCGGGCGCTTCGCTTCCAACAACACCGCGCCGAGCGCGTGTCGCGGTGGATAGTGCCATTCAGCCGGCTCAGTGTAGACCAACGCATCTTCAAGCCGCACCGCACGCTCGAGATGCGCGATGGCATCGTCGTAATCCTTCTTTGACGCCTCGATTTCTGCGGCCAGGACTTCCGGCGCGATTGAGATTACTGCGCGGCCCGTATTCAATGAAAACAGCGGGTTGTCCAGCGACGGGTCCTTTAAGATCTCTTTCAGCTTATCCAGCTCGCGTTCGGCATTGTCTCTCTGGCCCTTCGCTACAAACGAAATGCCGCGATTGTAGTGCCACATGCCGAGCAGATACGCGCTGCTGGCGGGCGGCTCAGGCTCGCGCAACATCTCGTCCCATTTTCCAAACCGCGTGAGAGCGTAATAAGGAACTACGCGAAAGCCCGCGAGCAGAGGGACCGCCTTCAAAGTGTCATCATCAACCCTTGACGCGGTCTTGCGTGCCGACTCAATCGCCAGTTTGCTGCGGCCGTCGGCTGTGGCCGCGAACCAAAGGAAGTGAAGGTTGTGCGGATAATACGCCATCGGGTAGAGACCCTGAGCGCGGCATTGCGAGATGTAGTCTTCGTCCGCAGCGATCGCCATTTCGTTGCTTTTAGCGGCATCAGCGTAGCGACCCACGCGCTGATAAATGTGCGCGGGCATATGCACCATGTGGCCTGCTGCCGGCATAAGTGTGAGCAAGCGGTCAGCCGCCGGTTCTGCTTTACCAGCCTCGTTGGCTTCCATCAGATGGATGTAAAGATGGAGCGCTCCCGGATGTTGCGGATTGCGCGCCATTATTTTTTCGGTCAGTGCGACGATAGCGGCAGTGCCTTCGTAGGGACGGCCATCGCGGGTCCAGTATCCCCACGGCCGCAGGTCCATCATTGACTCAACATAAAGGGTCGCGGCATCGAGATCGTTTGGAAATCGTTGTTGCACCGTGCGCATGGCATCGGCATAGGAGCGATCGCGCGCCACACGATCTTCCGCGCGGCCGGAATATCGCTTCGTCAATGCATCGATGTAAGCCTGTTCGCGAAGGGAAGCGCGTGACTTGAGCGAAGCGGCCTTCTGCGCGAGCTCCAATGCTTTCGGCTCGTTGGCGGCATCCATCGGTGCATTGATGTTTGGCCCGAGCACGAGGGCCGCGCCCCAATAGGCCATTGCCAGATTAGGATCCAAGCGCGCTGCTTCCTGGAACGCGCGGCCGGCCTCCGCGTGATTAAAAGCGTAAGCGAGATTCAAACCCTGATTCATAAAGAGCTGTGCCTGCCGGTTCTTTGTAGACACGGGAAAGACATGAACCCCGAGCTTCTGCAGCCGCGGCGCGAGCGCTCCCGTTTTCGAGACCGCATTAGTCTTGCCCGGATCTTTGTAGTGAACATGGCCGGCCGCTTTCTTCGAATCCTGGGCCAGACTCGAGTTCGGAAACGACGTGAGGGCGATGAAAAGGGCAACGAGCGCAACGATTAGTGATTTTTTTCGCATTGTTTTGGACCTCACTGATGATGTCTGGATTTTCGGTGGAGGGATTCTACAGCCGCGCAAAAAAGGCTTCAAGCTGTTTGGACAACCATGTGTCCCAGCATTTATTGCCCGCAACAGCAGACAGGAGTAGCATAAGCCGCTCTCAACAGTCTGACCCGTCTCACCTAGGAGGCTCTATGGATGTAATTCTCATGCAAACGAATCCGCGCGTTGATGGGACCTCGACGCTCCCAGCGTACGAAAAATATATCGAACTCCAGTCGTTTGGCCACGGCCCTATCCCACAAGGCAAAGCCGATAATCAGGAATTTACCATCACGAAAAACGTTGATGCCGCGACACCGGGGCTCGGCTCGGTCTTTGTTAAAGGCGAGAAATTCAAGTCGGTTGAACTGGTCGTAGGCCGCAGTGACAAGAACAAGGTGACCACTCTGATTACGTACCAGCTCACGGATGTGGCACTAGGCTCAGTAGCAATCGTCGCCGCTAAGCTGGAAAACAATAAGTTCATTCCCGGCGTGGAAACGGTGACGATGAAATGCGGCAACATCACGGTCCAGTACGGCAGCAAGTATTAACGCTTCAGCTACTGTGATCTTGCTAACGACAACGTGCCAATGTTTCGGAGCGGGCCTGGCCAGGCTGAATTTGAACCACGCGCCGTCGTATAATTCGGCCTTGCCTTGAACGACAACCAACTGAGCCCGGGGGAATCACTCCAAGCAACGTGAAGATCACTGAACTGGAAACAGCGAACGGCGAATACGAACGTGTGGCTTCTGCGGAGGAAGGGGACTATCGGGGATTTGTCGCCATTCACAGCACGAAACTCGGGCCGGCGGTTGGCGGCACCCGCTTTTGGAGTTATCCGGACAACGAAGCAGTGATTCATGATCTGCTGCGCCTGGCCCGCGGCATGACTTATAAGAACGCGCTCGCTGGATTGCCGCTCGGCGGCGGGAAATCCATCGTGCTTCGCAATAGCGGAAGCGTCGATCGCGAGGCAATCTTTCGCGCGCACGGCCGGTTCGTCGACACGTTCGGCGGAAGTTACATCACGGCCGAAGATGTCGGCACAAATCCCCATGACATGGAGGTTGTCCTCCAGGAGACGAAGCACGTCGCGGGTTTGATGGGACGTTCCGGCGATCCGTCGCCGGTAACTGCGCGTGGTGTCTTTCGCGCTCTTCAGGCTTCTGCCCAGCATTGTTGGGGCGCAGACACACTGAGTGGGCGAACGGTCGCGCTTCAGGGATGCGGCAACGTCGGCTATTACCTCGCGTCTAATCTTCACAAAGCCGGCGCCCGGTTGAGGGCAACAGATGTCGATACGGCCAAGGTCGAACGCGTAGTAAAAGAGTTTGGCGCAACGCGAGTCGAACCCGATGACATTTATGGATGTGATGCAGACGTGTTTGCGCCCTGTGCCCTCGGCGGGATCATTAATGATTCAACCATCCCTCAATTGAAAGTGAAGATCGTCGCCGGTGGGGCGAACAATCAGCTCCTGGAACCGCGTCATGGT
>DATENS010000047.1:0-20058 GCA_035274925.1 Pyrinomonadaceae bacterium | reverse complement strand
ATATTGTCAGAGCCAATGAGCAAGAAGAAAGAGCCTCAAAAATTGATTACCTTTGAGGCTCTTCTCAAAACATTCGCGCACGTCGATCTTAGCCGCCATTGGAACCGGCGTCGTGAACCCCGGACGCTTTCGCGACTACCTCGCCATCTTCCACGTCGACAGTAAATTTCGATCCTTGCTTCCACATGCTCGTAATCGGAAGCTTGACGTGTTCGTCGATGTACCGCTTCAGGAATCGCGCGCCATAGGCTGTGCTGTAACCTTTCTCAGTCACCAGGTCCACGGCTGTTTCAGCAATCTCGAACGACTTGCCCTGGCGCTTCATCTGCCGGCGCGTCTTATCGAGATAGAGCTGCGCGATCTGCCGGACTTCGTCCATGGTCAGCGGCGAGAACACGACGATCTCGTCGATGCGGTTGCGGAACTCAGGGGAGAAGCGTGTCTCGGCCGCCTTCATTACATCTTTCTTCACCTGACGAAAGTCGCTGCTGGTCTTGGTGCCGAAGCCGAGCGGTTTTTCGAATTTCTTGAAACTGTCCGAACCAAGGTTCGACGTCATGATCACGATCGCATCCGAGAGATATACGCGGCGGCCGCGGCCGTCAGTCAGCCAGCCTTCGTCAAAAGCCTGAAGGAACAAATTCATCAGGTACGGGTTGGCTTTTTCGACTTCATCGAGCAGCAGCACCGTGTACGGGTTCTCGCGTAATTGCTCAGTGAGAATTCCGCCACGTTCTGATCCGACAATACCCCGCGGCATGCCAATCAGTTTTTCGATCCCCACGGTGCCGTCGCTGTACTCAGACATGTCGAGGCGGACCATTTTCTGATCATCGCCAAACATGAACTCGGCCACTGCTTTGGCCAATTCGGTTTTGCCCACGCCGGTCGGTCCCAGGAACAGCAACACGCCGTCCGGCTTGTAATGTGATTCCTTCAGCGGGCCCTTGTTCAGCCGCAGGCGCTGGGCCACCGCTTTGATAGCGTCCTTCTGGCCAATCACACGCTGCGCGAGCTGCGCTTCGATCAGTGCAAACCGATCGCTGGTGTCACGAAAGATCATGTCACGCGGAATTCGTGATTCCTGCGAGATGACATCGATTACGTGTTCAGGCTTGACGATCATCGTGTGCGGCTCGTTGATTTCGACTTTTACCGCCGCAGTGTCGAGCCAGCCAATCGCTTTGTCCGGCAGATGCAGGTTGCGAATGTACTTTGGCGCCATTTCCAGAGCCGTATTAATGGCTTCGTCGGAAATCTTGACGGAGTAGTTCTTCTCGAGCCGTGGTTTCACGCCCATGAGAATCTGGCGCGTTTCGCCGATCGTGGGCTCGTCAACTTTGACCAGCCGGAAACGGCGCGCGAGCGCTTCATCTTCGGCGATGTACTCCTTGTACTCGGTCATGGTGGTCGCGCCGATGATGCGCATTTCGCCTTTTGCCAACGACGACTTGAACATGTTCGCTGCGTCAGAAGACGTGCCCAGCGCCGCTCCGGCGCCGATGATGGTGTGGGCCTCGTCGATGAACAGAATCAGGTTGTCACGCTCTTTAACTTCGTCGATGATGCCTTTAATGCGTTCTTCAAACATGCCGCGCAACATCGTACCGGCCACGATGCCGCCCATTTGCAGCTGGACCACGTGCGAGCCGCGCAGACGCGAGGGCACCTTCTCAGGTTCGAGTTCGATCATGCGCGCGACGCCTTCGATGACGGCCGTCTTGCCCACGCCCGGCTCACCCACAAGCATCGGCGAGTTCGCCCGTTCGCGGTGGCAAAGGATCTCGATGATTTGTTGAATCTCTTTTTCGCGGCCGATGGTGGGCGGGATCTTGTCGAGCCGCGCCATGCGGTTCAAAGACAAGCCGAAGTGCTTTAGATAAGGCGGCAGCTCAAACTTCTTACGATACTGTTCTTCCTGCCGCTCGCGCTCGTCGACATTTGTCTTGATATGCTCGACTACTGCGTCAGGCCTGGCGCCGAGTCCCTGCAATACTTCCACGAGCAGGCTGTCGTCCTTCGAGAGCACATCAAAAATGTCGGTTGATTCAATTGTCTTCCGGCCACGCGAACGCGCGCGCTCCATCGCGCGCTTGAAGAGGTCCGTAGTGTCCGGAGCAATGCGAAAGCCTTTGCCGATATGCTGGCGCGCGTTATCCAAACGGCGATCGATGGTTTGAGTTACCGCGTCGGGATCGATCGAGAGGCTGCGAATCGTAGTATTGAAAAGGTCTGGTTCTTCCTGGGCCAGGGCATGAATAATGTGCTCGACGGTGATGTAATTCTGATCACGCCGTTTCGATTCGCCCAGGGCTTTTTCCAGCACTCGCTGGCCACTGTCGCCGAACTTATCTCTGTATGCCCCTAAATCGGTTATCTGGTTCAACTTGGCCTCGTTCCCTGCTTCCCGCCCCGTTTCAAATTGAATGAAATCCCATCAAGCGGGCACCGCTTTGATGCCTTGAGCATATTCGTCGTTGTGTTTCAGTGCAACAACAATCTGCCGGGCGTCGATCAGGCAATTTGCTTGCCACCAACCCTGTTGCCACCCTCAGGCCGCTACCGCAGCTTTATCGGTAGCAAATTCCATTTGACCGTCACCCGCGGAAACGGTCACAGTTTGCCCCGAAACAATCTCGCCGCGCAGCAGTTTCATCGCCAGCGGGTTCTGTATCATGGTCTGAATGGCGCGTTTCAGCGGTCTTGCACCAAAATTAGGATCGTACCCTTCCCGCGCCAGCAGCTCCTTCGCAGAATCCTCCAGCACAATTGAAATGTTTCTCTCTTGCAGCATATGCCTGAGCCGTTCGAGCTGGACCTCGATGATCTGGCTGATCTGCTCACGCGATAAGCGGTGAAAGATCACGATATCGTCGATACGGTTGAGAAACTCCGGCTTGAAATGCTCGCGCAAAACGTCCATCACCGCTTCGCGCACCTGCTTTTCGTCTTCGCTGACTGCCTGGATCTCGCGCGACCCCAGGTTCGAGGTCATGATCAGGACGGTGTTCTTGAAATCGACAGTGCGTCCTTTCGAGTCGGTCAGGCGGCCGTCATCCAGAATTTGCAACAACACATTAAATACGTCGCTGTGCGCCTTTTCGATCTCATCAAAAAGAATCACGCTGTAAGGCCGGCGCCGGACCGCTTCGGTCAACTGTCCGCCTTCCTCGTAACCAACGTATCCGGGTGGCGCGCCAATCATGCGCGCCACAGCATGCTTTTCCATGTACTCAGACATGTCGAGGCGGATCATCGCGCGCTCGTCGTCGAACAGGAATTCTGCCAGCGCGCGAGCTGTTTCAGTTTTTCCCACACCGGTGGGACCCAGAAAAATAAAAGAGCCAACCGGGCGATTCGGATCCTGCAGCCCCGCACGCGCGCGTCGCACCGCGTTAGCGACGGCGGTCAGTCCCTCGTCCTGTCCGATTACGCGCTGGCTCAGCCGCTCTTCCATGGTGAGAAGCTTTTGCATCTCGCCCTCGAGCATTTTCGAGACGGGCACACCGGTCCATTTCGCCACGACTTCGGCAACATCTTCCTCGTCAACTTCCTCTTTGAGCGTGACGCCTTCAAGTTGGATCTCTGCCAGCTTGCCTTGTTCCACTTCGAGCTTTCGCTCAACTTCGGGAATCTGGCCGTACTGAATTTCGGAAGCGCGAGCCAAATCGCCCGCGTTGCGCGCCTGATCCAGATGCAAGCGCAATTGTTCCAGTTCGGCCTTGGCTGAGCGCATGCGCTCGATGGCTTCTTTCTCGGACTGCCACTTCGCCTTCATCCCTGACGATTTCTCTTTTAGATCAGCAATGCGTTGCTCGATCTCTTCAAGCCGCGCCTTTGACCGCGCGTCCTCTTCGCGCTGGAGTGCCTGGCGTTCAATTTCGAGCTGCATGATTTCCCGCTCGAGCTGATCGATCTCCTGGGGCAGCGAATCAATCTCAATGCGCAAGCGCGACGCGGCTTCATCAATCAGGTCGATGGCCTTATCGGGAAGAAAACGATCAGTGATGTAACGATTGGAAAGCGTCGCCGCTGCGACAATTGCTGAGTCCTTGATGCGCACGCCGTGGTGCACTTCGTAGCGCTCTTTCAATCCGCGCAGAATCGCGATCGTATCTTCGACGGTAGGCTCGCCCACATAGATCTGCTGGAAACGACGCTCGAGCGCCGCGTCTTTTTCAATGTACTTCTTGTATTCGTTCAGCGTCGTCGCGCCCACGCAGCGCAAATCGCCTCGCGCCAGGGCCGGTTTCAGCATGTTCGACGCGTCGATGGCTCCTTCGGCAGCGCCCGCACCCACCAGCGTGTGCAGCTCGTCGATAAAAAGAATGATCTGCCCCTGCGCGTTTTCGATTTCTTTGAGCACGGCCTTCAGGCGATCTTCAAACTCGCCGCGATACTTGGCGCCCGCCAGCATCGAACCGAGATCCAGCCCGACCAGCCGCTTGTTGCGCAACGTTTCCGGAACGTCACCTGAGACAATCCGCTGGGCCAGGCCTTCGACAATGGCGGTCTTGCCCACGCCCGGCTCGCCAATCAACACAGGGTTATTCTTGGTTCGTCGCGAAAGCACCTGAATGGTGCGGCGAATTTCGTCGTCCCGGCCAATGACCGGATCGAGTTTCCCCTGGCGCGCCTGGTCCGTCAGATCGCGCGCGTACTTTGCCAGAGCCTGATAGTTAGCTTCCGCGTTTTGATCGGTGATGTGCGTACCGCCGCGAGTCTGCTCGATAACTTTTAGCAGGTCGTCGCGGTTAACCCCGTGCTGGCGCAAAATCTTTCCGGCTTCACCATCTTTTTCATCGGCAAGCGCCAGCAGCAGATGTTCAGTCGATACGTATTCGTCCTGCATCGACTCGGCCTGTTTCTGGGCCGCCGTAAAAACCTGGCTCATCCGCGAACTGAAATACTGTTGCCCACCCTGGACGCGCGGAAAGCGAGCGACAGCCGCTTCGCAATCGTTTTTGATAACCTGAATGTTCGCGCCCAACTTGCCGACTAACGGACGCACGATCCCCTCAGGCTGATCCAGCATGGCGCACAGAATGTGCTCGGGTTCGACCTGCTGATTCTGGTTTCGTTCCGCCAGCTCAATGGCTGACTGGATCGCTTCCTGGCCCCGCAATGTGAATTTATCTAGACGCATCGCTCAATATGAATTTCGTTTTCCTGGTTTTTCGGTTTGGTTCAATTCTCCACCCGAACAATCGCGGAAAGCAAACAGGGCAACTGACGACTCCGCCAGCGCCCTGTTCATTAAAAACCGGTCATGAAATTAGCCGTTCGCCGCCGTTGCTTTCCCGCCTTCGTTGCGGGCGTCAATGGTCTTCTGACCTTCGCCGGCGCCTTCAGCTTTGATTTCAATGCGACGAGCTTTCGTCTCTTCGCGCTTCGGCAAAGTCACGCGAAGCACGCCATTCCGGTAATCCGCGGAAGCGCCTTCTCCCGTAACTGTATTCGGAAGCGTGAACGAGCGCGTGAAACTGCCGTAAGCGCGCTCGACCCGGTGATAGTTATCGGTGTCGTCTCTCTTTTCAAAGTGACGTTCGCCGCGCAGCGTGATGACGTTGTTCTCGATTGATAGATCGAAGTCTTCACGCTTCATGCCGGGCAATTCGGCCTCGAGCACGATCTGATCTTTGTTCTCGTAGATGTCGACGCTCGGGCTCCACGACCCACGCGCGATTCCTTCGTCATCAAATGACCGGCCCACATTTCCGGTGAACAGCCGGTTTACCTCTTCCTGGAGATTCCGTAAATCCCGAAACGGATCGTAACGAGTAATAGTCATAGCTAAACAGCCTCCTGATAAAAAACTTCTTGCTCAAGTTGTCCGCGGCCTCTAACTCCATTCGCCGCCGTTTGCCATGAGCACGTCGCCATAATAATAGTTGAGTCTGCGTCTGTCAAGTCGCTCGAAAGACGTTGATCGGCAAATCGCCACACGAGAGGTAACTGCAAAAATAGTTGGAGTTAAGTTGGTTGGGAGGTTACTCTTCGCGGAGGCCGAAGAACCGCTTGATTGAGGCTAACAGGCCGGCAGATTCGGTTTTGGCGGTTTGCGAGGCCTGTTGAGACGAGGCTTCGAGGCCGGCTCTTCTTTCGGCGATGGTCCAGCTAATGGACTCAGCCAGATCGGGGTTCGTTTCAAACAAGGGCTTCATTGCTGCGTGACCGATCTCGAGGACTTCGGTCTCTTCGAGCGCGACAACGCTGGCGGTCCGGGGCTCGCCGGTGAAGAGCGCCATCTCGCCGAAAAAAGCACCTTCGCCCAGCATCGCTACGGGGCGCGCGACTCCGCCGTCGCTCACCTGAACCTGCACGCGGCCGCCGTGGACGACGAACATCGATCCGCCCTGGTCGCCGGCACGTATCACCAGCTCGCCCGGAGCAAAAACATGCCGCATTGATGCTCCGGCCAGACGTTCGATCTCCTCTGAAGAAAGTGGAGAGAAAATATCCACGGCCGACAGCCTCTCAATGATTTCGCGTTGCGGCCCCATCGCCAGAGGCGCCCGCGATTTGCGTTCGACGTGCAACGTCCGTGTGGGAAATGCAAAAGTGATGTTGGCCCGGCGTAAGGCGTACCAAATCAACTGCCTCACCAGCGCATCGGTGTCGTTGTACTTGGCATAGTCTTCCAACCAGTATTTAACTTCCCAGTCGATCGATGAATCCCCGAGATTCCGAATGCGGACGATCGGAGTGATCTTGCGCGAGACATTATCGGCGTCGCGTATCGCCTCGCGCACGACGTGAATAGTCTTGGCCGGAAAATCCGAATAGAGCGTGCCGAAAAATACCAGCCGGGCGTTCAAGTTTTCCCGGGGACAAACCTCGATTGCTTCTTTGGCGGCGTGGCTGTTGCTCACCAGCATTACATGATTCTGAAAGGTGCGGATCTTGACGGCCCGCCAGGTGATGCCTTCTACCACGCCCGTGATTTTGTGTTCTCCGACAGCGATCACGTCACCAACCTGAAATGGTCTATCAGCGTGCAGGGAAATCCCCGAAAAGAAATTTCCCAGGGTGTCCTGTAAAGCCAGACCAATAATCACACCGAATATCGCTGAGGTAGTCAGCAGCGCGCCCAGGTTAAGTTCGTGGTAAACCTTACTGAAAACGATCCCGAAAAAGATGGCGAGAGTAACCAGGGTAAAGATGTTTCGCACCAGAGTCGGTGCTTCGTAACCGCTGCGAATCCGAAACACGAAGTCAAACAGCAAAGCGTTAAGGACGCGTATGCCGAGGTATGCCAGCAACGTCAGTAACACCAGCCATGGAATCCGCATCAGTCCTTCGAAAGGATGCGGGCCGGTGGGGGAGGCGAAGAACCTGTAAAACACAAAAGTAGTGAGGCCAACGACTGCGGTGCCGATCAGATAAAGGAGGACGTTGGTCTTTTGCCTGGGTTTGGTTGCCATGCAGTCTTGTCAGTGGCCGTGGGCCCGTGCTCAGAACTGCTACCTTTTACCATCAAAACGCAGAGGTGGCTAGAACGTAATTCGCGAGCGCGACGCCTACCTCACACTACCAGCCGACCCGTGCGAAAAGGCGAGGGAAGAGAGTAACCGCCAACAGCAGCACGGAAGAGCCAGAGACGACCAGCGTGGTGATCCAGGCGGCCACATTATAGATGGGCCCGTTTACATGACGGCCCATTACGTCCCGATTGTTAACCAGCCTAAGGATCGCGATCAGGATCACCGGCAGCAGGATTCCGTTAATGACCTGGGTTACCAACAGAACGCGGATAAACGGGAGTCCGGGCATCATTCCGAAGAGCGCGCCCAGGACCACAAGAAAAGTGAATACACCGAGGAAAATTGGGGCCTCGCGAAAACTGCTCGATACGCCTTTTTCAAACCCGAACGCCTCAGTGATCGAATAGGCGGTGGCCAGAGGCACGACTCCGGCCGCGAGCATCGATGCGCCGAATAGGCCCACTCCGAACAATATCTCGGCATAGCCGCTGGCCAGCGGACGCAGGGCGCGCGCGGCGTGCGCGGCTGAGTCAACGTGCTCGCCTTGCACGTTCAGAGTGGCCGCCGTTGAGATCACAATGAAGAAAACAATCAGGATGGCGAAGACTGTTCCGATCCAGACATCGGCTCGGGTCAGTGAGTAGTTTTCCGGCTTGACGCCTTTTTCCACTACTGAAGATTGAATGAACACCTGCATGTATGGCGATATCGTGGTGCCGATAATCGCGATGAAGGTGAAGAGAAACAACGGCGTGAGTTCGAAAGTCGGGTGCGCCATCTCACGGGCAACGGTCCCCCAGTCCGGATGCGCGAGAAAAGCAGACACCACGTAACCGAAAAAAACGAGTGACATAACGAGGAAGACTCGCTCAACTCGCTGATAAGAACCTTTCACCACCAGCCACCAGATGGCGAAAGCGGCGATGGGAATGGATATGAACCGGGGCACGCCAAACAGTTCCATCGCCGCGGCGATGCCCACGAATTCTGAAACCGTCACGCCGGCGTTCGCGATCAGAAGCGCCAACATGACGAGTGCGGTCCAACGTACGCCGAAACGCTCGCGAATCAGATCGGCCAGTCCCTTTCCGGTGACTGCGCCCATGCGCGCGCACATTTCCTGCACGATTCCCAAACTGATTGTCAGCGGAATCAATAACCAGAGCAGCTTGTAACCGTGGTCGGCGCCAACCGAAGCGAAAGTGGCGATCCCGCCGGCATCGTTACCGGCATTGGCGGTGATGACGCCGGGACCGAGGATTGAAAGATACAGGAACAAACGAGGGCGGCGTGCCACCGTGCGGCGCACTCCCTGCGCGCCGCGACGCAAGATGCGCCGGCCCGCAACCCGGACGTTGGTTCTTTGTTCCGACACTTGGAGGTTCCTCAGGGGTCATTTCCATCGTACGACCCACCCGCTCACGCAGGTAGTACTGACAAACTCTAGCCAAACAGCTTTGGCAGACGTTGCCGCCAATCTTTCGGCAACAGGATCTCGATAGCGTCATCGACCGTCACGATGCCAAGGATGTCGCCGCTCTCATCGATTACGGGCAAGGCGAGGAGATTGTATTCGGAAATCTTCTGCGCCACGTCGGCGGCGTTGTCGTCCGGATGTGCGAATTGCATTTCCGTCCTCATCACTTGCTCGAGTGGCGCGGATTGATCCGACAGGATCAAACTTCTCAGCGCAATCACGCCCTCCATTTTCCAGGAGCCTTCACTCTCGACGACGTACAAGTAGTAAATCATGTTCGGCGTTTCGGCCATCTCGCGCAGCCGGGCGAGCGCCTCGCCCACCGTCAAATCACGCGGCACGGTAACGAACTCAGTGGTCATCAAACCGCCGGCGGTATCGTCTTCATAGGTGAGGAGCTCTGCGACTTCGGACTGCTCGTCGTCTTCCATCCGATTAAGCAAGTCTTCGGCCTTCGCCTCAGGCAAATCGCCAAGAACGTCGGCCGCTTCATCCGGCGACATGTGCTCGAGGATGTCAGCCGCACGCTCTTCATCCATATCACCGAGGATTTGCGCCTGACGTTCCGCCGCCATTTCTTCGAGAGTTTCCGCCGCGGTCTCGTCATCAAGTAATTCGACGATTTCGGCGCCGTGCTGATACGAAAAGGCCTCTGCCAGGCGAGCAATTTCAACCGGATGTAGCCGGGCCAGTTTTCCTCGCGAAGATTTCAACTGCACGGTAGCGGCTTGAGTTGCGAGATAGCCGACGTCGGCCCAATCGATGACTTCCACCGGCCGGTCACGGCGCAGAAACGAAGGCGCGAGACGTCGCCACAGACCTTGCAGGCTTACATCCGCTCCCGTGACCCGCCATTGATTTGCGGCCTCGATGATTTGCACATCGTTGACGCGGACCACCCGCTTGCCGTCAACGTCGATCAGTTGCTTATCGAGCACATCGCGCGCCAAAAGGACTTCGCCTTCACGGCGCATGAACGGCGCCAGGTCAAGAATGTCTGAGTTCAAACGCACGCCGGCTTCACCGAAGTGCGAGATGCGCCAGCGCGAAAGAAAAAAGTCTCGCCGGCGATAGCGGGCGACAAAGCCGGCTACCGGCGGATGATCATCCTCGCCCAGACGCACGATCACATCTTTAAGCGTGGCCACACGCTCGCCTTCAAGGTCGAGAATGGGTCGACCCAAAACCTGGGAAAGGTAAAGCATGATTCGGATTCACCCCGAGAGTTTCATGCGGATGATAACACCGGCTCACTGGGAGCATCCAGAGTGGCACTGGCGTCCCGCCCCTTAATTCACGCGCAAGTTGTGCGTGCCACTTAGAAAAATGTTGGACACTTGTCGTGACTTATTAGAGAATGGCGCGCGCTCGGATAAAACCAACTCAGGTTAAGAATTTTTATGAACTCGATTGTTCGTATTCTCGCTTGCACGTGTCTCTTGCTGGCTTTTGCCACGCAACTGTTGCCGCAAAATACGCAGCCCAGGGAAGCTAAATCTCCGGCCCCTCAGAGCACGGCTGCACCGACGCCCTCGCCGGCGCCCACGCCTGGTCCGGGGGGAACGTCTTTCCCGAATGCTGATCCGTTTCCCAGCACCTACAAACCGTTTCCGCGGCGGACCACATTGATTCGCAACGTCACTATCCTGACGGCAGCGGGACCAACGATCTCGAATGGTTCTGTTTTGCTGCGGGACGGAAAGATTGCCGCCGTGGGAACGTCGGTCGCGGCGCCGCCGGACGCTTTAGTGATTGATGGGAGTGGAAAATACGTTACGCCGGGACTGATCGACGTTCATTCGCACATCGGCGATTATCCGGCCCCCGGGGGCGACGCCAACAGCGACGGAAACGAAGCGACCAATCCAGTCACCGCGAACGTGTGGGCTGAACATTCGGTCTGGCCTCAGGATCCGCAGATTCCCCGCGCGCTCGCCGGCGGCCTCACTACCATGCAGGTCCTGCCCGGTTCGGCAAACCTGATCGGAGGCCGTAGCGTCGTGCTGAAGTTGGTCCCTTCACGCACCGTGCAGGGAATGAAATTCCCCGGCGCCAAATACGGTTTGAAGATGGCGTGTGGCGAAAACCCCAAGCGCGTCTATCAACAGCGTGGGCCATCAACCCGCATGGGGAATGTGGCCGGTTACCGCGCGGCGTGGATTCAGGCCGAAGGATACCGGCGCAAGTGGGACGCGTGGAACGCCACGCACAAAGGCGATGCACCGGGACGCGACCTGGGACTCGAAACACTCTCCGAAGTTTTGCGAGGAAACATCCTGGTCCACAACCACTGTTATCGCGCTGACGAGATGGCCCAGATGATCGATATCGCCAAAGAGTTTGGCTACAAGATTCGCGCCTTCCATCATTCTGTCGAGGCGTACAAAGTTGCCGATCTTCTCAAAGCGAATGATATCGGCGCGGCTGAATGGGCCGATTGGGGCGCATTCAAAATGGAAGCGAACGATTCGATCAAGGCGAATCTCGCGATCACCGATGCCTTTGGCGCGCGCACGATGATTCACTCTGACAGCGCGCTGGGCGCGCAACGTCTCAATCAGGAAGTTGCCAAAGCAATGTACGCGGGGCGCGCGTCGGGAATCATGGTGACTGAAGATCAAGCCATTCGTTGGCTGACAATTAATCCGGCGTGGGCGCTGGGGCTGGATGACAAGATCGGATCGATCGAAGCAGGAAAGAATGCCGATGTGGTGCTGTGGTCCGGAAACCCTTTCAGCATCTATTCGAAAGCGGAAAAGGTCTGGATTGACGGAGCGTTGCTTTACGATCGAAGCGACACCGAGCGCTGGCGCACGGATTTTGAGCTCGGCAACGTAAAGGAGAACAACTGACATGCGAAAACTCTTGTTTGCAGCTGTTCTTCTTGGCGCCGTGTCGGCCTCAGCGGCTGCCCAAACCATCGCCATCACCAACGGCAAGGTCTATCCCGTCAGCGGGGCGCCGATCAACAGCGGCACGGTCCTGATTCGCGACGGCGTAATCGTTGCGGTTGGCACGAACGTCACGATTCCCGCTAATGCGACAAAGATTGATGCCACCGGGAAAATTGTCACGCCCGGATTAATCAACTCAACCACCGAACTTGGCGTCATCGAGATCGATCAGGTGAGAGCCACCAATGATGTTGCGGCCAGGGGCGAGAACAACGTGGCCGCTTCGTTCAAAGTCTGGGATGGACTGAATCCCAGTTCGGTTTTGTTCGTGCCCACGCGCAACGAAGGCGTGACCACTGCGGCAATCTTCCCGCAGGGGGGCTTAATTTCCGGCCAGGCGGCGGTCATCGATCTGGTAGCCGGCCCGGCAGCGAACATGATTCGCCGGGCCCCGGTAGCTATGATCGCGCAAGTCAATAACACAACCGCCGCCGGCACCACGGCCCACGGCGAATTGATTGGCAAGCTGCGCACGCTTTTCGATGACGCGAAGTTCTACTTTCAGCGCCGCGTCGACTATGAACGCGCGGCCACCCGCACGTTGATCGCCAGAAGAGACGACCTCGAAGCGTTAATTCCTGTGATCGAGGGCAGAATGCTTCTGATCATAGATGCAAATCGAATGGACGAGATCGACGCGGCGCTGGCTCTGGCCCGCGATTATCGCCTCAAGATCGCCATCTCGAGCGGCGCCGAAGCCTGGCTCTGCGCCGATCGCCTCGCCGCGGCCCGCGTGCCCGTTTTGGTCGGTGCGATGAACAACATCCCTTCGAGCTTCGCCACACTAAACCAGCGGCAGGACAACGCTGCCTTGCTTCGCCGCGCCGGCGTAACTGTGGTGCTAGTGAGCAACAACGATGGCGGAGAGTCACGCTTCAACGCCAGAAATATTAAGTACGAAGCCGGAAGCGCGGTCGCTTATGGCATGTCTTACGACGACGCGTTAAGGGCAATCACCCTGGCTCCGGCAGAATTGTTTGGAGTTAGCGATCGGATCGGCTCGCTGCAAGCCGGACGAGATGCAAACATCGTGGTCTGGAGCGGCGATCCTTTTGAGTTCTCAACCCAGGTTGAGCACGTCTTTATTCGGGGACGAGAAGCGAAAGAGCCCAGCCGGCAGGACATGCTCATCGAGCGGTACAAACCGAAACGGTAGTGGCACGCGCATCTTGCCCGTAATCATGGGCGAGACGCTCATGCCACTCTTACTTCGGCGGCTTGCGGAAGTTGTAGCGCAGCAGCACGCGCATCGGCACGGCAACTCCCTCACGCATTGCAGGGAAAAAATGTAGCTGCTTCACCGTGTCCAGTACCGATTGATCCAGGCCGTAACCCGCCCACCGCGCAATCTGGGCGCGCGCGACTTCACCCTTTTCATCGACATCTACGAGCGCATCGACTGTGGCCTCGACTTCGGCAAGTGCGGCCGCTTCAGGATAAGCCGGTTTCAATCGCCGGTATGGACGCGGCGGTCGCGTGCCCGTCACGTTATCAACTTGTTCATCGGCCATAACTTCGATCACGGGGGCGCCACTCTCGATCGCATGTGCCCGTTCCGCTCTCTCGTCTTCAAGAGCGCGGCGCATGTTCTGTTTCTGCTCATCCGCAAAACTCTGCGTCGCGAGCTTAGCCAGTAAAGCCTGCTCTGACTCATTTGCTTGCGGACGTTTGAGCGAAAGCCGGTCCCAAGCAACCAGCCGGCCGGTGCGCGCGCTAACTAAATAGATCGCTGCATAAGATTCAAAGTACGCCGGCGTTTCCGAAGGAAACCGGCGCAGGTTTTGCGCTTCGCCGGTGAAGAAAAAATCACAGCCGATGGCCGCCCCGAGGTCACGCGCCTCTTCGACGGTCATGTTCAGCGAGCCTCGATAGTCCGTGCCGCGCACTGCGGCGCGCGCCTGGTCGCGGTCGACCACCTGGAACTCACGAACCGAGGCGATGCTTTGCGCAATCTTTTCGACCACGCGCTGGCTGGTTTGTGTTTCGCCGAAGTCGAGAATGGCGACCCGAATGGGCCGCTGGACTGATTGCGCGGCGCTCGCTGAAATGGCCACGAGAATTAAGAGCGCGGCGAGGTAAACCTTTTGCAACTGAAGCTCCATCAGCCGTTTGCACAAAGACCTGAGAACCTAAGCATTTGTCCGATTCGCACACGCCGGCGAGACGCCGTGGTAAAGCTTGTACACTTCATCCTTCACTTCGGCGGGGAAACAAACGCGGTGCAGTTCATAGCCGCGCCGCAGTCCGCGCACTGCTTCACTGACTTCGCTGATCTCGCGAATCTGCGGATGCGCGTAACCGTCCTCGACATAGATGCGCGCGCGCGGCTCGGCTCCTTCGCCCGTGTAGTAGCCGTAGTACGGCACATCCGTAGCGCGATCTTCTATGAAGTAGTAATCGGCTGAGAACCCGCCCCTGACGACAACGTCGCGCGCCGCGGTTATGAAACCAGCGCGTTCATTCTCAGGCATGTCGAGATCGATCGCTTTGAACAGCAGGCGCTCAACGAATCGGCGACTGAGATCACTCAGAATTGGATCAACAGCCCGTTGCCATTGCTTCAAATGGAAGATGACGTCCGAATCATCGATTTCCAGGTGCTCGTGGATCGTCAACTTCCGGTGTCCGAGCACTTTTGCGAATGACGCCCCGGGTGCGCACCACACTTCTTCGCCCGCGGCGGTTAACTCCAGGGCGCGGCGCAATGCGGCACGCAGGACCGCCTCCGCAGATCGCAACGTGCGATGAAAATAGACCTGGCGAAACATGTAATAGCGCGCCTGCAAGTATTCTTCGACCGCATAAATTCCCCGGGCAGCGACGTAGACGCGATCGCCGTCTTCGTCTATTTGCAGGGCGTTGATTATCCATTCGAGGTCGTAAAGGCCGTACTTGGCTCCCGTCATCAGCGAGTCGCGCAACAGATAATCCATGCGGTCAACGTCGAGCTGTGACGAAACCAGTTGTGCTAAGGCTGCCGGCTTGAAATTTCCCTCGATGATCGAAGCCACGCGTTGCGGCAAGTCTTCCGAGTATTCGCTCAAGGTTTGAAACAACCGCGTGTCTGCTGACGTCACGGCCAGCATCGTCAAGTGTTCGTGATGAATCTCGAGCACCTTTTCCATCGCGTGTGAGAAGGGCGCATGCCCCACGTCATGAAGCAACGCCGCAGCGCGCACGGCAACTCGATCCTCCGGCGCGATTTGATAGGCCTCGCTGAGCCGGTTGAGGATTCGTGTCATCAGGTGCAGCGCGCCCAGGCTATGTGTGAACCGGGAGTGCTCGGCGCCCTGATAGGTGTACAAACCGAGGCCGAGTTGTTTGACCCTGCGGAGCCGCTGAAATTCCGGTGTATCGATCAAACGGATCATCAATCGCCCCTCGGGCGTGTCGTCACGCAGAGGGATGATGTTGTGAACCGGATCGCGATAGATTCGCTGGGACATTTGTCGAAGAACAGCTAAGTGTGCGCTGAGTTTACCATGAGGCTCGCGACCGGTGCGCCGCCCTCTTCGCCGGTGAAAGTAAAGTCCCCGCCCGGCGCCTGTTGGTGGACCAAGGGTGAAACGCCCATCGGGCAAGGATGTTGGGTAATCATGGGGCATCTCTGCCCGCCAATCTTCAGGCTACGGAATTTCGGAATAAAACCGAAATTTCGGATATGTAAACCGCCGCCGAAACCTTGGAAATCCAGCGTTTTTCGGTGCGAATCACTCGGCTTTCTTATGGCACCACCATTGCCTAGAAGCCAGTGGAATTTAACCTTTTTGAGGCAGGTCAGGCAGAAATAGATTTGTGACAAGGATATTCGGAAGCCCTGAGCCAGCCAACGGAACCGGAATTATTAAAGGCCAGAACACCCGCGACACTGTCTTCCCCGGGATTTGGCCGCTGATTTCAATGAAGATAAAGAAGGTCTTCCTCGGAACACTTCTCCAACGAAAGGAACAAGAAATGAGAAAATTTTTGATGTTAGGGCTGGCGTTATCTCTGGCTCTAATTGCCTTTACGGCACACGCTCAGACCACCACTGGTAAGGTTACCGGAACCGTGGTGGATCCCCAGGGCGCGGTCGTACCAGGTGCGAAAGTAACAATCACAAAGAAATCAACCACTGAATCGAAGACCACCACGACTTCGGATGGCGGCACCTTCGAATTTACCAACCTGACACCCGGCACTGACTACACCATCACGGTTGAAGGCACAAACTTCAAGAAGGCTGAAGTCAATGACGTGGCAGTGCAGATTAACCAGCCGGTTGACGTACCAGTGCAATTGCAGGCTGGTCAGATTTCTGAAACTGTAACTGTCAGTGCCGGTGGTGCGGAACTGGTGCAAACGACGACGGCGGACTTAAGCAAGGGCTTTGACAGCCGCCAGGTTGTTGAGCTTGCGCAGACCAACGTCGGCGGAGCCTTTGGTGGCGGCGTTAATAACCTCGCCCTGATTGCGCCGAACGTCTCCAGCACTGGCGGTGTCGGTGTCGGAACCGGTGGTGCGGTCGGTGGACAGCGTCCACGCAACAATAACTTCATGCTCGACGGCATTGACAATAATGACAAGTCAGTGACCGGCCCGCAGAGTTATGTCTCGCCTGAGAACGTCGCTGAGTTCTCGCTTTTGCAGAACCAGTTCTCGGCAGAGTACGCCCGATCCAACGGTGGACAGTTCATCACGATTACGAAGTCTGGAACGAATGACTATCACGGTTCGGTCTACGGCTTCATCCGTAATCGTTACCTGAACGCCCTCGACACCCTACAGAAGAATGCAGGCATCACTCGTAATCGCGCTGACGGCGATCTTTTCATGCCGCGCTCTGACTTCTTCCGCGGTGGCTTTAACATGGGCGGCCCAGTGCCAATCCCGAACTTCACCGGCGAAGATCGCAGATTCTGGAGCGGCAAGGACAAGCTGTTCTTCTATTTCGCGTATGAGCGGCTTCAGCAGGGCGCCGCAGCGTCGGCCGGAAATATCACGACTCCGACTGCTGCGGGTTTTACGATCCTGAATGGGCTGCCTGCTGGCGGTGCTACCGGCGTCTCGGCCACCAACCGCGGTGTGTTGAATACATACGTGCCGGTTGCGCCCACTTCGACAGGCACCATTCAAGTGTGCTCGGTTCGGCCCCAGGTAGGCACTGGTAATTGCGTCGGCGGCACTCTTCTGAACGTACCCGTCGGTGACGTTGCATTCCCGGCGCCGAACTTCCTGAAGCAGAACAACGGCGTGATCAATATCGACTGGAACCAGAGCGAGAACACCACGCATCGTTTCCGCTTCAACATGACCAATTTCGTTACCATTGACACAGCGGCCAACCTGCCCGTCTTCTTTGCTACGATTCCGGGCAAACAGCGGCTGTTCTCCTACTCGAATTTCCACGGCTTCACGTCGAACCTGTCGAACGAGTTTCGGCTTGCGTTTCGCCGTTCTGAAGGTAACTTCCCGGTCGGCCCGCAGCTTTTCCCCGGTCTGACCGTGTTCCCGAACATCGGCCTGGGCGATCTCGGCCTTGACATCGGTCCGGATCCGAACGCTCCGCAGAAGGGTATCGAGAACAACTATCAGCTCGTGGACAACATGACTTACCTGTGGGGCAACCACTCGATCAAGTTTGGTGGTGACTTCCGCAAGATCATCTCGCCACAGGGATTCACTCAGCGCGAGCGCGGCGACTATCAGTACAGCCAGTTACAGTACTTCCTGTACGATCTGGTCCCGAACCTTCTGGGCGAGCGCTCAGTGGGCGTTTCACCCTACTATGGCGATCAGAAGATCCTTTACACGTTCATCCAGGATGACTGGCGCATTCGTCCGAATTTGACCCTGAACATGGGTGTTAACCACTCGTATCAGGAAGTGCCGAAGGGCGCTAACGCTCAGCGTCTGAATGCGATTGCTTCAGTTCCCGGCCTGATTACCTTTGGCGAGCCGAAGGAACAGATGTGGAACTTCGGGCCGAGAGTAGGCATGGCCTGGTCTCCTAACTACAACGATGGCATGCTCGGTACCATCTTTGGCAACAACGGACGGAGTTCGATTCGTGCAGGATTCTCGATGGCTTACGACTATATCTTCGATAACCTGTACATTCTGGCTCCGCCGCCGCAGGTCACCGTCACTCTTGACGTGCCGGATCTCAACGCCTATACGCCGGGCTTTATCGCCGGCGGCGCTCTGCCTGACACTGCTGGAGGTCCTAATTTGACTGCAGCACAGGCACGCGCTCTTACTGGTTCATGGATCCCGGATCAGGAAGTTCCGTACTCCCTGACCTGGACACTGAGCTTCCAGCGTCAGTTCATGGACAATTGGTCGCTTGAGACCCGCTACCTGGGAACGAAGGGTGTTCACCTGCTCACGCAGAACCGCATCAACAAAATCGGAAGAGTTGCTCCAACGCTGGGCCGGCCTGGTTTGCCCACGTTCCTGACGACTCCGACGCAGGCGCAGCTCGATGCTCTGCCGTTGACCTTAGCGCAGATCAATGCGCGTTCAAACTTTGTTCCGCGTTTCGCTAATGCGGGATTCGGCGGCACCAACGTAATCGGCTTCCTGTCAAATGGAAACTCGAACTACCATGCCGCCTCGGCACAACTCACCAG
This sequence comes from Pyrinomonadaceae bacterium, assembly GCA_035274925.1. GTDB lineage: Bacteria > Acidobacteriota > Blastocatellia > Pyrinomonadales > Pyrinomonadaceae > UBA11740. The sequence goes on along the minus strand of DATENS010000047.1, from coordinate 1,532 downwards.
GCGTTTCGCTGACGGCTTCCAAATGACGGCGGCTTACACCTGGAGTCACCTTATTGACGACACCACGGCTGAGGTCTTCTCGACCGTGCTTTCACCCCGACGCGTCCAGGAGTTTCAGGACCTGTCGATTGAGAAATCGGATTCAGCACTGGATCGTCGTCATCGCTTCGTCTTCTCGAGCATCTATGAACTCCCGTGGTTCAAGAATGACTCGAACAAGTGGGTGCGGTCGCTGCTGGGCGGATTCCAGTTCAGCGGTACCTGGACTCTGGAGTCTGGCGAGAAGGCGACTGTGCTGAGCGGTGTTGATGCCAACGGTAACGGTGATGCGGCGCCTGACCGCGCGATCATTAACCCGAACGGCGTTGACGGTACTTTCAGCACTGTGACGGCTCTGACCAACACTGCCGGCCAGACGGTCGCTTATCGGGCAGATAATCCGAACGCTCGGTACATCCGTGCCGGTTCTGGCGCGGTATCGAACTCGGGCCGCAACACGTTGCAGATGCCCGGCATCAACAACGTGGACTTCTCCATATTCAAGAACTTCAGAATTGGAGAGGGCAGCAAGAGATTTCAGCTTCGCGCTGATTTCTTCAACGCGTTCAACCACCCGCAGTACATTCCGGGCTCGCCAAATGACGTAGCCCCGATTGGCACAACGGGCGTTGCCCAGTACAACACCATCTTTGCCGGCAACACGGACTTCAACCGTGCCGACACGGTGTTCAGCAGCAACCCGCGTGTCATTCAACTAGCGGCCAGGTTCAATTGGTAATCAATCCAATTCGCTGATTGAACTTTGGGGAGGTAGTCTTTACGATACCTCCCCTTTTGTTTTATTTTATGAAGGTTCAAGTCTCCCCTCCTTTAAGCACTAGCCTCAAAAAAAATATGAAGCACGTATCTCCGTCTCTACTACTCACCCTTTCGCTGCTTACAAATATCGCGGCACAGCAGCCGGCCCCACCCAGGACCTCGCCGGAACAGGAACCTAATGACGTGGTTCGCATCACGTCGAATCTGGTGCAGGTGGATGTTACGGTTACCGACAAGAAAGGCCGGCCCATTCCGAATTTGCGGCCGGAAGACTTTGAGATCCTCGAAGACGGCAAGCCTCAAAAAATTACAAACTTTTCATTCATCACCGGCCGTGAAAGAGTTGCCCCGGCACCCGCGCGATCCGAGCGCAAGGGCAAAACGCCTGCGCCGCCTCCGCCGCCACCGGTAGTGCTGCGTCCGGAACAAGTGCGGCGCACGGTGGCCCTGGTGGTTGACGATCTGGGTCTCTCGTTTGAGAGCGTTCACTTCGTCCGTGCCGCGCTGCGGAAGTTCGTCGACGAGCGAATGCAAGAAGGGGATCTGGTGGCGATTATTCGCACCGGCGCAGGGGTCGGCGCCCTTCAGCAATTCACTTCCGACAAACGTCTGCTGCACGCGGCCATCGAACGGGTGAAATGGAATAGCCGCGGGCGTTCTGGAATTTATGCGTTTGCGCCGATTGAAGACAGCCCGCTGCTGGCCGCCTCAAT
>DATENS010000046.1:0-9072 GCA_035274925.1 Pyrinomonadaceae bacterium | reverse complement strand
TTCCATGTCATGGTAGTAGTCCATGTGTTCGCGATCGATGTTCGTCACCACGGCTATCGTCGGCGTGAGCATTAAGAACGACCGGTCGCTTTCATCGGCTTCCACAACCATCAACTGGCTCTTGCCAAGCCGCGCGTTCGCGCGATACGTGCGCACAATGCCGCCAATCACAAAAGTCGGATCGAGACCCGCAATTCCCAGCACCGTTGCCACCATTGAAGTGGTGGTGGTCTTGCCATGCGATCCGGCCACCGCCACCGTGTGCGGCTTCATGCGCATCAGCTCGGCCAGCATCTCAGCTCGGGGAATGACGGGAATAGAACGGCGGCGAGCTTCGATGATCTCCGGATTGTCGTCCCGCACCGCGGTTGAGCGCACCACCACGTGCGCATCGCCGACGTTCTCAGCCGCATGGCCCTCAGTCACTTCGACGCCCAGTTCTTCCAGGTGCGCGGTGACCTCGGATTTTTTCTGATCTGAGCCGGAGACGCGAAAGTTCAGGTTCGCCAGGACTTCGGCGATGCCGGACATGCCGATCCCGCCAATCCCTACGAAGTGAACGTGCTGAAAACGTCTGAACATTTTGTTGGTCAGTTGTCAGTTGTCAGTTGATCTTTGGTCTTTGCAGTTTGCAACTGACCACTGACTACTGTCCACTGACTAATTCTTCCATCAAATCAACCGTGGCGGCTGCCGCATCGCGCCGCCCAATTTTCCGGCCGGCGTTTTCCATCGTCACGATTTTTTCCGGCGATTCAATCAATGAAATTATCTCTTCCGCCAAGCGATTGCCGTTCAAGTCTCTCTGCAGAATCATTTTGGCTGCGCCGGCCGTTTCCAAAGCCTCGGCATTCTTTCGTTGATGATCATCCGCCGCTAACGGAAATGGAACCATAATGGCTGCCCTGCCCGCGGCTATCAGCTCAGCCGTAGTCGTTGCACCGGCGCGCGAAACAATCAAATCAGCCTGGCTGAATTCGCTTACCATATCGTCGATGTAGGCTTTCACTTCGACGTTACCCTCCCAGCCGGCGTCGCGATAGCCATTCTGGACCTTTTCCAGATCGGCTGCCCCTGTCTGATGCGTTATATGCAAGCGACTCTTGTTCGCGTTTAGTTTTGGTAACGCTGCAATCATCGCTTCATTTATCGCCCGCGCGCCCTGCGAGCCACCGAACACCAGAATAGACATTCGCGTGGCGTCGTGCGCTTTTGCCGGAATCTCAAAGAACTCGCTGCGTACCGGATTGCCGGTGAGCACTCCCTTGCCACGAAAATGCGCAAGCGCTTCGGTGAACGAAACCGCGGCTCTGTCAACGAATCTAGCTAATACCCGATTGGTCCATCCGGGCAGCGCGTTCGAATCCATCACCATGGTCGGCAACTTCATTTGTGAAGCGGCCAACAGCACCGGACCGGAAACGTAACCGCCGGCGCCCACCACAATGTCGGGACGAAACTCGCGAATTACACGGCGGGCCGAAAAAAAACTTTTCGGCAGCACGAGCAAGCCACGCATTTTCGCGATCAGGCTGACATTCTTTAGCCCCTGGCTTTCAATGATCGATAGTTCAAATCCCGCGTTCGGCACCAGCCGATTTTCGAGTCCTTTTGCGGTGCCGACAAACCTGACAACCGAAGCTGCGTCGCGCCGCATGATTTCGTTGGCGACGGCGATTCCCGGATAAATGTGTCCGCCGGTCCCGCCGGCGGCAATCAGCACGCGCATCAGTTAACCCTAACGCGCTCGCGCCACCCCGAGCCGCCGGGGCTGCCGCACCGCGCGACGTTTTTTCTTCGGCCGCTCAGACTGCCAATCTTCTTCATAGTCGTCCAAACCAGACGAGGCCCGCCCGCCCAACGGAGCATACTGAGAAATGTTCAGCAGAATTCCTACTGCGGTCAGCGTCGGCACCAAAGACGAGCCGCCATACGAAATAAAAGGCAGCGGAATTCCCTTGGTCGGTACCAGGGCCAGCACGACGCTAATGTTCAGTAGCGCTTGCGACACGATCCCAACCACGATGCCGATGCCCAGTAACATGCCAAAACGATCAGGTGCACGCAGCGCAGCTCGGATGCCGCGCCACAGAAACACGGCGAACACGAGAACGACTATCAGCGCGCCAATCAAACCCAACTCTTCTCCGATTACCGCAAAGATGAAATCTGAATGCGCGAACGGGAGAAACAGCAGCTTCTGACGGCCCTGGGCAAATCCCAACCCATGCTGGCCTCCGGAGCCCACCGCAATCAGCGACTGCACAACCTGGTAACCGGTTCCCTGCGAATCCGCCCACGGGTCGATGAAGGCCGAAAGCCGTTTCATGCGGAAAGGCGTGAAGATCAGCATCTTGCCTACAAACAGAACTGCCGGCACTGCCGCATAAGCCATGTGACGCGGGCGCGCCCCGGCCGCGAAACACATGGTCAGACAAATTATCGCCAGCATTAGCGCAGTTCCCAGATCAGGTTCTTTGGCGACCAGCCCGGCGATGATCCCGAGAACAAACATGCACGGCAGAAAGGTCTTCCAAAACGACTCTTCTTCTCCGGCTCGCCTTTCAAGGAAATAAGCGAGGAACAGAGCGAGTGACAACTTTGCCACTTCCGAAGGTTGCGCCGAAAAACCGCTCAGCTTAATCCAACGACGCGCGCCGTTGACGGGCGGGAACCCGAACACGGCCACCAGCATGAAAATTGTCACCGCGAGCAGTCCGTAAACAATCCACGCTCGGTTGAGACGTTGATAATCAAAACGCATCGCCAGGAACATTGCGCCAAAACCGATGATGGTCCACACGCCCTGCTTGATGACATAGTGAAACTGGCTGTGGTTTTCCTGCACCGCAATCATTGCGGACGCGCTGTAAACCATGACCACGCCAAACAGTGCGAGGCCGATGGTCGCCGAGAACAACCATCGATCTATTTGTAATTTCTGCGGCACAGCCATAACGGTTTCGAGTTTCAAGGTTCAAGTTAACTAGCCGAAGTTGAAATCTGAAACTTCAAACTTGAGACTTCCTTTTTAAAGACTTTTCCTCGATGTTCGAAACTGTCGAACATATCGAAGCTGGCACAGGCCGGAGCCAGCAGCACAACATCTCCCGGTTCCGCAGCCGCGAATGCTTTTGCCACGGCCTCGTGCATTGTCTGCGCAGATTCGAACGGCGCGTCACTGCCTAGTTCTTTTTCGATAGTCGGGGCGTCCTCGCCGATCAGAATCATTCGGCGAACGCATTTCCTGACTAGTGAGGCGAGCGGTGCGTACGGCGCCTGTTTTCCCCGGCCTCCGAGAATCAGGATTACCTTTCCCCGATCATCCGCGAAGGCTTCCAGTGCTTTGATCGTGGCATCAACGCTCGTGGCTTTCGAATCATTGAAGAAACGCACGCCGTTTATCTCGACGACTTCCTCGAGGCGGTGTTCGACCGGCTCAAAGCGCCGCACCGTTTCGCGCAACGAGTCAGGCGATACGCCGCAGGCCAATCCCGCAGCTAGCGCAGCTAACACATTCTCGACGTTATGGATACCGCGCAGTTTCATGTCGTCGCGGGTCATTAATATGCGTTCGGCTTGAGCAGTGCGTGAAATCAAATCCCGGCCGCGCAGAAACAATCCTTCAGCGGGCTCGTTCTTTACGCTGAAGTGCACGACGTGGGCGCGCAGGCCACTTGACCACGACGAGACGATCTCGTCATCCGCGTTAAGAATGGCCACGTCTCCTGCCGTTTGATTCATGAAGATTCGATGCTTGGCCGCCGCGTAATCCATCACCGATTCGTATCGATCCATGTGATTCGGCGTGACGTTCAGCACTGCCGCCACCGTCGGATGAAAGTCAACGATGGTCTCAAGTTGAAAGCTCGAGACCTCAACTACTGTCCAGCTATCGTCGCGGGACGTGTCAACCATCGAGATGAGCGCCGTACCGATATTGCCACCCACTTGCACGTTGATTCCTGCGTCGCTCAACATCTGTCCAATCAGGCTGGTCGTTGTCGTCTTACCGTTAGTTCCGGTGATGGCCACGATGCGTCCACGCAAAAACCGCGAGGCCAATTCGATCTCACCGATGACTTCAGCGCCGCGCCGATGCGCGTAACGAATCGGAATGGCTTTGGTCGGAACGCCCGGGCTAATCACCACCAAGTCGATCTGGTCTAACAACCAACCCGGCGGGTCGCCCGCGATTGTCCCGATTCCTTCAGTTTTCAAATCAAGCGCTGCCGGCGACCACTCACTCAGCGGCTTGCGGTCGTTCAGCGCCACCGTCGCGCCGCGTTGCGCGAGAAACCGCGCGCTGGCAATACCGCTGCGAGCCGCGCCAATAACCAGAACTTTTTTCCCGGCAACATCCAAACAATTTCACTGCCTTCCTAATTGTTTAGAGGCGGTTATTCCCGCCACCCGTGGCGGTAGCCCGACTCTAAACGGATCACCGAAGCTTCAATGTCGAAAGACTCAACAGCGCAAACAGGATCGCCAAAATCAAGAAGCGAAAAACAATTTTCGGCTCTTTCCAGCCCACCATTTCGAAATGGTGATGCAAGGGAGTCATCTTGAAGACACGACGACCCACCCCGCTCGTCCGTTTCGTCATCTTGAACACGCTCACCTGCAGCATCACTGAAAGCGCCTCGAGAACAAACACGCCGCCCACCATCACCAGCATCAGTTCCTGTTTCGTGAGTACCGCGATCGTTCCGATCGCCCCGCCGATTGCCAAGCTACCCACGTCACCCATAAAGACTTCGGCCGGCGGCGCGTTGAACCAGAGAAATCCCAGGCTGGCGCCCGCCATGGCGCCGCAAAAAACCGTCAGCTCCGCTGCTTCGGGCCGGTGTGTAATGTCCAGGTACTTTGCCCAGCGCAGGTCGCTGCTCAAATACGTAAAGGCCGTCAACGCCGTCATGGCGATGAACGTTACGCTGATCGCCAGTCCGTCGAGGCCGTCGGTCAGATTCACCGCATTCGTCCAACCCAGCAGCACGATCACGATCAGCGCCAGATATAGATAAGGACCGATCGTGCTGATGCCATTGGGCTCGGCCGTCTCTTTGAAGAATGGAATGCTGAGGTTCCATGAGTACTTGGTTTCAAAATAGCGCGTGAAGACGAACAGGGCGATCCAGACCGCAATGGCGATCAGAAATTGGAAGGTCAGCTTCTGGCGGCCGGTCAAGCCCAAACTGCGCCGCTTAACCAGCTTCAGGTAATCATCCGCGAAACCAACCGCGCCGAACGCGAGCGTCGCCAGCATCGTCACCCAAACGTAAACGCTCGAAAGCCGCGCCCACATCAGCGTCGAAATCATTACTGAGGCCATCAACAGGACGCCGCCCATGGTTGGCGTATCTCGCTTGGCGATGTGTGCCTGCGGACCCTCTTCGCGAATCTGCTGACCGATGTTCCAACTTTTCAATCCCTCGATCACTCTTCGGCCGAACACCAGGGAAATCAAAAGGGCCGTGACCGTTGCGTACGCCGTACGAAACGTGACGTACTGAAAAACATTCAGAGCTTTTACGAGATACCACTCCCGATCTTTGAAGTGGCCAAAAATCAGTTCGTAAAGGATGTAATAGATCATCTAGTTAATTGTCAGTGGTCAGTAGTCATTGGCCAGTTGATGCGGGGCCACTGACAACTGGCCACTGAACTACTGACGTCATCGGCTCTCACCAACTAACGGAAATTTCTCTTTCAACGCAGCCACAATCCGATCGGTTTCGACACTGCGCGACCCTTTGACCAGAACGAGATCGCCTTCGCGAATCTCATCAATTGCGGCCGTCGCGGCATCGTCGGACGATTCAAAGAACCGCGCACCGGTGAGCCCTGCTTCGCGGGCGCCCGTCACAATCTCGCTCGCCAACCCGCGCACGCCCCATAACACTTCGACGCCTGACTCCGCGATCTGCCGGCCCACCTGCCGGTGCATGTCCGGCGCGTCCGGGCCTAACTCCATCATCTCGCCGGCAATGATCACGCGCCGTTTTACTCGCTCGCGCGCGTCCGCCACCGTGCGGGCCATGCTGATCAGCGATCGCGGATTCGAATTGTACGAATCGTCCACGACGGTAAAGCCGGTCGCGAAATCCAGAACTTCGCCGCGCATCCGGGGCGGCTTTGCCGAACGCAGCGCGTCGGCGATCAATTCCGGCTTGACCTTCAACGCAGTCGCCACCGCGGATGCCGCCAAAGCGTTCATCAGATTATGGCCACCAGTCATAGGAAGCTCCGCTGCCGCATCTCCCGCCGGGGTCTGCAAACGAAACCGAATGGAACCGAAACGCGAGGCGTCAATCTCGCGCGCCATCACGTCGGCCTCGTTCTGCACGCCGAAAGTTAGCACCGGTCCATCTGTTTTTGACTTCATCTCCATCACTAAATCGTCATCAGCGTTAAGCACCGCCGTGCCGCCCGGCTTCAGGCCCTCAATCAGCTCGGCTTTCATCGCCGCCACTGTTTCGATCGTGCCCAGGTGCTCGAGATGCACCGGCGCGACCATTAATTCCACGCCGATGTCGGGCGGCGTGATTTGCACGAGACGTCGAATCTCGTGCGTGGGGGAGGACATACCCATTTCGAGCACTGCGAGATCATAGTTTTCCGGGCTGTGGCCATGACTGACGAGCTGCAGGACTGACAGCGGCAGCCCGAGCCCGTTGTTATAATTGCGTTCACTTTTCAGAAGCCGATAGCCGCAATGCGCAAGAATGTGCGCCGTCAGCTCCTTGGTCGTCGTCTTTCCCGCGCTGCCGGTAATTCCCACCACGGGCCGGGCCCATTGTTCGTAGACCTTTCGCGCCAGGGTTTGAAGCGCAGCGATCACATCGTCAACCATCAATAATCTATCGCCCAGCGACTCGAACTTTCCGTCGCCGATGACTCGTTCGCGCCGGGCAACGGCGGCCACTGCGCCGCGGTCAAAGGCGCCGGCAATAAAATCATGAGCGTCGGCAAATTCCCCGTTGAATCCCGCTCGTTCATAGTCCGGTTGCGACAAGGCGAAGAAGAGCTCGCCTGCATCCGTCGTGCGCGAGTCGATCGAGAAGTCAATTATTTCTTTGTCAAAGAGCTCTGAGCGCAGCCCGTCAACCGTCGCGCCCATTAATTTTGCTGCCGTCTGAATGTTCATGTCAGAACCACCTGCGGTAGCGGGTGGTCGATCTTTAATATCAGCTCGGTAAGCATCGATGATCAACCGCCCGCTACCGCAGGCGGTTCTGACTAATGGCTTCGTCCAAACTCAACCTGGACTGACTGACCTGAGTTCACTTCGGTCCCCGCCACTGGATTCTGACGAATCGCACGTCCTTCGCCGCGCGCCTCGAGTCTCAAGCCAAGCTGCGAACACATCCGAGCCGCGTCGCGTACGCTTTGACCCCGCAAGTCAGGCATCAGCGCGCCGCGTCGAGTCGCGGCGGCGAACACAACCTCACTGGCGCGCCCGCTGAGGTTCTTGACCGTAACTTTCGGCAGCGTTGCTTCACGCTGTTCGTTTTCGCGCGCCATCTCCTTGACTACTTGTGGCGAAGGTTGATGCACCTGGGCGATTAGTTCGCTGCCGGCTTTCAGCTCGATGTCGGGGGTAACGCTCAACTCTGGAAGTATCTGCTCGGCAATCTCACGGAACACCGGGGCAGCCACATCGCCACCGTGGTACGCGCCCCGGGGTTCGTCGATTACTACAATAATTACGACTGCCGGGTTGTTAACCGGCGCGAACCCAACGAACGAACCAATGTATTTAGTCGCCGAATAGGCGCCGTGATCGATCTTTTGCGCGGTGCCGGTTTTTCCAGCCGCACTGTAACCTTCGACCTGCGCCTTACGAGCGGTGCCGTGCAAGGTCACACCTTCCAGCATCCCGCGGAGCGCCTGCACGGTCTCAAGTTTCAGCGCCGGGCGCGATTCCGGTTTGGCTTGATACAAAACTGCGTTGTCGGCGGAGCGTAATTCTCGCACCACGTGTGGCTTGACCCACGAACCGCCATTGGCCAGGACGGAATAAGCGGCCGCCATCTGCACCGGCGTGACGCCAATCTCCTGACCGATGGCGATCGATCCGATCGAAGACGGCTGCCAGCGGTTCAGAGGCCTAAGAATTCCCGGTGATTCACCGGGCAGATCGATTCCGGTCCGCGTGCCAAATCCCATGCGCTTCGAATACTCGTACATGGAATCATTACCTACCAGCAGACCAAGCTTGATGGCGCCGACGTTGCTCGATTGCGCCAGCGCATCCGACACAGAGAGCACGCCAAACGGTTTATGGTCATGAATCAAACGGCCCGCCACGGTAATCGTGCCCATCTGACAATTAATCTTGTCATCGGCAGTAACCAAACCTTTTTCAATCGCCGCCGAATAGGCGACAACTTTGAAAGTCGAGCCCGGCTCGTAAATATATTGCAGCGCGCCGTTCGTCCGGCTCTCAGCCGGATCGTTCGCCGGGCGATTGGGATCGAAAGCCGGTGCGTTGGCGAGTGCGAGGATTTCTCCCGTGTGTGGGTCCATGACGATCGCGGTGCCAGACTTAGCCTGGCTACGCTCAACCGCGGCGAATAACGCCTGCTCGGTACGGAACTGGATCGTCTGATCGATGGTGAGCACAACCGTCTGGCCCGGATGCGCTTGCACTTCATAACTTTCGAAGGCGCGGCGCTCGCGGTCGACTTCGACGTAAACCTTCCCGGATTCTCCGCGAATTTTTTCGTTGTAGTACTGCTCGACCCCGCCCAGCCCGATCTCGTCGGTGCCGACGAAGCCCAGCACATGCGCCGCCAACGAATCGTTCGGGTAGTAGCGCTTGGGTTCTTTGCGCGAATAGACACCGTCCAGATTCATCTCGTCCAGTTTTGTCGCCGACTGCAAATCGAGACGCCGGATCAGCCAAATGAACTTTTTGTTGGATTCTTTTGCTTCGCGCAGCCGCGCCGCGAGGTCTTCACGGTTCTGACCGGTGATAGCGGCGATCCGTCGGGCGGTCTCGCTGACGTTCAGAATCTCACGCGGATCGGCATAGAAGGATTCAGTATCCAGACTGCGCGCCAGTTCTCT
>DATENS010000045.1:0-16166 GCA_035274925.1 Pyrinomonadaceae bacterium | reverse complement strand
CCCAGGCCCACGCCTGGTGGGCGGCGGGACTTGAAACTTTAAACTTGAAACCCGAAACTTCGAGGATGACTGCAGAGAGCCTTCCGGTCACTGAACAGGAAAATCCGCGCACATCCAACCTCAGCTCGCTCTCATCGCTGGAAATCGTGCGTACGATGAATGACGAGGATGGCCTGGTTGCGGCGGCCGTGCGCGCAGTTCTTTCAGAGATAGGCCAGGCGGTTGACTGCATCGCGGCGCGCCTGCGTGAACAGGGCCGGCTTTTCTATATCGGCACCGGCACGTCTGGAAGACTTGGTGTACTGGACGCGGCTGAGTGTCCACCGACCTTTGGTGTTTCACCGGAACTTGTACAGGCGGTCATTGCCGGAGGCTACGAAGCTTGTTACCGCGCAGTAGAAGCTTCAGAAGATGATGCCGACGCCGGCGCGCGTGACCTGAAGGAACGGGGCTTCACCGCGCACGATGCGTTGGTAGGCATCGCCGCATCCGGCCGCACGCCCTACACGGTCGGCGCCGTCGAATGGGCGCGCACGCAGGGAGCTTTCACAGCGGCGATCACGTGTGTACCCGATTCGCCGATTACCAAAGCAGCGGAACTGGCCATCGTGCCTGAAGTTGGTGCGGAAGTTGTGGCCGGCTCGACTCGGCTGAAAGCCGGCACCGCGCAGAAGATGGTCCTGAACATGCTTTCTACGGCGACCCTGGTTCGGTTGGGCTACGTCACCGGCAACCGGATGACGAATGTCCAAACTCGCAATACAAAATTGCTGGCGCGGGCGGTAAGAATTTTGATGGCGGAAGCCGGCGTTGACGAGGCGCAGGCAAATGCAGCGCTGCAGAAGACGGACGGAGATCTGCCGACGGCGATTGTGATGGCCAGAACCGGCTGCGATGTGAACGAAGCGAAAGCGGCTTTGCAGGCAGCTTCTGGAGTAGTGCTTCATGCTGTTGAGGCCATCGGGAAAAGGAACTCGTAGACTTGGTTTTCGTTCCGTGGGAACGGAACGTTTATAGTAAGGGTCGTTACTAACTATTCAGCGCGATTTCTTGTAATCCTCGGTCGCGCCTGATTCGAACACGGCAATAGGTTCTATAAACACTGCGCTCCTATTCGGAGCGCCGATTCGCTGATGAAGGCCCTCGATCTCGCAATCATCTTCGGATATCTAATCGGGATCGTCCTGTTTGGGACCTGGTTTGCCCGCAAGCAGAAGACGACCAGCGATTATTTTCTGGGTGACCGCTCGGTGCCGTGGTGGGCCGTCGCATTTTCAATCGTCGCCACTGAGACCTCGACCATCACCTTCATTTCGGTGCCGGGAATCGCGTTCGCGCGTGGCGGCAATTTCCAATTCCTGCAACTGGTCTTCGGTTACATGCTGGGGCGCATTGTCATCGCGCTTCTTTTTATTCCCTCATACTTTCGCGGCGAGCTGCTGACCGTCTATCAGCTCCTCGATCGCCGCTTCGGCGGAAAGATCAAAATGCTGGCGGCATCGCTATTTGTAGTGATGCGCAATATCGCAGACGGCATCCGCCTCCTACTGACGGCGATCGTGTTGGCTGCCGTATACACGTCGTTTCAGCCCGCCGCAAACGCCGAGACGATTACGGTTGCTTCAGTAATCCTGATTGGCGTGGCGATGATTGTCTTCACCTATTTTGGCGGCATGGAAGCAGTCATTTGGGTTGAGGTAGTACAGCTCGGCATCTACATCGCCGGCGCAATTGCCGCGGCGGTGATTCTTACCAGCTCGATCGACGGCGGCATGTCGGCAGCGGCTTCAGTGGCCGCGCAGTACAACAAATTCTCGCTCTTCGATTTTTCATTCGATCTGTCAAAGACGTTTACGTTCTGGGCCGGCCTGATCGGCGGATGCTTTCTCACGATGAGCACGCATGGAACGGATCAGTATCTGGTGCAGCGTTATCTTTGCACTGATCGCGCGCGCCGGGCGGCCACTGCGCTCCTCACCAGCGGCGCAATCGTGCTGGTGCAGTTCATAGGGTTTCTGTTTATCGGTGTGTTGTTGTTTGCTTTCTATCACCCGTACTCGGACCCGGGCTACGTGACGGCGAGCTCTGCGGCGTTTCCATTTTCCGGAGGCGACCGCGTGTTTCCTGATTTTATTACCAGGCATCTCCCCACGGGATTGTCGGGGCTGGTGGTGGCAGCCATCTTCGCGGCGGCAATGTCGTCTTCGTTAAATTCGATCGCGGCGACTTCCGTAAACGACCTTTACCGTTCATTCCGCCAACGCAAGAGTGATGAGCATTACCTGAAAGTCTCGCACTGGATGACTCTTTTGTGGGGCGTGGTGCAGATTGGCGTAGCGCTGGCGGTGCGCAACAAGCAGCGCTCTGCTTTGGACCAGGCGTTATCGGTAGCCTCTTTAATCAATGGCCCGGTGCTGGGGGTTTTTCTGGTCGGAGTTTTCCTGCGGAAGGTGAGCGAGCCGCCTGCGCTAATCGGAATGCTGGTCAGTTGCGCGGCAATGCTTTACATTCGCTTCGCCACCAACATTGCGTGGACCTGGTACGTTTTTATCGGCAGCACCATTACGCTGATCGTTGCCTGGCTGGCAGGCTTTGCGTTTTCACCGGCGCCTGCGAACCGCCGGGATGAATTGTCTCCGACGAGCGCGGATGCGTCGGATTGATTCGAAACTTCCGATGACTCAAATCAAACAATCATGGAGCCGGGCGATCGCGATTGCCATCATGGCCGCATTCGTTGGGCTGCTGCTGTCACCGCAGTCAGGCAGAAGTGCAAACCCGGCTTTCGAAGGCGCGAACTACAAACCCTATCCGCGCCAGCCTTCGAAGGACGCACTGAAGTGGGCCGACAAGCAACTCAAGCGCATGTCGCTAGAGGAAAAGGTCGGGCAGTCAATCTCAGTTGGTATTAACGCCACGTTTCTCAATCAGGAAAGTGAAGGCTTCAAAACCCTTCGTCATCAGATCGTCGACAACCATGTCGGCGGAATCATTCTTTTTCGCGGGCCCGTCTACGAATCGGTGATGCTGGTCAATCGCATGCAACAACTGGCGAAGTACCCACTGCTGATCTCCGCCGATCTGGAAGCGGGCGCCGGCATGCGATTCGACGATACGGTTAACGTTCCGTGGAACATGGCAATCGCCGCTACCGGCAATCCGGAATACGCGCGGCGGGCAGGCGAGCTTACCGCCCGCGAAGCGCGCGCCCTCGGAGTGCAGCAGATCTACGCCCCGGTCGCGGACGTGAATAACAACGCCGACAATCCGGTCATCAATGTTCGTTCTTACGGCGAAGATCCGGCTGAGGTCGCAAAATTCGTAGCGGCATTTGTCACCGGGGCACAGCAAGGCGGGGTGATAGCGACTGCCAAGCATTTTCCCGGACACGGCGACACCGCTACTGACTCGCATCGTGGTTTGCCGGAAATCAAAGTGACTCGCGAACGGCTGAACAGTGTCGAGCTCGTTCCTTTTCGCGCGGCCGTGGATGCCGGGGTGGGCGCGGTTATGAACGGGCACATCGGATTACCGCTGATCGATCCGACCGCTATTACGCCCCTGCCGCGCGACGTGAAACTGAAACCGCAGGACACGAACGAGGATGGTGAGATAGTGACCGAAACAGGCACGATGCCCACAACCCTATCGCCAGTGGTGAACGCAATCCTGCGCAACGACCTCAAATTCGAAGGACTGATCGTTACCGACGCGATGAGCATGAGTGGCCTGACACTCTTTTTCACGCAGGAAGAGGCTTCCGTGCGCGCGCTCGAGGCGGGCGCCGATCAACTTCTTAAGCCCGCTGATCCGGATGCGGCATTTCGCGGCGTGGTCGCAGCCGTAAAAAGTGGAAGACTTACCGAGCAGCGTATCGAGCAATCAACCCGCAAAATTCTAGCGGCCAAATACGATCTGGGTCTGTCGCAGGAGCGTATTACGCCGGTCGACGCCATCGATCAAATCGTATCAGGCAGCCAAGTCGGCACTCTTGCAAACGAGATTGCTGAGCATGCCATTACCCTGGTACGAAATGACGAGAACCTGCTGCCGCTCAAACAGTCGACTGCAAAAGTTTTTAATCTGGCGGTTACCAATGGCGAGGACAGATTGTGGATTACTCAGGCTTTCGTCCGAGCCATGACGCGCGCCGGAGTAAAGATCGACACCGCAGTGCTCGACGACCGTTCATCCGACGCTGAGATTCAGAACGCTTTGGATCGCGCCCGGGCGGCGGACGTCATCGTGGTGTCGATGTATGGCCGCGTGCGTTCGGGCCAGGCGACCAGCGTCGCATTACCGAAACCGGGCGCGAAAGCGCTAAATGCTTTACTTGATCGCAAAGCGCCGGTGGTTGGAATCAGTTTTGGGAATCCGTATCTGTTGATGAGTTTTCCTTCTCTGCAAACTTATTTGGTAGCTTATGGCGATATGCCAAGTCTGCAACGAGCGGCGGCTGACGTACTGGTGGGAAGGATCGCAGTCACCGGCCGTTTGCCCATCTCTTTGCCCCGCCTGTATTCTCGCGGCGCCGGAATTCAGCTGAAGGCCGCTTCAAATCGACAATGACTCTTCGCAAATTGAAATTGTTGGTGGCGCTTGCATTACTGATCGCATGCCCCATCGCCGCACATCCGAAATCCAATAAAGTCCCCGCAGGCATTTCAACTGAGCGCCTCGCCGAAATAGACACGGTCGTCCAGCAGTCGATTGAAAAAAAGGAATTGCCGGGAGCGGTGGTGCTGGTCTCGCATAAAGACCAGGTCGTCTGGCGCAAGGCATACGGAGCGCGGGCGGTCGAGCCGAGCCGCGAAGTGATGACGACGAACACGATGTTCGATCTCGCCAGCCTGACTAAAGTGGTCGCCACTGCTACCAGCATCATGATCCTGATCGAGCGCGGCCAGGTCGGCCTCAACGACCTGGCAGTCAAGTTCATTCCCGAGATGAAAGGCGAGGGGCGCGAGACGATCACCATCGAGCAACTGTTGACACATACTGCGGGCTTCGCGCCGGATTTTGATTTGCGCGAGCGCTGGGTCGGGTACGACGAGGCGATGAAGCGCTTGTACCGCGAACCGCTGCGCAATCCGCCCGGGAGCCGTTTCGTTTACAGCGATATCGGTTATATCGCGCTCGGTGAAGTAGTGCATCGCGTCAGCGGACAAACCCTTGATGAGTTTGCGAGGAGAAACATCTTCGTACCGCTGGGCATGCGCGACACCGGATTCAATCCTGCGGCCAGAGTCTTGCCGCGGGTCGCGCCCACCGAAAAGCGCCGCGGGCAAATGAGTTATCTGGGTGACAACGCAACTGACGCCGGGGCCGAAGGCGAGCGCTGGCTCCGCGGGCAGGTACACGATCCCACCTCGTTCCGGATGGCCGGCGTTGCCGGTCACGCGGGATTGTTTTCGACTGCCGACGATCTGGCGATCTATTGCCGCATGATCTTGCATGGCGGCCGTCTGGGTCCGACGCGCATTCTTAGTCCGATGTCGGTAGCCAGGATGACGTCACCCCAGGCCGTTAATGATCAGGGACGCGCGCGCGGACTCGGCTGGGACATCGCAACTACTTACTCAACCAATCGCGGCGATCTGTTTCCGCTGGGCTCGTTTGGCCACACAGGTTTTACCGGAACGTCGCTTTGGCTTGATCCGGCCACTGACACGTTCGTTGTGTTTCTCAGCAACCGCGTTCATCCAAATGGAAAAGGCGACGTCGCGTCATTGCGTGGCCGCGTCGCGTCGATCGTGGCCGGCGCGATCACCAGCACCACGGTGGATAAAGCGCGTTCGCAGTATGTGAGCGCAGCGACGGCAATCCTCAGCGATCTTGTGCGGCACCGTGATGCCGCCAATCGCGCCGCGATAGACGCGAACGTGCTCACCGGCATCGACGTGCTTGAGCGCGAAGGTTTCAAGTCTTTGGCGGGCATGCGCATCGGACTGGTAACCAATCACACGGGACAGGATCGCGCCGGCCGATCGACAATCGATGTTTTGTTCCGCGCGCCGGGCGTGAAGCTGACGATGCTCTTTTCTCCTGAGCACGGCATGCGCGGCCTGGCTGATGAAAACGTTTCAGACACGAAAGACGAGAAGACTGGCCTGCCGATTTATTCGTTGTATGGCGAGTCGCGCCGGCCGAAGCCTGAGCAGTTAAAAGACCTCGACGCAATTGTTTTCGACATCCAGGACATCGGCGCCCGCTTTTACACCTACATCACCACCCTGGGTTACGTGATGGAAGAAGCGGCCAAAGCGAAAATCTCCGTTATCGTGCTCGATCGGCCAAATCCGATTAATGGTTTCGATGTTGAAGGGCCGCTGGCAGACACTGACAAGCTTTCCTTTGTCGTCTATCACCCGCTTTCCGTCCGGCATGGCATGACGACGGGAGAGCTGGCGCGATTTTTTAATGAAGAGCGCAAGATCGGCGCGAACCTGCGAGTGATCAAGATGGAGAACTGGCGGCGCGCGATGTGGTTCGACAGCACTGGCCTGATGTGGAGAAATCCATCGCCAAACATGCGCAGCCTGACTGAGGCAACGCTCTATCCGGGCATAGGCTTGTTGGAAACGACCAATCTCTCGGTGGGTCGCGGCACGGACACGCCGTTCGAGGTTGTCGGCGCGCCATGGTTGGATGGACCGAAGCTGGCGAGCTATTTGAACGCTCGCAAGATTCCGGGCGTGCGCTTTGTCCCCATTCGATTTACGCCAAAGGCGTCTGTGTTTAAGAACGAAGACTGCGGCGGCATAAACATCGTCATCACGGATCGTGTCAGGCTTCAATCCGTGGCCATGGGAATCGAGGTGGCGGCGGCGCTCCGCCATCTATATGCGGCTGAATGGAAGATTGATAACTACCTGCGTTTGCTGGCGAACGCTGATGTCCTGGAAAGATTGAAGCGCGGAGAAGCGGCCGAGACGATCGTTCGTTCGTGGGCGGGCCCGCTGGAGGGATTCCGGCGCGCGCGATCAAAGGCGCTGCTTTATGATTGATAAGTGGCACGCGCATCCTGCGCGTGGTTCACGGGCGAGACGCCCGTGCCACGTTCTTATTGACTTGTCTGCGGCAATAATTTAGAAATTTCACTCCTACTGGATTTTCCGAAGGAGGATAAGACTCGTGAAATCCCGGCTGGTTGCGGTTGTGCTCGGCGTTGGATGTGTACTTGGCGCAGATCCGTCCCTTCTCAGAGCGGACGTGCGCAGTCTGAACGACGGCGCGAAACTTGATCGAGCCACAGCTTCACTATCTCATTCTTTTCATGCAAGTCTTTTTCACGGCCCGCGCGCCGGTGGCCTGCGGGAAGAGGTCGAGCCCAAATACAAGAAACGATTCGACGACTGGAAGAATGAATTCCTGTCGACGGATATTGGCCGAACGCAATGGGACATGTATGCGCGCCATTCCCACCTGATGTTGACGATCACGGTGGCGCCGGACAACAAACGCGGGGCCGGAAGCGGGAACTACAAGTGGAACGACGCCGGTGAGCTGGTTGCGGCGACCATCGTTCTCGGCAGCAGGATTGATGAAGGCTACCCGAACTCGATTTACTATCCGGTAATGAATGCGCTTGCGCCGTACGAGTCGGCCCGGCTGCTGAGCCGCAACGTGCTGGCGGCAACCAAGATTGCGCATGAGCTGGGCCACGTCATGAGGATCGCAGCCACGCCCGAGCCGCTCTATCGCTTACAAGTGAAACTGGTGCCGGTGTACAACAAGATCTTTCTCAGTAACGGTCACAATGTTAATGACCCCCGACTGGTTGAATTGGCGAAACAGATGGGCGGCAATCCGGTCCAGATTTGGGAAGATCGAGAATACTGGGGTGAGGCGAACGCCATGCTCTATCTGCGCGACAGGGTTGCCAAAGAGAGCTTTCATTGCCGTATCTTTAACAAGATCAAGCGCACCGTTGAGGAATTCGCCAAGCCTTACGAAGAAAGATTTACGGAAATTGCGAAGTCGCAGGGAGTTAACTATTCCTGCAGTTGGAAATAAATCAGCTATCAAACAGGGAGGTCGGAGATGACAAAGCAGATGTTCAAACAACAGATCGATGAAGCGATCGCCAAACACGCGATGTTGAGCCATCCTTTTTATCAACTTTGGAACGAGGGCAAGCTCGACATCACGACCCTAAGGGAATACGCAAAACAATACTATGCCCACGTTAAGGCGTTTCCGACTTATGTCAGCGCCGTACACTCCCGGTGTGACGATCTGAAAGTGCGCCAGTTATTGCTGGAAAATCTTGTCGAAGAAGAACGCGGCGAACACAATCATCCCGAGTTGTGGCTGCGTTTCGCGGAGGGTCTGGGAGTTTCGCGCGATGACGTTAAGACGGCTGAGCTGTTGCCGTCGACTGTGGAATCAGTTCAGCAACTTAAATCTCTGACCTCCAGTCCCGACTACGTACAAGGCATCGCGGCCCTGTATGCGTACGAATCGCAAATTCCCGAAGTCGCCCGGACCAAGCGCGAAGGACTGCAGGAGTATCACGGCATCACCGATGAGCGCGCCGTTTCGTTTTTCACCGTGCATGAGTCGGTCGACCTGGTGCACCGCCAGGCGGAAATGAAAATCCTGAATGATGAGTGCGCGACAGAAGAAGCTCGCGAGAAGGCCGTGACCGCCGCCGGCGCCGCCGCCAAATCTCTTTGGGATTTTTTGAGCGGAGTTCAGGCCGCCTACGTTACGGCCTGAAGCCGATCGGGTTGCAGTTCTTCCTGGCGCCTTCGGCTTTGCTTTGCGGCTTTGCGTGAAACATCACGTGCGTGGAATAGATTTCACGCAAAGGCGCGAAGAGTTGCCAAAGGCAGCAAAGTAAATCCCGGTCACTATCCAAGCATCCTTTTGCCTGAGAGGCGAAGTGGGCTATTCGTTCTTATTCCTGGCCCCAAGCCAGTTTGATGAGTCTGATGAGACTCATCACCAATACTTATTTCTCTGATAAGTTCTTTTAGCTTTTCGGCAGTCGCTTTCTTCAATAGAATATCGCCGCTTCGAGCACCTTCCGCCCGAAGAGCAACCACTCAAGGGGTTTGAAGTATTCGCCGAAAGGACCTGGTCACGGCGCGCACCGCGCCTTTCCGATCGCAAATTGATTTCCATCAACGAGGAGCCTGTCATGAAAAAAGCTGCATTGATCCTTAGCACAGTCGTGATCTTTGTCATGTCGCCGCTCGCTTTTTCTCAGGGGACAGCGTCGCGCATTACCGGAACGGTTCTCGATCAGGCGGGGGCAGCGGTTCCCGGCGCGACCGTTACTTTGACGAACGAAGCCACCAAGGTTGCCTTTACCACTGAGACCAGCGGCTCAGGAACCTACGTCTTCGACTCGATTCAGATCGGCACCTATTCAGTGCTGGTTGAGAAGCAGGGGTTCAAGAAGTTCCTTTCTAATGGAAATCACGTCAATGTGAATCAACCCGCAACCGTGGATGTCACGCTCGAGGTTGGCGAGATAAGCGACGTAGTTACCATTCAGGGCGCGGCTGAGGTGGTGCAGACCAGCAGCTCCGGAAATTTTGGTAATACGGTCGAGCAACGTTCGTTGGAAGCGCTGCCGATTGTCGGTACTCGTGGCCGGAATCCGCTCGAGTTTGTGTCGCTTGAGCCTGGTGTGATCGGCAACGGCGTCGCCGGGACCGGAGGCAACACCGGAGGCAACGTGCACGTGCATGGCGCACGTGACCGCGCATTCAACTTTACGCTGGATGGCATCGACATAAATGAATCAAGCTCAGGCGGATCTAACTTCACTCCGCTGCGGCCAAATCCGGATTCGATCACGCAGTTTCAGGTTGTGACCAGCAACTTCACCGCCGAGTTGGGCCGCTCGAGCGGCGCGCAGATTTCGATGGTCACCAGGTCCGGAAGTGATCAGTATCACGGGACGCTGTTCGAGCTTTACCGCACACCGGCGCTGAATGCCAACGAGTACGAAAACAATTTGAACAGCAGGTTGAAGGGCCAGTTTGTGCAACACATTTTTGGGGGTTCGCTCGGCGGCCCGCTTTACCTGCCGCGGTTTGGCGAAGGCGGTCCCAGCTTCACCAACGGCCGCAAGAGCCGGACCTACTTCTTTACTAATCTGCAACTGTTGCGCGCGACTCAGTCGATTCTCACGACCCGCACTGTTTACACCGCGCAGGCCCGAACCGGCCTCCTGCGTTACCGCGTGGGCGCGCAGAATGCTCCGGCCGGAACCGGCAATCCCTCGATTGACGCGGCGGGAAATGTCCTGCCCGGCGTGAACGTTCTTACCTACAACGTCGTGGCCAACGATCCGCTGTGTCTTACGCAGCCGACGAATTGCGGACTGGATCCCACGACGCAGAGGCTGATAAATGCGGCGCCGCTTCCGAATAACTTTTCCGTCGGAGATGGATTGAACACCGCCGGCTTTAGTTTTGCAGCGCCTTCTGACGAGAAGCAATGGGATTTCGTCGTCAAAGTTGATCACACTTTCAATGATCGCAACAGCATGTATATCCGCTATGCCCAGGGTGCACAGAACACATTAGGGGACAACGGTAACTCCGGGCTGAAGTCTTTTCCTGACAGCCAGTTCAATTTTGTAGATACCTTCCGCACCCCGAAGAATCTCGCTGTCAACTATCGCTGGACGCCGTCGTCCCGCTGGACGAATGAACTTGTCCTGGGGTACAGCAAGTTCACGTTTAGTTTCAATAATCCCGATCCGAATGGAACTCAAAACCCATTCATTCTTAACCTGCCGCGCGATCCTTTTAATTTCACGCCGCCCATCAATAATCTTCGCGCGGTCACCACGTATCAATTTGTAGATAACATCAGCTTTCAGAAGGGCGCGCATACGTGGCGCGGTGGTATTAATTTCCGCCTGCAAAAACACGATGACATCCGCAGCTCTGTCGGTGGGCTAAACACGAATCTGCGAGTTGATTTTTCGCGCACTATTAATACGCCGGGCACAAATTTCAATGTTCCGGCGACAACCGGCGCGAATGCGATCAATGCGACCGATCGAAACACGTTCCTGTCGGCAATCAATGACCTGCTGGGCCGTTACGGCAGTATTCAGCAGGCCTTCGTTGCCGCCAGCGACGCGGCCTTTGCGCCGGCTGGAACTCTGTTTCTGTACCAGGCGAAATACAACGAATACGATTTCTACATTCAGGATTCCTGGAAGGTAAGACCGAATCTGACGATCGACTACGGTTTGCGTTGGGAGCCCAAGATGGCGCCCAAGGCCGGCGAAAACAGTACCGTATTGGTACCGGATCGCCCGCTGGTTTTGGGCTCGGCCCCATCGGATGCAGTGAAGTGGGGGCCAGGGCAATTCTTCCCCGATCGCTGGAACAACTTTGCGCCCACCATCGGTTTCGCGTGGGACCCGACGGGTGAGGGTAAGATGTCGATCCGAGGCAACTACCGGCTCGCTTTCGATCGCATGAACTCTTTCGTTGCTTCATCAGCAATAGTTCCAAATACCCCAGGCACTTCCCTGGGTATAAACAACACCAGCTTTGCGGCGCAGCCCAATGAACAGGCGCGCGTGCGCTTTGGTATTCCCGCGCTGGTGCCACCATCAACGCCCGGCGTGTTGCGTCAGCCGATTCCGTTCTCAACCAACGCCATTACGGTCTTTGATCCGAACACGCGGTTTCCGCGCACTCATCAATGGGGAGTAAGCGTGCAACGTGACCTGGGACATGGGTTCGTCATGGAGGCTAATTATGTTGGCCGGCGTGGCGTCGCCTTGTTCGGAGCGTACGACCTGAATCAGGTAAACATCCTGGCGGCCGATGCCCGTTGTCCGGGGGAAACATTCCTGTCGGCCTTCAACACGATCCGCAACAGCGCTACTGCCAATAGCTGTTTGTTGAATGCTCTGTTCACCGGCTCGACCACGAATAATACCGGCACCACGAGCTTCCGCAATCTCGTGACCACGGACATAACTTTGGGATCGGTTGCCTCTGCGGCGCAGACCGTGTCTCAGCGTGTGATCACCGCCGGCCGGATGATCACCGTCAACGGCTTTGCTCCATCGTTCTTCCAGCCTTTCTCGCAATTCACGGGAGCAGTGAACGTGCTCGACAGCCATGACTATTCCCGTTATCACGCGTTTGAGTTTCAAATTTCCCGGCGCGCGGCCCGCGGCCTGTTGATGCAAGTGAGCTATACCTTGTCGAAGTCTGAGGACACGCGATCCTTCGACCCGGCATTCACGGTGGTCTCGCGGTCCGCGTCGCTGACTTCGGCATCGCCGTCTTCGGTCAATACGCCGTTTGATATCAAGGACCGAAGCCTGAATTACGCGCTCTCGGATTTTGATCGGAAACACGCCATCCAGGGTTACGCTGTTTACGAATTTCCGTTTGGGCGGGGCCGGCGTTTCCTGAGCAACGCTTCGGGGATCGTCAACCAAATTGTCAGCGGGTGGGAACTAGCCGACTCGTTCGTTTGGGAGAGCGGGCGCCCGTTCCCGGTTTTCTCGGGAGCCTTCACATTCAGCAACGCGGTGCAGTCAATGGCTAATTGCAACGGATGCTCTGCCGACATGGGACGCCTGGTCCAGGAGTCCGGCACCACCTTCATCTTCACCGCTGCGCAACGCGCGCAATTTTCTACGCCGGCGCCCGGTCAACAGGGAAACACCGGCCGCAACTTCTTCCGCGGACCCAGATTTTTCACCATGGGTTTGACCGCTCGCAAGCGATTTTATTTCGGCGAGCAGCGCAATCTGGAGTTTCGTGCGGACGTGAACAACCTGACCAATTCGCCGTCGTTCGATTTCCCGATTAGCACTACCAGCTTCATCACTTCGTCGACGTTCGGACGCGTGCGTGACAGCGTCATCAGCAATTCGCGACGCATTCAGATTGGAGTAAAACTCAACTTCTAGCCGAACTGCTTTTCCAGGCGCCTGCAAGGTTCATCAGAGCTTTGCAGGCGCCTGGCTTTTTTCCGACATCAGCCTTCTCCTTCGGTGCCCTCATATTACTTATCCTTATTCATTTTATAAGTTCTTTTAGCTTTGCTTGTGACCGGCCTCTCGCATAGAATACGGCGCTTCAATGCCAGGGTTTTTTGGCGCCGCCCTCTGCACGTTCCAATGTGTTGCACGACGGCGCACTGACGGAAACTAACAGCAGTCTCGTAACGGTTTCCGCCCGCCATAAAAATAGTTCTTAGGACAGGCTCGACGAGTCCGAAAGTAACTTGTCAGCGCGCCGTTTGCTCGCGGGTCGCGCCAAAAAGCTTGCCCAATTGATTCAGATGTCCGGCGCCGTGCCGGAAACCCTTCGAAAAAAAACTTGCAACCGAGAGGACCCCAAATCATGAGAAACCAGTTCGGTACTATCCGTCACTTGCTGGTGGCGGCGGCGTTTTCACTTTGCTTTGCTTCCGTAGCTGTGGCGCAAACGGTCACTGGCACCCTGCAGGGTATTGTCACTGATTCGACTGGGGCGGTACTGCCCGGCGCCGACGTAGTGCTTAAGAACGCTGATACCGGACAGGAAAGAACGCTACGGACTAATAGCGACGGTTTCTATGTGGCATCGTTCATTCCGATTGGACGATACTCGGTGACGGTTGCGCAGAAGGGGTTCACATCAATCGTTAAAGACAATATTGAGGTTGGTCTGAATCAAACGCGCGTGGTGGATGTAACGATGAATCCTACCGGGGTCACTGAGGCGGTCACGGTGGTCTCTCAGGAAGCGCCCATCAACACTACCAATTCTGAGATCAAAGGATCGCTGAATACGCAGGAGATTCTCGACAAGCCAACGGCAAACCAGGGGAGTTTTCTTACACTGGCCGAAACCTTTACCGGATTTTCCGAGAATCCCACTTCAGGACAGAACAATCCCACCGCCTCGTCGGGATCGTCGGTTAACTTTAACGGCACCGGCACACGCGGCGCGACTTTTCAGATTAACGGCGTGAATAACGATGACTCGTCCGAAAATCAACATCGCCAGGGCGCATCACTCTCGACCATTAAAGAGTTTCAGGTCATCACTAATAATTTCACGGCCGAGTTTGGCCGCGGCTATGGCGCGGTAGTGTTGGTCCAAACCAAGTCAGGCACCAACAGTCTTCATGGCGATGTTTACTGGTATCACAACGACAGTGCTTTGAACGCCGCGAACAATGTCTTTGCGCCCGGAGTTAAGAAAGGCGTGACGCGCCGCAATCAGTTTGGTTTTACTTCCGGCTTTCCCGTCATCCGGAACAAGCTTTTCGGTTTTGTGAGCCTGGACCATACAGAGAACACCGGCGCCAACAACTACAACCGCGATGTGTTTACCGTGGCCGAGCGCAATCCGGCCAACTGGTTTCTTCAGACTCCGGCAAACAACACGCCTGGAAACCGGGCGGTCATACAAGCAACCATCGATCGCTTTAGGAATGCAGTTCCCAATGACCCACTGGCCGGGCCGCGCGTGTTTCGCGGCGTCCAGCCTTTTGATTTTCCCGCCCGCGACTATTCAGGACGTTTTGACTGGAACCCGCGCGAAGAGGATAACTTCACCGGTCGCTGGCAGTACACGCGGCAACGTTTTGCTGCTGACGAAATCATCATCGGCGAAAGGGCCGATCAAAACCATAAGCAACAGAACCTCGGTTTGACTTACACGCACCTCTTTACAACGCGGACCGTGGGTGAATTCCGGTACGGGTTGGGACTCAGAACTACGCTGGTAAACATTGCTGCCGGCAACGACACGCCGATTATTCGCTTTTTCAATCCGAGTCCGATCACGACTCAGTCGAGCATCGGCAGTGCTGGTAACTTTCCCATCCAACGCTATCAAACAGACCATCAGTTTGTTTACAACGTCACCACGCTTTTCGGCGACCATTACTTCAAGGCCGGCACCGACATACGGCGACAAAACCTCGATGACCTTGCGGATAACTTCTCGCGCGGTTTTTACAACAGCGTGACCAATGGAATCTGTAACGGCATCAACTACGTCACCGGCTTCAATCATTTCCTGAACGGGTGTACCCAGAATTACCAGAAGGGCTTTGGTCCATTCTTTTTGGAGAACCGGATCAACGAAGCAAACTTTTACGCAGAAGACAACTGGAAAATCCGCGAGAACCTGACCCTGAACCTCGGCCTGCGCTATGAATTTGTTAACGCGCCGCGCGAGGCCAGGGGCCGCATCAACTACATCTTCGGGAATGACACCGACAACATCGAGCCCCGCGTCGGGTTCGCCTGGAGTCCGCGATTTGAGAGCGGGTTCCTGGGACGGGTGTTTGGCGGTCCCGGAGATTCTTCAATCCGCGGCGGGTATGGCATTTACCACGGCCGCCTGTTTCAGTCGGTTTTCTCGCAGGGTGGCGCCACCGTTCGCTTTAATCCTCCGAACGCGATCCTCTATAACGAAACCGTCGCTTCGGCCAGATTTAATCCGAACAACCTGGCAGATCCGACCAATGGTTTTGTCTTTGTCCCCGGCGTACAGACGGCACGTCACACCATCACAGACATCGATCCGGGTTTGGAGATGCCTTACACCCAACAGTGGAACCTGAGTGTCGAGAGGCAAATGCCTTTCAAATCAGCTCTTCGCGTCTCCTACACCGGCAATCGAGGCATCGGCCTGCTGCGATATGCGTCGTACAACCTTCCGGTCCACGATGCGGCGAACGGCGTAAGGGTCGCCAATCATCCGAATAATGCTCCCGACGTGCTCTACACGCTTAGCGGATTCGGCGCGACTGACCCGCGCCGCACTGATGTTCGCGGACAGGTGCTTCGTCCCGCGGCCGACATTCTTTGCGCCGGCACGGGCCTGAATGGCGTTGCCACTAATGCGCAATGTCCGAATAACGTGACGCTGGGACCATTGGAGTACAGCTTCCGCGTACCTCGCACCAACGAACGTCGCCCGAACGGCTTGTACGGAACTAATCTGGCGATCACCGGATCGTCATGGAGTTACTATCATGCGCTCCAAATCGAATGGACAAAGAGGCTGAGCGCAAACCTGAATTTCCAGGCGAACTACACCTACAGCAAAGCGATGGACACTACTTCTGAGGCCACGGCCGTAGGTGCCGGAGACAGCAACATCAACACGAACACCGCGCGAGATGTACGCGCGCTTTCGCGTTTCCACACACCTTCTCGCTTC
>DATENS010000044.1:0-7837 GCA_035274925.1 Pyrinomonadaceae bacterium | reverse complement strand
ATAAATGCAGGGGTTATTTGTGCATAGCGAACGTATTGCTCGCCAAATTCTTTGAGTGCGTCTTTTTCTTCGCTCCGTGCGAGACGCACATACATCCAAACCAAAACTGGAAACATTGCTAAGGTCAGCAGCGTCGGCCACTGAAGTAAAAAGCCAAACATGATCACGATGAAGGCAATGTACTGGGGATGACGCACATATGCGTATGCACCCGTCGTTGCCAGCGTGTGAGTTCGCTGCGCTCGATACAGTTTTTCCCAAGCGGCAGCGAGAAAAATGAAACCGCCGAAGATCAGCAGATTGCTGAGAATGTGGAAGGGATCTAAATGGGGATCTCCCTTCATGCGAAATAGCGTGTGCCAGAGATGACCTGCATCATGCGAGAAGGGATCAAGAATTGGAGATCGCTTACCCAGCCAACCCGAGAGCAAATAGATCGTCAGGGGAAAGCCATACATCTCCGTAAACAGCGCCACGATGAAAGCCGAGAAGGCTCCAAACGAACGCCAGTCGCGCCTCTTATGTGGGTGCGTAAAGCTGAACGCGAAGATGATGAAGACCGCTGAGTTTATTAGCACCAAGGACCAAAGGCCGTATGCCGACATGATTATTACCTCCTTCGAGCACACTCACAGATGTTTTCCACTACCCTCGCCGTGCTTGCCGTGACTGCCGTGCATAAAGAAGTGCATGAATGGGCAAGCGAGCAGCAGCAGATAGGGGAGAATTCCAAACACGTGCGCTCGATGTTCAGTGAAAAGAAGAAAGGCAATGATCGCCAGAAAAACGAGCAGCACAATACTTCTTCGAGACTTGAGCCATCTCCCTTTTTGCAATTGATCTTCGTGATTCATAAGACCTCCCAACTGGCAGTTGCGGCTCCGTGAATAGTTCTCTCGCTCACTTGACTGTCCTTCCCGTTAAAACGTGCTTCACCTTCTCACCAGCGATCAGGACTTCCTGGATTGCGAGTTCGCCGTTGGTGTTCCTTGCAAGCTGCATCTTTGTGTTTGGCCACTTCTTTCTGCTCAACCATGCTGAACTCCCTGTAGCAAGCAGGAAGATCAACGGATATGAAAACATGTGCATGTGTGTTTCCTTCCACGACGTGCTTCACGTGTACATGCCGCCTTTTAGCTGAAGATTGCCCACCTTTACCGACATCTGAATCTCACTGCCACAGCTCCAACCTCTATGGTTTTGCCTAATGCATCGGAGAACAAAAGCGTGAAATTGGTATCTCCGTGTTTCAACACACCATCACGAGTTGCGATGGAGACGGTTAAGTTGTTTCCAGCGGATGTGCTCTTGATTACCGTAACCGTTTAATTTTTCGATCCGCCGGGCCGCAGTCAAAACACCGAAGGTGACTAAGCCAAGACAGCAGCATCTTTTTCATTTCGTTTCTTCAAGAGTTGTTATTGCGTTCAAGGTTGACCGTAAGCTGCGATTATCTGTTTCCGAATCTCACTCACGCTCACTCCACGTTTCTCGAGGTTGTTTGCCATCAATGCTTCTCCAATACAGATGCCGCAATTCTCGCCATGCTCCGACTCAAAGCAACTGTGAAGACTCTTGTGACCGTGCCCTCGGTCGCAGTGGCAATAGCACGGCAGTTGGGCCAGCGTCTGCGGAATCTCTTTTGCTGCTTGATAAGCCAATCTCTTGTTGCCGGTGAAGATCTCTGGCGAAAGAGTCGGTGGCAACGTGCTGATGTCCGGCGGCGTTTCGTAGTACGCAGGGACTCTTCCTTTAGCTGCATACTCATGGATGGGCATCTGCGCCTGCGATGGCGCTGATGCGGGATATTCGATAGTTGGTGGGTTGCTTGCCACCGGCTTCTGATTCTTGGAGCAGGAGGCAACGACGACCACTGCTACCACCAGCAAAACTAAAGCGACTAGTAATTTCTTCATCCCACAACTCTCCTGAGGTTGTTAGCAGTTAAGACGACTAGCGACGCGAGACATAGGATTGCGAGCACTCAACGTTGAGTCACAGACAATGTGCTCCGACCGATACGCGACATCCGTTTACGGAGAAACGAACGCACGGAGGCCGCCCTGGTTGTGACAGCTCATTCAGAGCTGCGGTCACAGGCAGACACACGTATGCCGTGGATGATTTAGATTAGTAGCGCGAGATTTCTGAGGTAGGTATCTGGGGAACTGAAAGAAACACTTTTCGGCCCTAGCGACTGCGGAAGTGGTTTATGCAACGTCACCGGTGGAGCGAGCGCAACATGAGAAAGGAACGCGCCGTTTAATGATGGTCGCTGAACAGTAAACCCACTGCCCGTAGGCCCCGGCTCCTGGCAACTTAAGAGACAGCATAGGGACGTGGATATAACACTAGGAGCACTCGACTCCATGAGCTCGCAATCCGGCATTTGCATCGGCATATTGCAGCCGCGCTCACTGGAATGAAGCGGCATGCCCAGTGCTACACTGCCCATCATAGTTACCGCCAAAACCAGCGAAGTAAACCGCACCCACACCGGCAGACGCCGCGCGTGTCGACGCGTCGCGTTCAGATGTTTTGCGGCTCCCTTGATGTAGTCTGCTATTGCCATCACCATTTACGTGGTCGTAATGAAACCCCTTCGCATTCTATTTTGCAACGGGTGTGCCGCATTAAATTGCGAGATTTCCATCGACTTCGCTAACATTCTAACGAGATTCCCCACAGCCCGTGCGTAGATTTCCGCAGCCCTCACTTTGGCTGGATGGCACAAAAAGATGTCCGTCGATTTAAAGAGAAATCAATGAAATAAGAAGTTGCCAGGGGATTTCAACCCTGTATTTCCAAATTCGCCAAGGTTACTGAAAGCTTTCTTACTCAATAAGCATCGTCATTATCTCAATGATGCTTGTACCAACCAACACCCTTAATGTCGTTCCAAGAATCAACCAGGTGACACTTGTAGCATTCGTTTACCTTCGCATCGGGCTGTTTCGCCACTCGTTTCGAGACCATCTCAAAATGTTCCATGAAATGGCTGGGCGGCGCCTGGTGACATTCTCCGCAACTGGTAGAGCGCGGCGATGGGTGAAGAAACCCAGCGATGGTCCATTTGGTTGTTCCGTGACACTGCGCACAATCCTGGCCGAACAACTTAAAGTGGGGATCCTTGTTCGAATGGCAGCTCGAGCAATCAAGCGTTCTCTCTTTGTGACTGATCTCCGGAGCCGCACCTTCTGACCCGCTCTGTCGAATCCATGTTAAGACTTGATCGCGCGCTTGGATCTTCTCGCGGTCCGCACGGTCTTTGCCAAGTTCACGTAGTCCGATATCAACCAGCGCAGCGTGATCCATCCAGGTCAACCGGCGGGTTACGCCTTGATGCTCAAAGTGACATTCGCGGCAGCTTTGAATGTGCGCGTGAAAAGCAGTTGGTTGCAATGCGAGAAGCGCTTCATCATTCGCGTGACACGCGATGCAATTAGCCGCCTCAACTCCCTTTATCGGCGTGTGACAGGCGGCGCAGTTGTTTTCGAGAAATGCGTGCGAAGCTGAAAGCGCTCCAGGGCTCGTCTGTCGTTTCCAAAACGTCGCCGATCTTATTCGTGATCCTTGCGGCAGGAACAGCAGCAACGCAACAACTCCCAAGAACACGATGATACCGATCCATCTGAGCCGTTTCTTCATGGCGTTTTTGGGTCGCGGTCTGCTCAATCGAACCACCTCAGCCCAAAGTAGATTCCTGCCCAGATATGAAGCACCAGCAAAATGTAGAAGACGACCGATGCTGCGATATGCAGCTTTAGCCAAATGGCAAACCGCCGTTTCAGGAGTTCGTGACTCTTAATGGCGTATTCCAGATCAGCTATTGATTCCGCAAGTCGCACCGAGCGCGCGGACAAGGCTAGCGCGCTCTGCCCGTCTATCGCTTCCGAAACAAAAAACCTAAGCCAACCGCGTGCAAAGAAACTTGACCTGAGGTTAACTACCGACGATGCGTCGGGTTGGCGCGCCAGTTCAGCGGCGGTCTCGTGATAGGCTATCTGCAACGAGGCCAGCATCCGCTCCTTTTCACGAAGCTCCTCGGAAACCTGAGCCTTGAAATGGCGTCCGATGAATCCTGTCAAAACCGCAATGAGCATTGATGCAGTCAGCAAAATGCCGAGCGGGTGAATAAATTTATGACTGGTGTGCAGGATTGCGAGGATAGCGCCGAGGATTCCCGTGTAAACATGCCACGTCAAAAGCGTGCGGACCGTGAGCCAGCGCGTCACTCCATTCTTGAGAAACGGAATTCGCTTTACTGCTGAATAAGCCAGCGGCCAAACCATCAACAACGCGCCGGAGACACCCAGGACGCCTCCCCAGAAACTACCCGGAAAGCGTGGCGAAGCATGAAAGGTGAAGCCAAGCCACAAAAGCAGCAGCAGGATGACCAGACCAGTAACGACTATCCGCTGACGTTCTTTCAATGGGTTAGTTCGATCGTAAGTTCTTGGAACCACCTGCCAACTGCCCGAGCAGCTTTTCGGCGCGTCGCATCTTGTGGAAGTACATCAATACCATCGCGCCCACAAAGAACGACAGGATTCCAATGACGAAGTAGTGAAACCACCGCGACGGCAATCCAAATAAGCTTGTCTTCGGCTCCATCTCAGAAGGAGTGAGATTCATCTCGCGCTTGAACCAGAGGAGCGCGATGTTGCGAGGTGCTTTTCCTTCGGCAAGCGCTCGGTGTGCCGCCAACCCGCTCTCATATTGAGCCAGCGCCTCGCGCAGTTGTGCCGAAGCTTCCTGCATTGCCGGGTAATCTTCGCGCTCCGAAGCCTGGGACAAACGATCGCGAGCAGCAGACATCAGCGCTTGGCCACTCTTCATCCGGTCGTGCGCGAGCCTTTCAACTTCGGCTCGCTTTTCCGGTGTAAGGTCCGGCAAATCCATCAGCCCGGGATAGAGTTCCTTTGGCGGCGTCGCGGTGCGCTCCCTCATCTGTTCCATCTCACCCATTCCCGGACTAGCAGACGGCTGAGACATTGACTTTGCATTGTCCGGCGTCTGTTGCGGGGTAGGACTCGCGTTCTTACCAGGATGGTGGATGGCGTGATCCTGTGGAGTCGGCTGTGCGTTCGCAGCTGTCCACAATATACATAAACCCACCAGAAGGACCGACAACCGAGATGGAGCAATTATGATCGACACGTTAGCTTTCCGGCGGCAAGTTCGGTGCCTTTTTAGAACGTTCTCCCTCAAGCGAGTTTAGCTCAAGGGCGTGGTCTCGTTCCATTTCCTCGCGGCTGATGCGCCCCGATAACATGGTCTTTGAAAGTGGGAAAACATGCGGGTTGAAAATCGTGAAATAGAAGTGCCAGACAATGATGGCCAGCGTCGCCAGGACCGCTTCGTAGAAATGCACGACAGTCGCCAGATCAAAAACCCAATATTTAAATCGATTGAGGAAGGGAACTGCAAACCAAAGTATCAGCCCCGTGATGATCATCACGACCGAACCCCAGATCAGCGCGAAGTACTCCATCTTCTCGGCATAGGTAAATCGTCCCATTGCCGGCCGGGTGTTGGTTAATCCCACGTTGTACTTGACTGTTTGAATGAGATCACGCCAGTCGAGACTGCTCGGCGGTCCCAGCCGAAAGCATGCGGCGCAACGACAAGCTACATCACGTAGGGAACGAATTCGCGGTACCAATGCGTGCCAATTGAATCTGCCTCGAC
Organism: Pyrinomonadaceae bacterium; assembly: GCA_035274925.1. Taxonomy (GTDB): domain Bacteria; phylum Acidobacteriota; class Blastocatellia; order Pyrinomonadales; family Pyrinomonadaceae; genus UBA11740. The sequence continues at coordinate 2,146 of DATENS010000044.1, read as the reverse complement.
GCGTGAGGGTCATATAGCCGACGTGATAGACAGCCAGGGCGATGAAAACAAGTGCCGCTCCGCGGTGCAGCAATCCGCGCCACAACGCGCTCTGCTGCGCTTCTAAACCTGGAATGTTCCATGTGTACTTAAGTGCAAAACCGGTAAGTGCCAACAGGATGAAGCTGGCTGCCAGAGTCCAATGCTGAATTCTCTCAGCCATTGAAAAGCGAAAATAATTTGCAGGTGTTTCGTCCAATTTGACGTCTGTTGGGATTTTCGCGTTGAGTTCCGAGGCCAATGGCTCGGATGTCCTCATTCGATGGCGGCGTATGGACCAACGCTCTCGAAGTCGTCCCCAGAAGTCCAGCCCGTTGTGAGCAAGCATCAACCCGATGGTGATCGTGATCATCATCAGATACATCGCTCTGACAATATCAACGACCTTGTGTCCTGGTGTGTCGGGACGATGATGAATGCCACCGGTCGCAAACGACGCGGTGGCGCCCTCATGACAGGCTCCGCAAGTCTGCCCCAGATTCGCGCGGTTGACGGTAGAAAGCGGGTCCCATGACGGTCGAATTTCGTGGTAACTGTGGCAGCTCGCGCAATTCGCGACTCGCTGATCTCCCAGCGCTGCGAAAAGTCCGTGGAAGCTAGCGCGATAATCCGGCACGACGTTCGGGGGCAACCGATGCATTGCCGTCAAGCTCAGTGCACCGTGGCAGCGTGCGCAGGTTTCCGTTGAAACCAGAAGTTTGGAAGTTGGCGCTTCGGAATTCTTGATCGCCTGGACGGAATGGCTGCCGTGGCATTCGATGCAGGTTGCGGTGTGCGGAGTTCCAAGGCGAAATGCCACTGCATGGACGCTCGGAAGATAGGCGTTCAGCGCGCGCTTATGACAACTACCACAGGTCTCAACAGGATCGACGCGGCCCGGCCCCATCTCGATTTCCATCTCGCCGTGGCATTCCGAACAACGTAGATCTTTATGAACGCTACCGCCAAGCTCTCGCTCCTTTGCCAGTCGCTGATCTGACTGAGGACCTTCCCTCTCGGACCCCATTTCATGTTGGGCCGCTGTGGAGACCTGCATAGCCAGCACGAACAAAGCAAGAATCGGAAATTTCAACCAGGAAGATCTGCTTCCAACTTGAGACATCACGACGCTACATCTTCATGCTGCCCATTTTCTTCTTGTCCATATCCATTTTGTGCTTCTTCATCATATTGTTTCCTTTTTTGGCCATGCCCATGCCCTTATCCATCATGTCCATGCCTTTTTCCATCATCGACATGTCCATCGCGTCCTCGCCTTTATCCATCATGTCAGCGCCTTTATCCATTGTGTCCATGGCCGTACCCATAGTGTCCATGTCCTTATCCATTCCCTTGTCTTTGGACATCGTATCTTTCGACTCTTTCATCATCTCCATGCCTTTATGAATCATGTCCATGCCCTGATCCATCATGTTCTTGTCTTTGGCCACGCGTCCTTTCTCAAACATGTCTCTGCCGGTCTTCACCATTTCCATGCCATGGGTCATCGCGTCCATGCCCTTGTCCATATCATCCATCCGCGTGTTTGAATTTGCTTCGCTGGTATTCGCATTCGCGGTGCTTGCCGTTGTGTTTGCATTGCTCGCCGTATTCGCGTTTGCATTGTTGGTCGCAACGTTCGCATTGCTTGCGATGTTCGCGTTGTTCGTATTGGTTTCCGCGCAAGCGGCCAAAAGCACCGAGCCGACCAGTAGAATTGAAAGAGCTATAGTCCGTGCCATTTGTTTTACTCCCAGCATTTCTTTCCTCCTTTTGCGCGTCGCGCGCGCTTGTAGGGTCCGTCCAAGGATACGGCCGGACCAATTTATGCATGGTAAGGGCAATTTGATCGGTCAGTCTAGAACGTGTGCGTTACTTACAAGTCAACTTCTCCTTCTACAAATACCCCAACTCAATGCGCTTTTTTGCGACGCCCTAACCTGAACTCGTAAAACTCGCGCTACTGCTTCAGTGACTTCATATAAGCTACGAGCGCTTTCGCCTGGTCGCTCGTAATACCCTTCTCGCCGAAGGCCGGCATGTTCGGTGGTTTCTCGGCCTTCTTGCCCTTGAGAATCGTATCCACCATCTGGTCCTCCGGCAGCGTCGCATCAAATCTCTTATCAGC
>DATENS010000043.1:0-12509 GCA_035274925.1 Pyrinomonadaceae bacterium | reverse complement strand
GAAGGAACAACCGGCCTTCAACGAGAAACAGGATTGGCGCAGGGAGTTTCGGTTGGATTGACGATTCTTCCTCTTCCATTTCTCAGTCCTCATTCTCGACACCGTATTTGCTTTGCGTCTTTGCGCCTTGGCGTGAACCTTGAACTTAGCAAAGGCGCGAAGCCGCAAAGTAAGAATCGGTCCGACTTCGCCCACTTCCGCTCCCGCTTCCCTACTTGCTATCCTTCCTGTCCCATGACCAGTGATACCCAGGTAACTAAAATTATGACTCCGGATGAGTCGCGCGCCGGGATTTCAGTCGGAGATGTCTTGCGCGGGCGCTATCGTTTGGACTCGCAGATCGGACGCGGCGGCATGGCGTCGTCTATCGCGCCACCGATCTCGAACTAATGCGCGAAGTGGCCATTAAAGTTGTTTCCGAGACTGCCACTCAGGATTCCCGGCACCGCTTCCTCCGCGAAGCTCGCGCCGCGGCGGCCCTCAATCATCCCAATATTATTTCCGTCTACGACGTGGGCGAATCCAGGGGCACGCCGTTCTTTGTAATGGAGTTGGTCCACGGCCCAAGCCTGAGTGCTGACCCGCCGTCCGATTTGCCGCGCATTGTCGAGATCGGGATCCAGATTTGTACCGCCCTCGAGCATGCTCACCAGAACAAGATAGTTCATCGTGATTTGAAGCCCGACAATGTGCTGCTTTCCGGAACGAGTCACTCGGTAAAAGTCGCCGACCTCGGCCTCGCCCTCCCGGGTGACGGCACGCGCATTTCGCAAGCGGGCCTCGTGCTCGGCACTCCTTCTTATATGGCGCCCGAACAGGCCCTGGGGAAAGCCGTCGATGCCCGCGCCGATCTTTATGCGCTGGGTGTCCTGCTCTACGAGCTCACTACCGGACGGTTGCCGTTTACCGGCAGCGATCCACTCGCGGTGGTTTCCCAGCATGTGCACGCTCCCGTCGTGCCGCCGCGCGCGTTACGGCCGGATCTGCCGCAGCCCCTCGAGCGCGTAATTCTTCGTCTGCTGGAAAAGAGTCCAAGTGCTCGCTTTGCTAATGCCGGTGAAACTGCAAGCGCACTGCGTCTTTCTTTAGCGCCTTCAGAGATCACTGAAACACCGGACGCCGCCGGAGCCGTCGCGATACTGGACGCGCTTTCACGCGGAAGGCTGGTCGGCCGCGGCGCCGAACTGGCTGAAGCCCGGCAACTTTGGCAGCGCGCACTCGAAGGTCACGGCCATGCTGTTTTGTTAAGCGGCGAACCCGGCGCCGGCAAGACACGATTGGCGCGCGAGATAACGATTCAAGCGGCCGTCGATGGGGCGGTGGTGATGTCGGGCGGCTGTTATGAATATGAGGCGACCACTCCGTACCTGCCATTTGTCGAAGCGTTTCGCCGCCTGGTTCGTGAACAGAGAGACAACGACGTGTTGCGCGGGATGCTCGGTGATGCGGCCGCCCAGATTGCCAAGCTGGCGCCGGAAATCGAAACGCGCCTGGGACCGTTTCCCACACGCACCGAACTGCCGCCACATGAAGAACGCCTGCTTTTCTTTGACGCCGTGTCTCAGGTCTTTGCCAACCTCGCGCGCGAAAAGGGCCTGCTCTTTTATGCCGACGATCTTCACTGGGCCGATCGCGGCACTCTGTGGCTGCTCGGTCACTTGTTGCGGCAAATGCGCGAAGAGCGTGTGCTGATCATTGGCTGCTATCGCGAAACCGAACTTGACCGGACGCACCCGCTGTCGCGCGCGCTGCTGGATTGGAACCGGGAACGGCTGGTGACGCGCATCACGCTGCGCCGCTTTGAGCTTTCGGAAACCAATGCCCAGTTGAGCGCGCTGCTCGGCGAAGAAGTAAGTGGAGAATTCGGCAACGCGGTCCATCGCGAAACCGAAGGCAATCCTTTCTTTGTCGAAGAAGTTTTGAAGGCACTGATTGAGCAGGGCTCAGTGCGGCGCGAGAGTGGCCGCTGGAAGCGGTGCGAGATGGGCGAGTTGGTTATCCCGCAAAGCGTGAAAGAAGCGATCGGTAACCGTCTGGATCGCGTCAGCGAAAAGTCGAACGAGATCCTGCGCGTCGCGGCCGTGCTCGGCAAAACGTTCAGTTTCGATGAGCTTCAAGCCGCGGCTGAAAATTCATCGGAAGATGCTTTGCTCGACGCGCTCGATGAATCGGCGACGGCCCAGCTAATCATTGCCAACAACAACGACTCGTTTACTTTCACTCACGACAAGATTCGTGAGGTGCTTTACGAAGAGCTGAATCTCAATTCGACGGCGGCGCCTGCATCGTCACGCGGCCAAAGGCCTGGAACGCCAGGCCGGCAGCTGCGGCGTCGAGCGATTGGCTTATCACTACATTCAGGCAGGTGATTACGAACAGGGTCTGACCTATGCGAAGTGTGCGGCCGCGGAAGCCGAGCGCGTCTTTGCGTTTGATGAAGTGATTGCGGCTTACAGCCGCGCGCTCGACTGTGCGGAAACGCTCTCGCGAATCGACGAACAACTCGCCCTCGAAGAGGCAATCGGCAAGACGTATCTGCTCCACGGAGATCTGATTCCCGCGGGCGAGCACTTTGAGCGGGCAATGGCGCTGACGGACGATCCTTACGTGCGCGCGCGGCTTCAATGCGAGGCCGCCAGCTCGCTGGTAACCACCGGCGACCAGCGCGGCATCGAGTATATCCATGAGGCTTTGAAGGTGCTTGATCCGATCAAGAACCCGCTGGAGACCGCCAACGCCATTTCGAACGAGGCGCGCTTTCATCACCTCGCCGGCCGTCATCAAAAGGCCATCGAGCTATTGAGGCGCGCGGAAGAACTGGTCGCCCCGGCCGCTTCTGCCGACTCGGTTTCGACGTTCGCGGCGCCGATGATTTCGCAGGTCTATGGTTACCTGGCCGGTGCGTATCAGCACTACGGACTGTTTGAAGATTCGAACCGCTGGGCGCGCCGGGCGATCGAGTTTGGGGAAAGATTGCACGTCTCATTTGCCCAGGCGATGGGGTGGGAGTTTCTCGGCGAAAACGCGGTTCATAGAGGCGAATATGAAGCCGCGCTGGAGTTTTCTGAACGCGAGCGGGAAATCGTCGAGCGCATCCACTCGCGCGAGCGACGCGCATGGACCCACTTCGTCGCGGCCATGAGTTCGTCTCGCCTTGGCGATCGCACGCGGGCCGCCAGTGAATACACCGATGGAATTGCGTTGGCTGAGGCCACTGGCGAACGCCGCGTGGGGAACCTGCTCAAGGGAAACTTTGCCGAGTTAAAGTCTCTCGAAGGATTCGAGTTAGGAAGCGATTCTGCCGCCGGCCGGCAATTGTTGGATGAGGCCCTCGAGCTTGCCCAGGCAAATTTTCTTGTCGATCAAAACAGCGGACTGGTTTATTCACGCTTCGAGGCTCACCGGTGTTTGGCGACGGTACAACTGCGCCGCGGCGAATTGGAGGAAGCCGAGCAGCTTTGCGCGGCGACGTCGAATTTTATCTCTCGCACTGAATCGAGAGTTACGCAACTCTGGCTCGGCCCGCTCTATCTCGAAGTATTAATGGCGATGGCGGCGAAGCTCGAGGCTGAAAATAAACCTGAAGACGCCTCGGCCAGGCTTAAGCTCGCCGAGGAACTTCTGGCTCAGTACCAACAACTGGTGACTGACTGCCAATCACCGCATTTTGCTCGTGAAGCTGCGCGGATTGAAAAGGAACTTACGCCGGCCAGTTGAGCGAAGGTACGCTTGCCATCATTCCCATCTTTGACGCCGCCGCGATCACGCAATAGAATCCGCCGCGCAAAAAGCTTTATTACCCCGGACCGAATGAGGAGACTCAATGAAAGCAAAAGTAATCGTGGCCGCTTTGACGTTGTGCCTGCTGAGCGTGGTAGTTGCCAAAGCCGACAACCCGCACATGGGCGTGTGGAAGTTGAACGAGAGCAAATCGCACTTCAGCGCCGGCGCCACCAAGAACAATACCGTCCTCTACGAGGCTGCCGGGACTGATGTAAAAGTGATTGTCGATGGTACCAACGCTGAAGGTGCGGCGACGCATAACGAATGGACCGGAAAGTTTAATGGCAGGTTTTATGCGGTTAGTGGCGATCCGACTTCGGACAAACGCTCGTACCGCGTAATCAACAGTCGAGCCATGCGGCTGACCGCGAAGAAAGACGGCAAGATTACGCTAACCGGCAGCATCACCGTGTCACGCGACGGCAAGAGTCGCACCGTCGTCACGACTGGAACTGATGCGAACGGAAAACGGATTACTAATACAGCGGTTTACGACAAGCAATAGGCGATTGTTTTTTCTGTTACCCGAATCAGCGGGAATTAGGTGCGGCGCGCGTCGGCAAGTCGAAGACTTGGCGCGCATCGCAGTGGTTCGACACTAACTACGAATCGGTCTTATCCACTGCCTGAATCACGCGCTCAATCTGGGCCATGTAAGCCGAGAACACTTCGGTGGCTTCTTCGTCAGACATGCGCGAAGTGGTTTTTGTCCTTAGCTTGAGGATCTCGTCAAAAGGAAAGGCTTCCAGCTCAAACAAGCTCACGGTCGCATGTACCGTCTCGGCGGTCGTCATCGGCGCCTGCTGTCCGTTCAGGCTCAAGACCGCGCGAAATAATGCTGCGAAGCTGGCCAGGCTGTCGGTCATTAACGCCAGCAGCTTCTCGACCGAGACGGACGCCGGAATGTAGAGGCGGCGAAGCTGAAGCAGCTTAGTACGCAGTTCATATTCAGTCTGATGCCTCAGGTTGGCCGGCGAGATAAAAAGAAATTCAAACGCGTCGCGGCCGAACAAAACCTTGCGCGCCCTTTCCATTTGCATGAACTCAATGGGAAACACGTCCGCCGCGCGTTTCAATTCCTCGACGGTAAAGTAGACCGGCATCGGCTCGCCGAGCTTGTTCCAATCGCGCAAGGCATGGTGAGAAACGCGGAGGTCATCGGCGCTGATCCGATTTAACGCCACCAGCAGATTGTGATCCGAAGTCCGCTCGACATCGTCGCCGGCCGCCGCCGATCCATACAAAATAATCGACGCGAGATTGTCTCCGTGGGCCGTGCGTAAACTTTCGACTAAACGATCGAGCGCTTTTGAATCAGACTTATTAGCCATCGTCTTACCAATGATCTCTTTGCCTCTGGCCGGTGCACTAGCCCGGCCGTGACGGAGTCCCGATGCGGCGGGATTGCTGACGCGGGCTAGTGCCCCGCCCGTTTTGCCCTCACTTGTTCGTATTAAAGTCCACCTTCGGCGCTTCTCGCGCACCCGGATCAGCTTGAAAGTACGGCTGCTCTTTGAATCCCATCAAACCCGCCACCAGTACGGTAGGAAACCGGCTGCGCGAGGTGTTGTAATCCTGCGCCGCCAGTGTGTAATCGCGGCGCGCCGTCGACAGGCGATTTTCCGTGCCCGCCAGTTCGTCCTGCAACTTCAGGAAGCTTTCGTTGGACTTCAACTGCGGATAATTCTCAGTGATCATCAGAAAGCGTCCGCCGGTGCCGAGCAAGCCGCCATCTCGCATGGCCTGAGTGAGCTTGCCGTCGGCAGCGATCTTGTCTTCCGTCGTCGCGTTTGGATTCTGCATCGTCGAAAGCAGTTGCGAGCGCGCTTCGGCGATGCGCGTGAAGACACGCTCCTCGAGTCCGGCAATTCCCTTTACCGTCGCCACGATATTTGGAATCAAGTCGGCCCGGCGCTGCATTTGGTTTTCGACTTCCGACCAGTGCGCCTTCACGTTCTGTTGCTTGGTGACCAGCCCGTTATAGCTGCCAAACGCCACCAGACCGATGATCAGAACGATCACTACGACGACACCCAGGATAATTAATGTTGTTTTCCCCATCACACTTCTCCTTCTGAATGTGGCACGCGCATCCTGCGCGTGATGTTCACGGGCCGAAACGCCCGTGCCACGTTTAAGATCAATGCGTCACCAGCTCACGCCGGCGCCGCCACCGCCAAAATCGCCGCCTCCGCCGAAACCGCCAAAGCCTCCACCGCCGCCGGAACTGCCGCCACCTCCGCTAAAACCACCAAAGCCGCCACCGCCCCAGCCGCTCGAGCGCGATCCTCTACCGCTGCTCAGGAGGCTGTTGATTAACATCGCGGCAATCAAGCCGCCCCAGTTACCACCGCCGCCAATTCCCGGGCCACCACGACCTCGGCTCTTGATAATGATCCCCACGAGCACAACAATCAGAACGATGACGATGCCGCATGGAAGCCACGAGCTCCTTCGCGTCGACCTCACCGGTGCTCGCGTCGACCTCTCTGCTGCTCGCGTGGTGCCGGGCGAAAAAATCGGTTCGGTGCTGAATCCCCTTTTCAGCGCGATCACGCCGATGTAGGCGTTGATGGTTTCTTCTAAGCCTCTGCCATACTCTCCCGCGCGGAATGCGGGAATGATCCTTTCGCGCTCTATCTGGCCCACCAGCCCATCCGGAAGATCTCCTTCCAGATGCCGGCTAACCTGGGTAAAGCCCTTACGATCCTTGATGGCTACCAGCAGTAAGAGACTGGGCTTTTGCGTGTCCTTACTGCCAATGCCCCAACCTCTGGCGACGGCCAGCGAGTAATCGAAAACATCCTGGCCACCGGCGGTGTCTATGACCACGACGGCGAACTGAATCTGGTGCAGGCGGTCGAGATTGCCGAGCGTGGTTTCCATGCGCGCCTTCGAAGCGCCATCAACCACGCCCGCATAATCGTTTACATACCCGGTCGGATTAGGCAGCGGCGATTGCGCCGTCTGGGCCAACGCCGAAACCGTTCCAGCCAGCAGTAGCAGGAAAGGCGCAGCAAGATTAAGAAAGATCCGAGTCCTGGGCATAGTTACAGAACCCGGAGCGATAGCGACGGGGTCGAGCCATTCCACTCCGTAAGTCCAGAGATTTGGATCGATTGACGCAGCCGTCCGCCTGTTCTCATCGTTGGGTTCTCGATCCGATCTACCCCTCCCGGTCTGTAGGATTAACGAAATTATTATCTTCTTCGTTCACGACAATGACAAAAGACTGTGCCAATTCGGAGCGGATCGGCGGATTGCCTGCGTGGAGGGATGTTTTGGAGTGCGGCGACTTGTCGCCGCTTTGCCTACTGCCGCGTCGTCCCCATCTTCCTGATCAGCTCAGCAAACGCTTCGTCACGCGTGCCGTGGCCGTCAAGATATGGCTTCCAGGATTCTTCGAGCGCCACTCGCGCGCTCGACAATCCGCGGTTCCAGACGCCGAACTTGTAGGCATAGGGAACGTGTTGAGGGTAAACACGCTTAACGGCTTCACCGGCGGTGAAGAAGATCATTCCATGAGACAAAGCTGACGGGACCAGCTTATTGAGCTTGCGCGCCTGTTCGCGCAGCGCCTGAAAGACCTGGCCGTCCCACTGATGCATGCCTTCATGAAAGATTATTTCCAGTCCGTATGCGTCCTGAAGGTCGGCACTCAAACTCGCTAACACCAGCAGGTCTCCCTTGGTCGAATAAGCGCCGGCCCAGTTGGAATAGCCTGAGATATGGACGTCGTATCCGGACGCGGGCCATTCCATTCGATACGCCCAGGTGATGAAAGCGAGAATCGTGACGCCGTGTTTCTTTACCAACGCTTCCATCGACGCTTGCCATGCGCGATTGGCGGCGCGATGTTTTGGCCACCAGACTTTCCGATAAATGGGAGCGGCTTTTATCAGTACCGCCCCAATCGATTCATCGACTCCCGTCAATAATTGGTTGCTACCTGCGCGGGCGAGCGTGATGGTGATGTCGGGCAGCGGATCGTCAAACACCAGATCTTTCTTGCTGGGTCCGGCGGCATAGGCCGCGACTGCCTCGCTCCAAATTTGCTGGTCCTTCGGTTTCAGACCAGCCAGACCCCTGGCCTGATCTTCGGGAGCATGGACCACCGCTTCCCGGGACGTATCGCGCTCTTTGTTTGCAGAGCGACCGAGCACATACAGAAAGTGGTGCAGGTTCAGCCAGAACTCGTCTGAATGAAAGATGAATATCGGAGACGTTCTGTCTGGTGAACCGGTAGGTGATGTGGTCCGGTCAGACGATGCAGTACCCTGAGAAGTGTTCACCGCGAGCAGCAGGACCAGAACAAATGCGAAGCGCCAAAGGCTCGCTGACACCACCCGTTTCGTTTTCTTTTTCACGATTAGTAGCCGTTGTCTCGATCTTGCATCGATTAGGCACAATTCCTATCACGAATTACTAGCCGTGCAAAGAGCTCACTCGCAACGCAAAGCCACGATCGGATCTACGCGCGTGGCCCGGCGCGATGGCAGATAACCAGCCACCATGGCCACCGCGAGCATCAGCAGCGCCGCACTCAGCAACGAAACGGGATCGGTCGGTGTCAGACCGAAAAGCAGTGACGAGGCCAGGCGGGTCACACCGAAAATGATCGGCAGTCCGATCACCACGCCCACGATTACCAGAACGAACGCCTCGCGAAGAATCAACCAGAACACGTCGCGGCGCCCGGCTCCGAGTGCGATGCGAATACCAATCTCATTTCTTCGCGTCGCGACGCTGTAAGAAAGAAGGCCATACAGTCCGATGCACGCAAGTAGAAACGCCAGCGCGCCAAAGAAGCCTGAAAGCGTGGCCATTAACCGCTCGCGCAGGATGGTGGCCTCGATCATCGGTTTGAGCCATTGGAATTTCATGCTAATGCCGGGATTGACCTCGCTCAGTGTGCGCTTGACCGCCGCCACGGTCTCAGCCTCTGAGAGTCGCGATCTGATCAGAACCTGTATCCCTGGTCCCGCGCCTCGAACCTGAGCTGCGGCGCTGAAAACGATGGGCTGAAACTCTTCGCGCAAGTCGCCATACTTGGTGTCGTTAACCAGGCCGACGATCTCATAAACTCGCTCGGGATCGGTGGTTGACTGTGGGAGCCTGAGCCGATGGCCCACCGGACTTGCTCCATTCAAAAATTTTCGCGTGAACGCTTCGTTCACTATCGCGACGTTCGCAGCGCCCTGGTTGTCTCCCGCGTTGAAATCGCGCCCCATGAGCAGCCGGATTTGCATCGTCTTGAAATATCCGGGGCTGACGCGGTTGAAGTTCACAACATGTCCCTGCGACGAGCTCTGGCCGTCAAGCCACACAGTCCCCGCGCCACCGCCGCGCAGCGGTATCTCGTGAGCGAAAGCGACGGATTCGACTCCGGGGACCGCGCGAATGTGATCGAGTAACTCTTCTTTGAAAATAGGGATGCGATCGGCTGGGAGATTCATTCGTTGAAAGTTCACGGTTGCAGTCAGGACTCCTTCCTGACGAAAACCAGTGTTGGCCGACAACAGTTTTCCCAGACTGCGAGTGAACAAAAGCGCGCCCGCGACTAACACCAGGGAGAGTGCGACCTGCGTCACCACCAGAAATCGTCGCAGAGTAAAGCGCTCGCGCCCGGCGGTTAACCCGCGGCCGGAAGCATTAAGCGCCGCGCGAACCTCGACCCGCGTCGCGCGGATTGCCGGCATTAGACCAAACAGCAAACAGGTTAGGACCGCCAGGCCCGTCGCAAAACCGAGGACGCGCCAATCCGGTGTCAGCGCCAGAAAGATCGGATTGTCAGCCGTACTCAAGAAGGTCACGAGAAGCTGGCTGAGCATCTGGGCCAGAGCCACACCCAGCGTGGCGCCGACGATCACCAGCAAAAGGCTTTCTACCAACAACTGCCGAATGAGGCGCGCCCGCGAAGCTCCCAATGCCTGGCGCACAGCGATTTCACGTTCCCGCGCACTGGCGCGCGCCAGCAGGATATTGGCCAGGTTCGCGCATGCGATTAGCAGCACTGAGCCGGCGATCGCCAGCAGCAGCCACAATGCCTGTTCATAGTTTTCACGTAACTGCGAAACGCCTGACCCGGCGGGGCCGGCGATTAACTTGGATTCTCGAAAGTCTTTCACGCTGGCGGCCGGATAATCTGGAGGCAGTGCTGCTTCAAAAACGCCGGGCGAGATCGCCAGCATTTGGGCATTGGCATGGTGCACGGACCAATCAGGTTTCAGACGTCCCGTGACCGTCAGCCACCAGATCGGATTAGCAAGAAAGCGGTCATTCCCACGCACGAGTGGGATGGCGCAGATCGGCATCGCTATATCGAAAGACCGTCCCACCTCCATGCCAAAAAAGTTGGCTGGTGTAACGCCGATAACTTCAAAGGAGCGTTCGCCCAGTATCAGCTTGCGTCCGAGGACGCTCGCATCGCCGCCGTATTCGCTCTGCCAGAAACCGTGGCTAATCACCAGGCCCGGAGAGGCGCAGCCACGAGTATCGTCCGCAGCCGTGAAGACCCGGCCCAAGGCAGATTGCACACCGAGCGTGTTGAAAAAGTCGCCACTGACATAAAGCATCCTCGCGTTACGGACCTCGCCACCCGGAGCGAGATTTGAGTTGTCAGTGCCCCAGGCGAAGATGCCTGAAAAGGCTTCTTGCCGATCTCTGATCTGTTCCCAAATTCGATTGGTCACTGACGTCGGGCGGCCCAGACCTCCGCGCATTCCTTTCGTGTCCGCGAGGTGGACTTCAGCCAATTGCTGCGGGTCTTTGACAGGAAGCGTGCGCAGCCGCACCGCGTCCAGCAACTGAAAGATCGCCGTGTTCGCACCGATGCCGAGCGCAAGCGAAAGGATAGCCACTATCGTGAAGCTCTTGTTCTTGAGCAGCATGCGCACGCCGAACCGCAGGTCTTGAACCATCTCGTCCTCCCACCTTCTCGGTTGCAACCACAACGCATCCATCAATGCGCCGGTGCTGTGCCGCAGCAAGGCGAGTTTGCTGCGCCGATCCAGCTCGTACCACTGTTCAAGTTGCGCTTCCCGGTAACGCAACTCGGCTTCCCACTCGAGCCGCCAGTCCACGCGCAAGCGGCGAGGCACAATCACGCCGACGAGCGTGATCAGCCAGAGCCAGGCACCTTTTCTCTTTTGCTTATGCAACCGCACACACCTCAGCCGGGCTGTCGCTCCGGTTTGTCGATGACGAGGGGTTCGAATTGGGCGAGCAGTCGAAAGCGTTTGCGCGCCTCAGTCAACGCCGTTCGGCCTGACTTACTCACCTCGTAGTATTTGCGCGGCGGGCGCTGTTCCTGCTGCGCGATGCTCGGCCGCTCCCACTTGGAAATGACGAAGCCGGCATCTTCCAGGCGTCGCAGCGCGGGATACACAGTGCCGCTGGCCAGCCCGGTGACGGTCATGATGTCGAACCCATAGCGGTATCCGTTTTCCGCCGCCTGTAAGATCAGCGCCATCGTGTAGGAAAGATAAGTTTTGCCCATCCTCGCTCCTTCGCTCGGGAACCTAACCAGAAGCCTATACATATAATTATCTACATAGCCCTGTCAAGAATTTTTCCGGAAGAGTTTCTGAAGGACGCTTTTCACATTGGAACGTAACCGCCTAGAATCGCTTGATATGAGGCGGACTACGAACTCTGCATCGTAATCCGTGTAAGAAGGATGAGGCATTAACGTGCTAATAGAAGTTGTCAAACCAGGCTCAGGTCTGCTCTCTCAGTACATAAGGCATATTTATTTCCTGCGATCCGGGGACAGGTCAAACCGTCACTCGTATTTAACTTTTCCGCAGCTGACCACGCCCCTAACGCTTCTTAAGAACGTTCGCTCACAAATGGATAGCGAGCGCCGTTTCGCCTATCTCTGTCAGGACGAAAGCGCCGGGTTTCATGCTGAAGTCGACAGCGTCTTCACTAAACCGATGCACATCCAATACGAGGGCGTCATCGACGAAGTCACGATTGTCTTTGAGCCGCTGGGTTTGAATCAATTTATCGAGCAGGACTTGCGGGTGGTGGCAACCGGCACAAGTAGCCGGCAGTTCAATCCGTACGGAGAAGCGTTTGATGCGCTGCTCTCTGATGTATTTGGAACGTCAGATCGCCGCGAGCGGCTTCAACTCATAGAAGGTTTTTTTAAGAAAAAGTTCGTCGGCTTTTGTCATCCAGTGCTCAGCGAGGCTGTGCGGCGACTGACTAGCGGCAGCGAGAGTCCGTCAATAACGGAAATCGCAAGAGACTTGGGAGTGAGTCATCGGACCTTAACGCGCCTATTCCAACGCCACTTATGTACGACTCCGGTGGTGTTCAGAAAAATCGCCCGCTTTCGCCACTCGTTGGACATAAAGTTTCGTACAAATCCGTCGGAGACTTTGACACATATTGCACACCACTGCGATTACTATGATCAGTCAGAATTCGTTCGGCAGTATCACGAGTTAGCCGGCGAGAGCCCGGGCAAGTTCTTCCGAGATGTTTCTGCTCTGAACAATCACCAGATATTTTGGCGTTTCACCTAAGGCGTCCAAAAAATACAATTCTCAAAAAAAGGAATTCGGTAGCCTACGGCCCAGCATCGGTCGGAGGTTACCAGTGTTACGTGTTTTTGTTCTTGCGATCTTGATTTTGGCGGCTTGGAAGCCTGTCCTGGCTCAGGACATATCGCAGATAGATAAGATATTTTCATCGTTTGACGACGCTGCGAAACCGGG
>DATENS010000042.1:0-23287 GCA_035274925.1 Pyrinomonadaceae bacterium | reverse complement strand
GATGGTGGTGGCGGTCGCCTTTTTGAGGTTGCCGATCGCGACGATGCGATCGCCGCTGATGCCGATGTCAGTTTTTTTAGCTGGGCCGCCGGAGCCGTCATAGACAGTTCCGTTCTTGATAAGAACATCAAAAGCAGGCTGCTGCGCGAGCACACTGGCAGGAAACAGCAACAGGGCGACGAGCACGAAAATGAAACTCGTCTTCACTGCCGAGTTGGCTTTGCCTGCGCCGGTCATTGGAATCGATAAGGTGGTATTTCTCTAATCGAGCCGGCCGAGAAGATCGACATCGGCATCTCGTAAACAATGCGGTGCACGCAGTTGGGTTGAACGACGACGTTGATCGACGCGGCACCACAAGTGTCCATGAACAGATAACGGAAATAGATCCTGATGTTGTGCATTCCTCCCGGCAAGGGAAAGCGATGAGTGCCCCATGGCCGCTGAGTCACGTGCCCGTCAATTATGATGGTTGGCGTGCAGAGGTAAAGGAAAAACGAGAGCGGATAAAAGCTGGTGGTGATTTCAATGCCGGTCCAGGGCTGTTGTTGTGCCATTTGAGTAAACGGTTATGCCTTGCGGTACACGGTATGCCAACCGGCCTGGCCACACGCGAAGCAGATCAGGTAACGCTTAGGTGTTCCGCGCGCCTTCCACCGAATGCCTCCGTAATCCCAGACTGATTTTTCAAAGCCGCATTTACATTGAATCATCCGGGTACGGGACTCGGACTCCATCCGCTGTGCCCATCGCGACGGTAAGATCGCTGTAAAGAATCTCTGAATGGAACTCATGAACAGCGAAGCCGGAGATTGTGCGACAAATCTAACCGCCCGCTACCGCCAGCGGTTCTGTGTCTGTTTGTTTCTGCCTCCAGCGTAGAATCGGCTTTCGCGCCGCGGCGGCCTCGTCGAGGCGGCCAATGCGCGTTGAATGCGGAGCGGCCAAAACCAGGCCCGGATCTTCGACCGCTTCGCGCGCGATTGAAATCATCGCCTCGATAAACTGATCGAGTTCCTGCCGTCCCACCGACTCGGTGGGCTCAATCAGCATCGCGCCCGAGACAATCAACGGGAAGTAGATCGTCATGGGATGAAAGCCGTAATCAATCAACCGCTTGGCAATATCCAGCGTGTGCACGCCCTTGCGCGCCTGGCGTTTGTCAGTGAAAACGACTTCGTGCATTGGCGCGCCATCGAAGGGCTTTTCGTAATCCGAGATCAAGCCGTGCGCGATGTAGCGCGCATTGAGCACCGCAGCTTCCGTTGCTTCGCGCAAACCGTCACGCCCGTGCGTGAGAATGTAAGCGAGCGCGCGCAGCATCATGCCGTAATTCCCGAAGAAGGCTTTGACCCGGCCGATAGATCGGGGATAGTCGAAGTCGAGTTTGAAGACTCCAGACGAGTTGATCACGCGCGGAACCGGAAGGAAAGGCTCGAGTTCTTTGGTACAGCAACATGGTCCGCAACCTGGTCCGCCCCCACCATGCGGCGTGGAAAAAGTCTTGTGCAGGTTCAGGTGGATTACGTCGACGCCCATGTCTCCCGGCCGCGCGACGCCTACGAGCGCGTTCATATTGGCGCCGTCCATGTAAACCAGGCCACCGGCGTCGTGCACGATGCGACAGATCTCCTGAATGTTCGTTTCGAACAATCCGAGTGTGTTCGGGTTCGTTAACATCAAACCGGCGACGTCCCCGTGGGCGCACAGTTCGCGCAAGTGATCGAGATCGGTTAATCCGGCGGCGGTCGAGCGGATCGTTTTCACGGTAAAGCCGGAAAGATGTGCCGACGCGGGGTTGGTGCCATGCGCAGAATCAGGAATCAACATCGTGCGCCGTTTAGCGGAAGGTTCACGGCCATCACGCGCGTCTATGAAGGCCCGGATGATCATGATGCCGGTCATCTCGCCGTGCGCGCCGGCCGCCGGCTGTAACGACACACCGGGAAGGCCGGTTATTTCCGCCAAATAATTCTGAAGCTCGTAAATGACCTCGAGCGCGCCCTGAGATTCGGCTTCCGCTGCCAGCGGATGGAGGTTTGCGAAACCGGCGATGCGCGCAACTTTTTCGTTCAGGCGCGAGTTGTACTTCATCGTGCACGACCCGAGCGGATACATGCCCTGGTCGATCGAGTAATTCCATGTCGACATTCGGGTGAAGTGACGGATGACATCGACTTCGGTAACTTCGGGCATGCCTGCGAGGTTGTCGTCGCGTTGAAGATCGGGCGGGATGAGTTCGTCGATCGCCGCCTCGTCAACATCGAGTGGCGGCAGGCTGAAACCGGCGCGACCGTGCTGCGAGCGCTCGAAGATCAACTGCTCGTTATGACTTATGTGATTGGAGACTTTCGTGATGTCGGAATCCATAAAGAGTGTTTTGTTTGGGCGGGCTACTGCCCGCCATTTCGCCGTCGATCAAAGACAAGGCGGGCAGTAGCCCGCCTCTAAACGTTCTTCGTTAAAGAGCCAAGTCCCTCGACTAATGCGTCAATCTGCTCTCGCGTATTCATCTCTGTCACGCAGACAAGAAAATCGTTGCGCCGGCTCTTATCGAACCGGGAAAGAACAATGCCGCCGTCGATGCCCTTTTCGCTTGCGAGCTTGCTTAATAACGCGGATGCATCTGATGGCGCGCGTACAATAAATTCATTGAAGAACGGCCCAGAGTAGGGAACTGAGAAGCCTTTCAACTGCGCAATCGCGCGCGCGGCGTAGTGGGCCTTCTGCGTGCATTGTTGCGCCACTTGCTCAATCCCGCGCGGTCCCATCGTCTCGAGGTAAACAGTCGCAGCTAGCGCGATTAACCCCTCATTCGTACAGATGTTAGACGTCGCTTTCTCTCGCCGAATGTGTTGTTCCCTGGTGGCTAAAGTGAGCACAAAACCGCGCCGGCCCTTCTGATCATAGGCCTCGCCGACCAGGCGCCCGGGAATCTGTCTCGCGTACTTGTCACGCGTTGCGAACAAACCCACGTAGGGTCCGCCGAAAGAAAGCGGCACTCCGAACGACTGGCCTTCGGCCACCACGATGTCCGCGCCGCACGCGCCGGGTGAACGCAGCAGGCCAAACGAGATGGCTTCCGTCACGGCTACGATTAACAGCGCGCCGTGCGCGTGAGCTTTTTCGCTGAGAGCCGCCAAATCTTCTATACAGCCAAAAAAGTTTGGTGACTGAATCACAATCGCGGCAGTCTTGTCGTCAATAGCATCAAAAGCGCTGACGGATGTTTGCCCGCTCGCCTCGTCAAAGGCGGCGTGCACCAACTCGATGCCGGCGTGTTGCACGTAGGTGTGCGCCACACTCAGATATTCGGGGTGGATCGCCGAAGATGCCAACACCTTCGAACGTTTGGTGACACGCTCGGCCATCAACACGGCTTCGGCCATGGCCGTCGAGCCGTCGTACATGGACGCGTTGGCGATATCCATGCCGGTCAGTTGGCACACGAGCGTTTGAAATTCGAATATGGCTTGCAGAGTGCCCTGCGAAATTTCCGGCTGATACGGTGTGTACGCGGTGAAAAACTCAGAGCGGGAAATCAGATGATCGACAACCGTGGGGATGTAATGCGAATAGGCGCCGCCGCCGAGAAAACTCACGCGCCCGGCCGCCTGATTACGTGCGGCTGTTTGATCGAACTTCTTAAGAAGCTCGATCTCGGACAAGGCTGCGGGAACGTCGAGCGCGCGACGCAGTCTTAAGTCTTCGGTGATTGATTCGAAAAGATTTTCAATTGAACCGGCGCCGATCTGACGCAGCATTTCGGCGCGTTCGTCGGGCGAGTTGGGAATGTAACGCAATATTATTCACTCTCGGCTTTCGTAAAGTCTTCGTACTCCGCAGCAGTTAAGAGGCTGTCGACTTCGCCCGGGCTCTTCATGGTCATCTTGATCATCCAACCGTCGTTGTAGGGATCCTTATTGACCTTTTCGGGCTCGTCGTTAAGCGATTCGTTAACTTCGGCGACGTCGCCTGAAACCGGCGTAAAGATTTCCGACACGGCTTTCACCGACTCGACTGAGCCGAACGATTCGTTGGCGGCAAATGCTTCACCTGGTTTTGGCAATTCAACGTAAACCACGTCGCCCAATTGCTCCTGCGCGTGATCGGTAATGCCAATCACGGCCACCTCGCCTTCGACGCGTACCCATTCGTGGTCCTTGCTGTAATGCAAGTTTTCCGGAACGTTGGCCATTGATGCTCCTGAGAAGTTGAGTTTTAAGTGCTTAGTTTTTCAGTTTCTGATGCCGGGCCCCGATCGTCACCTGCGAAACGTGATAATACGAGATTCGAAACTGAAAACTCAAAACTGAAAACTTATTTCGCTCGTTTGTAAAAAGGCAGACGCACCAGCTGCGCTGCTACCAGCCGGCCGCGCACATCGATCTCTATTTTGGTGTACTCGTTTGCAAACTCGACCGGCACATAGGCCATGCCGATGTTCTTTTTCAAGTACGGCGCCGGGCTGCCTGACGTCACGCGTCCCACGCGTTCGCCATTAATCACCACGTCCTGACCGTCGCGCGCGATGCCGCGATCGGTGACGTCGAAACCGACCAGCTTGCGCTTGACCCCTTCTTCTTTCTGCTTTGCCAATGGCTCACGTCCAATGAAATCGCCTTTGTTGAGTTTGCAAATCCAACCGAGATTGGCTTCCAACAACGTGGTGGTCTCGTCGATCTCATGTCCGTAGAGGCACATCCCTGCTTCCAGGCGCAGCGTATTGCGCGCCGCCAGTCCACACGGCAAAACACCTTCGTCGGATCCATAATTGCCCGCGTCGAGAAGCTTGTCCCAAAGCCCTTCAGCTTTCTCCGCCGCCGCGTAAACCTCAAACCCATCTTCGCCTGTGTAGCCGGTGCGCGAAACAATCGCGGGTACTCCGTCAACCTCGCCTTCGCGAAAGTGGTAATACTTAACTTCGTTGAGCGGCAAGGCCGTTAACTTCTGCAGGATCGTGATGGCCTGCGGGCCTTGCACCGCAATCTGACAATAGTCGGCGCTGCGATTCTCGAGTTGCACATCTTCGTTTTCGTGGTGCGAGCTGATCCAATCCCAGTCTTTGTCGGTGGTGCCGGCATTGACCACGAGCAGCAAGTGATCTGCCGAGAATCTATAGACGAGCAGATCGTCGATGACGGTCCCTTCGGGAGTGGTGAGCGCCGAGTAATGCGCCTGGCCATCTACAAGTTTAGTTGCGTCATTGGAAGTAACGCGATTGACAAAGGCGATCGCGTCCGGGCCACGAACATCAATCTCGCCCATGTGTGAAACGTCGAACAGCCCGGCATGTGTGCGCGTGCGGAGGTGCTCGGTAACAGTGCCCGCGGGGTACTGTACCGGCATGTCCCACCCGCCAAACTCGACCATGCGGCCGCCCAGGCGACGATGCGCCGCGTTGAGCGAAGTACGTTTCAGATCGATAGCAGGCGCAGACACTTATCCGAAAACCTCACGTTGTGTGGGGACAATTTGGTAAAGCAGAGTAAGACCGGAAACTAACACGCACGTTAGGCAACGTCAAGAAGGCGGTGCGGTGTTTGGAGTGCGATCCCGACCGGTCGGGATCACGGCTTTGGAAAGCGCTGACAAGTCAGCTCACTCCAAAAAACTTGGTGCCCATCCGCTATGAAATCTACTTCCACTCAGCGTCACTCAAAGTAACAGTCCGCAGGGCAGAAGCAAACCTTCCTCGCAAGATCCCCAGCAAAACTCGATGAATTGCTCCTGGCATGTTCATTGCCAAGGGCTTATCTGCTGATCCCTCGGGATCGGTTGGAAGCCAGACGAAAGGCGACGCCCACTGAGTTATGAGAATGATGTCAATTAGTAATGCCAAAGGGTTCAGCACCGTTCAGCTCGTGATCACGCTGGCGGTGATGGGAGTAATGACCGGATTTGCAGTTGTCGGAATTACGCGAGCGCGTTCGAACCTGCGACTTTCAAATTCTGCCAGAGAATTCGCGGCACACGTCGAGAGAGCGCGCGCTGATGCCGTGCGACGGCATGGTCAAGCCACCGTCTCGGTACTAAATACGACCAGTTACTCGGTCACGATGGATTTTGACAACACGGGAACGGCCACCACGCGCAATGTCAATTTGCAGCAAGACGTCGTTTTTACCACCGGGATCAAGTCAGTAACGTTCGACTGGCGGGGACGCATTCCCGTAGAGCAATCGTTTGGCTTCTCGAATGGACGAAACACCTTGAGCGTGGGCGTAACCGGCTCGGGTGACGTAACTTTCGACGCCCAGTTTTTTCATGATGGTTCGCTCCCGGGCGTCACCCTGACTGGAAACGGCGGAGGCACGCTTCCGGATCCAACAAATCCGTCTGGAGGCTATCCCGCACCATCGCCGTCGCCTTCTCCGGGTGCGTCACCGTCCCCGGGCGCATCTCCGACGCCAACTCCTACGCCGACACCAACACCGACGCCGACTCCTACGCCGACACCAACGCCGACGCCGGCGGCAACACCGACGCCGACCGGAACGCCAACGGCCACGCCGACTCCGACACCGGGAGGGCCGTGTACGCTGACAGCCAGTCCAGGTTCGTTGTCAATAATTGAGGATGGCTCGGCAACGGTTTCTGTGAGCCGAACTAACGCCACCGGCAGCGGAACAATTACTGCAACCTCGAGTAACAGCGGGCAAATTCAGGTTAGTCCGTCCTCGGCAAGTGTCAGCGGCAGCGGTTCAGCTTCGTTTACGGTCACCGTCAAGAAGCAGAACGGCAGCGTGACGTTTGCGTCCTCGGGCTGTGGTTCCACGACTGTAAATGTGACTACACAATAGTCTGGAGGAATTAGATTTGGAAACAGTAACTAGAAAAGCAAAGCAGCAAGGCAACGGCGAAGCCGGCTTTACCTTGCTTGAGACTTCGATTGCGATGGTGCTACTGGCAGTCGTCGGACTTGGGATTGCCTCGGTCTTCTTTTTCGCGGCAAAGAACAACGTCACCGCCAGCGATCGCGAGTTATCCATGGCTGTTGCCCAGCAACAGATGGAGCAGTTCCGCAACGTTGCATTCAGCGATGCCAGCCTCGCAGCGACCGCCACGGCGGGAACTTCGGCAACCGTGATTCGCGCCGGACGCCGCTATCAAGTACTGACCACCATCGTTAACTCAAACGTTATCGACGGCACCGCGCGAACAAAAACGATCACCATCCGGGTTACGCCGTGGAGCGACGGCTCGTCGGTTTCTCAGACCGTAACCTCGGTCTTCGGTTCGGTGACTATGGTAACTGAGCGGACGTCACAGGAGACGGGTCCGAACCGAGCTTTCTAAGGAAAGGTTATGTCTTTGATGAACAAGCAGTCTGCAAAACACGAGGGCGGTTTTTCACTGATCGAACTGATCATTGCCATGACTATCACCCTGGTAGTTCTGGGCATCGCCACTACGCTGTTAGCCCAAACGTTCCGCGTGCGTACCCGCGCGAACGACAACGTGGACGCACTCGCCGACGCGCAGCGCGCATTGAATATAATGTCGCGCGAGATTGCGCAGGCAGGTTTCAATCTGAGTGACAATGGAATAGTTGCCGCTGACTCGGTCACGGACGCCAACAACAACAGCACGATTCGCATCCGCGCCAATCTCAACAAGTTTGACACCTCGTTCAGTACCACTGCGCGAAACGGAATCGGTGTTCAGGGTGAAGACGCGGGCGAGGACGTGATGTACTACATCTTTCCCGCGCCGCAAAACAACACAACCTTGCTCGCCCGTTATGATGCTCTCGCCTCCGGGGGCGGATCTTCGTCGGTGCTGGCGAACCGGCTCGACAGCCTGCGCATTCATTACTTCGCGCAAAAGGTCACGTACAGCACGCTTAACTGTGATATTACGGCGCCGAGTGCACTTGAAGTAGCCAGTCCGGCCCAGGCGCGATACATCGTGATAGCGGTTTGCGTTTGGCAGGAAGAAGTCGGGGTGCCGGGCAGCCCGGGATATCATCCCCGAGGACCCGTACTGCTAACCAGCGACGTTACTCTGCGTAATTCCAACTTGAATAATTACTAGGCAACTGCCAGGTGGAGATTTACATGAAGACCAATCTTGAGGCCAAACCCGATCAGGACAACAAGCGTCAGCGCGGCGCCGCGTTGATTACTGTGCTGATGATTTCAACGTTGCTGTTGGCCACCGGCGGAACTCTGGTGCTGGTTACGAGCTTATCGGCCCGAAGCACGATAGATGCGACCGCGGAAATGCAGGCGTACTACAGCGCCGAAGCCGGCATGCAGGACACGCTGAATGTGCTGCGTGGCAACGTGGCGCCTCAGCCCTCGATGCCTGCGGGATCCAAGATTAGTTTTCGTGGCGCGGTAACTGCGGCGACGTCAAACCGCCCCGGCGATAGCAGCACAGCCTTTCGACTGTCAGGTTGGCTCAACTATAACTATTCGTACTCGGGAGGCGGCAGTCCGGATCGGGTGGCCCTCACCGCGAATTATTCACCGTTGAATGGCCTGGCCTACAGTGTTGAAGTAAGTGACCCCGACAATACCCCGCCTGCCAATGGTGAGCCTAAGCGCTTACTGGTTCGCGTTCGCGGGTATGGCCCAAAGGGAGCCGAGAAGCGGCTCGAGTTGATCGTCAAACGCTCGAAGTTCGACTATTCGCCCCAGTGTGTAATCTGTGTGCGCAGCTCGGACGATGGAACACCGGTTAACTTTACCATCGGCAATAGCGCGGCAAAGGAATACCAGGGTGCGGACAGGGCTGGTGGCGGTACGCTGCCCGCTTTCGGTTCAACCAGTGCGGGAGATACGGCGATACAGATTGGCGAAGCCAGCAAAGAGACAGTCTCCAATCCGATTGCAACTACCATGAACATGGCGTCTCTTCCGCCATGGGTCCAGGACGTGGTCAAAGCCCGTGAGTTTCTGGTCGACCAGAAAGCCAACGCGATCGAGCAGCGCCGGTATTTCACCAGCTTCAGCGGGATGTCTGGCTCTGAAACTGATCCCAAATTCACGTTCGTTGATGGTGATTGTGAACTGGACGGTGGCGCGGGCCTGCTCATCGTCACTGGGAAACTCCTTATGAAGGGAAACCCGAGCTTCAAGGGGCTGATTCTGGTGCTCGGTGAGGGCTATGTCGAACGCGATGGTGGTGGCAATGGCAACATTTATGGCGCCATGTTCGTCTCTCGGTTCAACCGGAATGGCGGCCCGTTTTTGGCGCCGACGTTCATGACTAATGGCGGCGGAAACTCAACAGTCCAAAACGATTCAGCCGCATGGGGCCAGGCGCAAAATCTCTCCGGCCCGCTCGTACAAGGGGTGCATGAGTATTGATAATCTGAGGCATGGTACTTCCACAACTGCTTGCCCTTCCCGCAGTCCTCACCAACCGAACGTTCTCTGACTAAACTTCGAGAAAAAAACCATGGCTAGAGTAGACGACCTTCTCAGACAAATGAGGCAGCAAGGCGCCTCTGACTTGCACCTGACCAGCGGATCCGCGCCGTACATGCGCATTGACGGCGAGATGGTGAGGCAGAACTACAAAAGCGTAAACCCGGAAACCTGTCAAAGCCTGGTTTTCGAGATCCTTAACGACGGCCAGAAAGAGCTGTTTGAAGAAAAATTGGGTCTCGATTTCAGCTATCCGCTGCAAGGTGTTGGCCGGTTCCGCGTCAACGTCTTTATGCAGCGACATGGTATTGCCGCCTGCTTTCGCCTGATCCCTGAACAAGTTAAGACGCTTGCGGATCTTAACCTGCCGCAACAACTCGCTGATCTGATCAATGTGTCCGAGGGGTTGATCCTGGTGACCGGGCCCACCGGTTCGGGCAAGAGCACCACGCTCTCCTCACTGATTCGTGAGATCAACGTGGCACAGCAGGCCCACATTATAACCATCGAGGATCCAATCGAGTTCGTACACGAGAATCAGAACTGCCTGATCAGCCAGCGAGAAGTGGCGAGCCACACGAGATCTTTCGCCACCGCTTTACGTGCCGCGCTGCGTGAGGATCCTGACATCATTCTGGTGGGCGAATTGCGCGATCTGGAAACTATCTCGCTGGCCATTACCGCGGCCGAAACCGGACACCTGGTATTTGCGACGCTGCACACCAACAGCGCGGTGAAGACGATCGATCGCGTGATTGACGTCTTTCCCGAGAGTCAGCAGACGCAGATTCGCGTGATGCTGGCCGAAAGTCTGCGCGGAGTGGTGGCCCAGGCACTGTTGCCGCGGCCTGACCGCGAGGGACGTGTGCCGGTGGTCGAGATCCTGGTCAATATACCCGCCGTCGCGAACCTAATCCGTGAAGGCAAGACCCATCAAATCCACACCGTGATGCAGACGGCCCGCGCGCAGGGCATGATGACCTTTGAATCGGCGACTCATGAACTGATTAACCAGGGATTACTGGACCGGGAAGACGGAATGAGTTTCCTGCGGCGCCGCACACCCGGCAAACAAATGTCGGGCGGCAATCACGGCCAGCGCGTCACTAACAGTTTAGCCGTCAACTAAGATTTGCTTCTAGTCATACCCGAAATTGATTTGTGCTCTGCGTCCTCTGCAAGGGCCTCGGCTACTTCTGCGGTTCAAATGCAGGAGGTTAGATTCAACCGCTGAGGACACATAGGATTCCGCAGAGGGCGCAGAGAGCGAATTCAAGCCCTACCTTTTCTTCGCTTTTACTTTCGTCAGATTGTCTTTCACTCTCGACTTGACGATCTTGCTGATCAAGCCGAGTGGGATTGGTTTGTCCAGCGGGAACCTGACCGTGCCCTTCGCGCCCGCATAAGGGGAAAGCTCTTTTTTGAATTTCACAATGGCTTTGGATGTGGGATAGAGACCGATGTGATTCTTGTAGGCTGCGAAGTGGAGCAGATTGCCGTTCAGCACATAAGTAGGTATCCCATACTTGATCGCTTCGGCCGCCTGCGGCGCAGCCTTTCTGACCGTTAACCTGATCTTGGTCAGGATGGTTTGGATTTCTTTGGGAAATTCGGCGATGTACTCATCGATAGTTTCAACGGTCTTTTGTTTTTCTTTCAGCATACTTTTCGTGCTCGCCCGGTCCTCCAGTCTATTGTTCGAAGTTTCTCTCGCCGTTCACCGAGACAATCACCGTTTGTACGTTGGGAAACTGCTTCAGGGTCAGTTCGACCGCTTTTTTGAATCGCACTGGTCCAAGATCGCCGGGCCATCCGTGCCATGCGCGGCTGGCTACAAAATTGACACGCGCGGTGCCGCGCGAAATCCGTAGCGAGCCGATCGCAAGCTCCTCAGTCCCGGCCAAATCGTCAAAGCCCTTTTGCCTTTCCGCCTCGGTGGGTCCTTTCAGCAAAGCGTTAATTGCCGCGCGCGCGGGCGAGACCGCGTTGACCCGGCGTTCGACGGGAGACAGATCGATGTACTCGCCGGGGTCGTGATAGAAGTAGACTTTTACTTTCCTTGTTTTCGGCTTGCCCGACGCTTCTATCGAGCGAGCGTCCGATGCCGCTAATAAACCCGCTAGTCCAAGCACCAGGAAAAGAAATGCTGCTTTGCGTTTCAACAAACTGACCCTCCTGAAACTACGCGCGGTAAAAGACCGCATGCAGACCGTAATAGGCAATGAAAATCAACACGAAGGCCAGGAAGTACAAGCCCGTCATGAAATAAGTTTCCATCCAGATCGATTTTTCTTTAAGCACGAGAATCTCGCGCGCGCTGGTGGGGCCGCGCACAAACAAAACCAACAGGATAGCGATAATCATCAGGTGCCCGATGGCGTCGAGCATGCCGAACTTGAAAATGGCCAGCATGAAAATCCCCTGCAGGCCGAGCGCCACGAGCCGTCCGGCAATTGACGCCGCGCCCAAAAGAACAAAGGCCAATCCAAACTCCATAAACCCGGCAAGCAGCATATACGTCTGCGGCGTCATGCCCAGGAGCATGTCCGAATGCGCGCTGAGTAGTTCGTAGCTCCATTCGGGGTAACCGAATTTTTCCATCGCCGCCCACAGCAACGTGATGCCCGTGGCTGCATACAGCACGATGAAGCCGGATTTGCGCCAGTTCCCGCGTTCGATGTTGGCCACGGTAAAGAAGTAGCCGAGACCGAGGAAGATCATGTAGTCGAGTAAGTGAAAGACTCCGTAGCTGCGGACGGCGAGGCAAAACAGGAGCAGCAGGCCAATGCCCACCACCGGCAGCGCCGGCCGCACCAGAGCACAAATGGCGAGCGCCAGTTGAAACCACGGAACAAACCGTGCGGTGGTTCTCAGCTCAGGAGTGACATAGAAAGATGTGCCGTAGGCCATGTACCAGGCCCAGACGGAAATCAGAAACACCGCTGCCGCAAGACGCAGGATAAGGATTGAAAAATCGTCGAGCTTTCTCAGGCGCGCATCGAGGGCACTCAACAGACCACGGCGGTAGATTGTGCGATCGGTGAAAAAGAAGATCGCAATCAAGAGGGCCGACACCAGAAAGAACTTGATGAAGGTGCCGTTGAGCACTTCGCCCACCGGCTTTGGCATGGCGTGCACGTTGAACGGCGCAAACCATTTGACGTGCATGAGAAACGACAGCGCGCTATGAATCGGCGTCATCTTCTTTGTAGCCTGAGCCTGGACGATTAAGATGCGGCAGGAATAATGACCGTCACCTTGTCCACTCCGGTGTTACCCGTCTCCTGTTGAAATGCGAAAACCGTTATCTCATAGATTTCCGGTTGTTGAGTTTCATTCCCGGGCACTGGCCAAGTGACGAAGAACTGGCTGGGAATCCCGTCGGGCGCCTTTTGATCGAAGCTGAGCGGAAACTCTAGCGAGTAGAACTCGCCGCGCTTGATGAGGGCGGTCACTTCGAACAAATCCGGCGTCCAGGGTGCGTTCTCAATCGGACAGCCGCACATCATCGTGACGTTGGCCCTGATTTCAATCTCGGCCGGCGCGCTCGAGGGCAGAAAGTGAGTCGGCGGATTTAGGATCTGCACCACCAAGCCGGGAATCTCCATCAAGAATCCGTTCACATTCCGGCCCGGATAAACCCACTGAGTCAGCGAAACTGTGTTGGCGGATCGTTGGGCCGCCAGCGGTCCGTGAGCCGTCACTTTGACTAATCTCGGTTGATCGAGATCGAGCGTCGCAGTGAAAACTGAAGCCTCTTCAGTCGTCAGGACCTGTGCCCGGGTGACCGGTATGCCCATTAACTTCTTTATGCCTGATCCGCCGGACGTGGTGCCCTGAGCCAGCAGCTCGCGAGTGTGTACGTCGCGAATGGTTATCAGTGCGCCACCAATATCGTCGCCCAGGTACTTGCCGAACTTCGCGACTACGCGGACATTTATTTGTGTGGGGATTCCCATGATTTTCTCTCTTGGGTTAGGGGACTATCAGTCAGCCGGTGCAAGTTGGTTCACCGCGCGGTTCCAGGCACTCTTAAACGGGTAACAGTAGAACAGAACAATTACTGAGACGCCGGCCGCGCGCAGCATGTTCGTCCAATCGGCGGTGATGATGGTGATCACAAACCCCATCAGTGCGATGGCGCCCGCGATCGCAGCGATTTGAATCGTGGTTCCCTGGAGCGTGCGCAACATGGCCGAAGTCCCTTTGACTGCGGCAATGTCCTGTAAACGCATGGCTGAGAATCGCGTGCGTCTCAGCACAAAGACTCCGAGCCCACAAACCAGAATGGCGATCCAAAGTCCCATCGCGATTTTGGGATCGGCGGGGCGGAATATGCGTTCGGCGGAGAAGTACGCAATTACCACCAACATGACAGAAAGCGCGAGAAAGAAAGACACTACCGCGGCTGCAGATCGATGCCGCCGGGTCAGTTCCTCCTGAATGCTCTCAGTCTTTGATGACACCTCGTGCGGGATGCTACGCGAAAACGATTGCCGCTGACAACAGGTTTGTCTTATGGAGTGCGCTGAAAGATGTGTCGGTCGAGCAATGGGCACTAGCCCGACCGTAAGGGAGGACTCACTTTTAATTAATTCCAGTCGGAGCCCTTATGGTCGGGCTAGTGCACCGGCAAACAAGTCGAAAGGAAAGAGGCGATCCCGACGAGGTCGGGACCGCACTTCCACGATTACGGTTTGGGCGTAGCAGTTTGCGTCTCGCGCGGGCGAGTCTGATTAGCCGGTGGGACGCTGGGTTGATTGGGCTTCGGCGCGGGCGTATTTCGCTGAATCACAGGCTGCACATTCTCGGGCAACTCGCCGTTGTTCGAGATCGCCTTGTCGATCAAATCATAGCCTTCGCCTTTGCGCGTGATCAGGACGCCATCGCGATTGGTCGTGACATTGGCGCTGCCGCTGATTTGCTGCAGCACGTTCTGCATGAAGGTTGGCTTCTCGCACGGCGGCAGATCTTTCTTGATTGGATCGGGCTCCGGTATCGGCGCGCCAATGATGTTCAGTTGTTCTTTGGATTTCTCCACGAACTCGCTATTCGGATAATCGCGCACGAGCTGCTGATAAAGCTTGGCCGCCTGGTCAGGCTCTTCTTCTTCCTGAAAAGTCGTGGCGTAACGGAACAGCACTTCGTCCATCAGGCAGAAGTTAGGATACCGGTCGACAATTTCTTTCAAGCGATCCTGCGAGCCTTTGAGTCCGCCCTTCTTGTGGCTATAACGCGCATCGAAATAGAACCGCGCAATCTGCAGGTTGTGCATCGCCAGGTTGTCCTGGACTTCGCGCAGCCGCAATTCGACCTCAGCGCGCAGCGGCGTCTTCGGGTACTGCTGCAAAAGCGCCTTCAATCGTTGCTCAGCTTTGCGCGCGTGTGTGATGTCGCGATCGGACAAACCCATTTGCCGCATTTCCGCTTCGGCAACCTTGAGCATCGCGTCATCCGCAAGCTGGTCGGTGGGGAAGAAGGTGATCCAATCCTGATAAGCCTGTGCAGCCTGAATCAAAGCGCTGGTCGTTCCTTCCAGGTAAAACGAGTCGGCGATGGCCAGCTTTGAGAGCGGTAGATAAGGCGAATCGGGATAAGTGTTGATGATCGTGGTGAAAAGCAAACGTCCGGTCTCGTGACTACCTTTCCGCACTTCACGGGCGGCTTCGACAAAGAGCACGCGATCGCGGCCGGGAGCGACGGTCCCAGTCAGTTCCTCGTACTTGTCGTTCTTTTTCCCGGGCAGCAATCCGAAAAACCGGCGCTTGTTCTTTTCTTTGGGACGATAGTTGGGGGTTCCTTCACCAACGCGCGCACTGGCCGTTGATTGCAAAGCGGCCTCGACACGAATATTCAACTCGGACACAGAGGTCTCGAGACCACCCAGACGTGACGGGTCATATTTTTCGGCGCGTTCTTCCTTACCTTGAATCTCGCTGACTTCACTCAGCACTGAACCGACTTCCTTATCGATACCGCGCAATCGCTCGCGGGGATCGTCAGGGTTTTTGTCCTTACTTTTGTCGGTGGAATTCATGGCGGCGATGGCGCTGGTTAAAGAACGGCGCATGGCCTCCAACTTCGACTTCATCACGTTCAGTCGCTGAATTGCCGAAATATCGCTTTGCGGCTGAGTACCCTGAGCAAAGACAGCGTGGGACGGGGCCAGGGGTGCAGCGAACAAGACGGCGAGGAAAAGAAACACCGGCACCAAACCGGCCGTACCGGCGCGTCGGATTAAGGAAAAAGACATAAAAACCTCCACAACCAATTCCATCAAATTTTAGAGTAGTCGATCCGGATTTTGCCAGCAGCGCTTTCCGGTTCGTTCTACCTCGTCAGACCCAGAGGACCGTGGCTTCACGTAGTTCTCGGAGGGCCACAGCCGGGTCGCTGGCGGCGAAAATCGCCGATCCGGAAACGATGATCTCGGCTCCGGCAGCTGCGATTTCACTAATATTGTCTGCGTCCACGCCGCCGTCAATTTCGATTCGAGTGTTCAAGCCGCGCTCGTCAACAAGTTTTCGCAAGCGGCGCAATCTTTCGAGCGAAGCCGGAATGAATTTTTGGCCGCCAAAACCCGGATTGACGGACATTAACAAGACGTAATCGGCAAATCGGATAACTTCGTCGAGCGCCGAAAGCGACGTGGCCGGGTTAATCGCGATGCCCGCTTGGGCGCCTGCGGACCGAATTGCTGAAAGCGTGCGGTGGGCGTGCGGATCGGCTTCAATGTGGATTGAAACCATTTGCGCGCCCGCTTCCACGAACTGCTCAGCATACCGGCCCGGCTCGACAATCATCAGATGCGCGTCAATAGGCAATCGGGTTGCACGCGAAATCGCCTTTACTACCGGCAAACCCACCGTAATATTGGGCACAAAGCGGCCGTCCATCACATCCACGTGTAATAAAGAGGCCCCGGCGCGCTCCACCATCTCAATCTGGCTGCCCAGCTGCGAAAAGTCCGCAGACAGAATCGAAGGAGCGATCTCAATCATTGATGCGTGATGGGAAGTCATTGGCTCAGCGGGTGGTGCTTCGATTTAAGGCGTCGGAGCGGCGGCCGGCGGACGGCGATTGTTGTTTGTGTTGCGCGGCGGACGATTAGTATTTGCGCCACCTGAATTCGAGTTAATCGGGCCGGGCGTTGGGCCGTGATTAGCATTCGTATTGATGCCGCGATTTGCGTTCGCATTCGCGTTCGCGTTGGCATTTGCGTTCCTGTTGGGCGTCGGTTTCTTTTTCGGCTTATCGTTCGTGTTCGCTGACGAATTGTTGTTGTTATCGCTTGTTCGTTCCGAGTTTGTATTTGTGTTTGCGTTGGCGTTGGTATTGGTATTGGCGTTCGCCGGCGGCGTACTCTCCTCGTTGCCCGAAGCCCGGCTGATGTCCACCGCGACGGTTTGTCCCACTTTTACAATCTCGCCGGCGTGCGGCAATTGAATCAGGACCGTGTCGGGTTTCGCCTCGGCCGTCGCCCGCGTGGCGCGCACGCGAAAATTCAGACCGGCATCGCTAATCGTCGTTTCCGCAGCGGCCCGGTCTTTGCCCACGATGTCCGGCACGCGCGTTTCCGAGCTGCGCAGGGAAAGATAAATGGCGCCAACCAAACCCAGACCAAACGCGACGGCAATGCCGATCACGATAAAGATTCTTTTGACGACGGTAAGCGCCTGCCTGGCGTATGACACGATAAGATGCCGTTTACTTCCTTAAATATGACATCGAGGCGGACTCGATGAAGGCGAAGTCTAGCACGTCGGTTAGCGGGAGCGATAGGCGGAATCGAACGGTATTATTGATGGCGGTCAAGCGCCGCAACATAGAATCCATCCACGCCCTGAAGATGCGGCCACGTCCTGAGATCGCCGGCCCCGGTTTGTAATTCCCGCGGCGCGTCCATTACGCGGCGAACGAAGTCGTCCTGCCCGACAAGGAAAGCATCTATCACTGCTTCGTTCTCTTCGATTTCCACCGAACAGGTCGAATAGATCAAGCGGCCGCCGGGCCGGACCACGCGAGCTGCCTGAGCAAGCATGGTCCTTTGCTGCGACGCGAGTTCATCGATATCACCGGGCTTCAGCCGCCAGCGGATTTCCGGATTGCGCCGCAGGGTCCCGGTGCCCGAACAGGGAGCGTCCAGCAACACGCGGTCAAAGCGTTTGTCGGGAAAGGGCAATGGATGCCTTGCATCATGGAGCAGGGTGCTGATCTTCGCGTCTTGCAACTGGGCCAAATCTCGCATCGCAGTGACTCGATGAGAGTACAAGTCGCCAGCCACGATCGTGACATCAGGCTCGAGTAGTGAGATGTGGGTTGCTTTGCTGCCGGGCGCGGCCGCCAGGTCGAGCACATATTGGCCGGCCTCAACCTTCAGCAAATGTGAAATCAGTTGCGAGGCCTCGTCCTGTAAATAAATAAGACCGGCGCCGGCAAGCTTTCGCACTGGGCTCGCCTCACCGATCACGCGCCAGGCATTCGGCGTCACGCTGGACGGTATTAGTTCGGCGCCGTTCGTGGTCAGCTCGTCAATGATTTCATTTTTTTGACCGGCTGCCGCAGCACGCGAAGTGAAACGAAAAGACACTGGCGGTGTTTCGTTATTCGCGCGCGCAAAACTTTCGGCTGCTTCAACTCCAAGGGCCGTCGTCCAACGCTTAACTAACCAGCTCGGGTGCGACGTCTCCACCGCAATTCTTTCAACTTGATTGGATACCGTCGCGGCCGGATCATAATCCGCCTCGCGAGTTGCACGTCGCAGCACTGCGTTTACAAAGCCGGCCGCAGATTTCACACCGCGCGCGCGCACAAGGTTGACCGATTCATTAACCGCTGCGGACGCCGGGATGCGCGAAAGAAACCGAAGCTGGTAGAGCCCGATTTCCAGGCTGAGGCGGACTGCCAAATCGAGATCTTCAATTGGCCGGCTACCGAAGTGCTCGATGTTCTTGTCAAGCCAGAGTCGCCGGCGCAAAACTCCCATGACTAGCTCGTAACAAAGCGCGCGATCATTTTCGCTGATTCGGGAATCAAGCCGGGCCAGGAGAACCGAAGCAAAGGCAGCCTCCGACTCGACCCGGCGAAGCACTTCAAACGCTGAGCGCCGTGCTGGTGAAATTGGCATCGCTTAAGGATGAATCGGACAGGCTTGCACCGCGCAGAGCTTCCATTGTCCGTCGCGTAGGGAATAGACGTGAAGGATTTTATATTGGCCCGCGAATTCGCGTCCGTGATACATCCACGTCGCTGAATCGCGCGCTTGCAGGACCGCGGTGGCGCCGAACACCCGGACGCTGATTTGTTCGCGGGTTAAATGTTCGATCTTTAAATCGCCGCTGGTGACATCGGCGATGAACTGGGCCTTATCGTCACCTTCGAGCGGATAGCTAAAAACGAAATCGTCGGACATGATTCGTTCGAGGGCGGCTCCGTCGCCGCGCACCATGGCCTTCACCCAATCGTCATTCATTTGGCGCAGGTGCTGTTCTACTTCCAAACTCTTTTCCGGACTCGTCATGTTCGCTTTTCCACTATAAACGACACGCTTCTACGCCAGATTGTCAGTGGAGTCAACTTGCATCGAATCCACGTATTCTTTTTGCGACCGATGTCGGCTAAAGCGACACCATTTGGGTTGTAAATCGGGTCGCAAACGCTGAAAACGCGCTGTGGCATGTTCATTGCCAAAGCAAACCGGTGGGAGGGTCAGAAATGAAATCAACTAAACTCGGAAAAACATTTGGAGGCTTCATCCTGGGTATTACGTTGGTGCTTGGTATTGGATTTATCGCCAGCACGACGGCCCAGGCACAATATCGCACGTGGGATCAATATGAACGCCAGCGTCAGATCGAAATTCAACGCCAACGCGAATTAGAGCGTTATCGACGGCAGCAGCAACGTCGCAACAACGATTGGTGGGATCGCAATCGCGACAATCGCGGTTACGACAACCGCGGTTACGATAATTATCCGAACTACGGCGGTTCATACAACTTTCGGCAGACCGCGCTGAATGCCGGCTACAACGAAGGCGTGAGAGCGGGCCGTGAGGATCGTCAACGTGGCGAGCGTTACGAATATCGTGACGAGGGTGCTTTTCAAAGTGCGAGCAAGGACTACAACTCGCGCATGGGTGACCGCGGGACATATGCGGCTTACTTCCGGCAGGCGTTTGCGACCGGATATGCCGACGGATACCGCGGATACTAACTAACCATTTTCCAAACCCCAGCGACGAGCGCGAGTGAGAACATTGCTTCTTACTCGCGCTTTTTCGTTGCATTCAATGAGAGCAAAAGACCGCGATTGAGAAATCGCGGAATGCGGGCCGGTATCGAACTTTATTAGTGGTACAAAACAAAGAAAGTGCAGGCTGCTTTTCAGGACTTGCTATGGCCAAAATCTTAGTGATTGAAGATGACGACGTTTCGCGCGAGTTGATGCGTCTGGCGCTAACCAATCGTGGACACGAAGTCAGTGTGGCTGAGAATGGTGTGGAGGGTTATGACACCGCTCTCTTCACGCAGCCTGATCTGATCGTTACCGACATTCGCATGCCGGGCGCCGATGGTGTCCATGTTGTGCGCCGCGTGCGCGACACGCCATCGCTGGAAAAAACTCCGATCCTGGTAACCACTGCGTTCGGAACTGGAACAGCGACCTTCGCGCTGCAACTCGGCGCGAATGCGTATGAACCAAAACCGCTCGATCCGCAAAGCTTCCTTGCTACAGTCGACCGTCTGCTGGCCAGTCACGACACCGTGAAAGCCGCGTAGTTCGCCGCTTCTCAAAGATTTTACAAATCTTAACAACTCCAAGCCAACCCCAATAGAATTGGGGTCATCTCTAATCGCGTCATTCGATTGACGCTCTAGTTCGCAAGGCACGTCTCACTCTCGCGGTTTTTTCAGGGAACATTTCTCGCGGTCGCTACGTGTAATAGCAGAAGTTGCGCGGAGCCTGCACCTGATGACCTCAAATTGTAATCACTTTCCTTTCACGCCGATCCGCCTGCGTGTGTCGGCCGGAATTCTTTTTTTATTGCTGGCGACCGTCGCGTTCGCAGCTACTGCGCATGCTCAGTCTTTGACGTCAACGCCCGCGCCGAGTCCGATAGCGGCCGCGACACCCGCGCCCAGTCCGGCTCCGGCTTCCTCGCCTGATGCGAATGGCGCCGAGGCAAAATCAACCGGCACCAAAGTCTCGGGCCTCAACGTAGTCATGCCGCCTGAGAAAGCTCAGCCGGTGCGCATCTCGAAGTTCGACAAGGCGCCGGTGATTGACGGCAAGTTGGAGGACGCTGTCTGGAAGACGGCCGCGGTCCTTAAAGACTTCTATCAAATCGATCCGGCAGAGAATGTGGCGCCGCTCAAGCAGACGGAAGTGCTGCTTGGTTACGACGCGAAGTTCTTGTATATAGCCTTCCGCTGTTTTGACGAGCCGGACAAGGTTCGCTCAACGGTTGCTCGCCGCGACAACATCTTCTCAGACGACTACGTCGGATTCTTTCTGGACACCTTCAACGATAAGCGCAAGGCGTTTGAAGCTTTCTTCAATCCGCTCGGCATTCAGGGTGACGCCACGTTTACCGAAGGCCGCGGCGAAGACTTCAGCGTTGATGTCGTGATGGAATCGAAAGGCGTTATCGACGAGCAGGGCTACACGGTCGAAGTCGCCATTCCTTTCAAGTCGATACGCTACGAAGCCGGTAAAGGAAAACTCTGGGGCGCGCATTTTTTCCGTCGCATCAAGCGCGCCAACAACGAGCTAAGCTCATGGATGCCGGTCTCAAAAAGTATCGCCAGCACGCTCAGCCAGGCCGGTCACCTTACCGGTTTTGAAGGCATCTCGACCGAACGCACGCTGGAATTGATTCCCAGTCTGACGCTCTCAGAAACAGGCCGGCAGGTTCGTACGTACGGAGTTTTTCCCGGCACGGCGGCCGCACTCACTGATCCCGGCCGCATCGTTAATGAACCGTTAAAATTTGATCCGGGATTGACCGCTAAGTTCGGCCTGACGCCAACAGTCACACTCGACCTCGCCTTGAATCCGGATTTCGCGCAGGTTGAGGCAGACCAGCTGGTGGTGACCACCAACCAGCGCTTTCCGATTTTCTTTCCTGAGAAACGCCCGTTCTTTTTGGAAGGCATCGACATTTTTCAGACGCCGATTCTCGCCGTGCACACGCGCACGGTTGTCGATCCGGACATCGCGGTCAAACTGTCAGGAAAGCAGGGAAAGAACACGTTTGGTTTGATGCTGGCGAGTGATAACGGTCCGGGCAACCTCAGCGCCGACGATCGCGGCGCCCTGGCTTCCTGCATCGAGAGACGCGCACTCAGTCCGGCTGTCGTTTGCAACAACGAGCGTTTTGTCGACAAGAATGCCTACATCGGTGTGCTGCGATTGAAACGCGACATCGGCAAAGGCGACAGCACCATCGGCCTGATCGCTACCACTTACAACTTCATTGAGAAGCACAACCAGTTGGGCGGCATTGATGGCCGTTTCCGAATCAACAAGCAGACGATTTTCAATTTCCAACTGCTGGGCACGACCTCGCGAAACTTCTTCTTTGATCCGATGCAGGGAAGAAACAACTATCGCACCGGAAATGGTTTTGCCTACTCGACCACCTACGATTCTTCAGGACGCAATTTTGGCTGGCAACTTTACGGCGAAGGCTACACCCGCGACTACCGCGCCGACGTCGGCTTCTTTGGCCGCCGTAATACCAATTTCAATAGTGCTTACGGTCGCTACAACAGTACACCGAAACCGAAACAGACACTCTTAAGCTGGCACGTTCACAACTTCAGTTGGATTGGTTACGACTTTCAGGGAAGGATTCAAAACTGGGAGAGCGAGAACTACGTTGAATGGCGTCTGCCTCGCAACTCGTATTTCAGCCTGGCATGGGAACCCGCTTACGAGCGAATTCTCGAAGAAGAGTTCGGCACTTCACGCAACGCTCCGTGCGCTATTGCCGGGACATGCCGGGCCGCGTTTTTTGGACCAGACGATGAAAGGTCGGTTCAGAAACACCACTTCTTTATCGCGGGAAGCTCGCAGTACAGCAAGAAGATTCAGTTCAACGGGCGCGCGGTCTGGCGCTTGAACCATCTCGATCTCGACTTTGGCGGCGGGCGAAGATTTCCCCGCGTCAGTCCGGCCGCGCTTTTGCTGGGCCAGAATGCGCCCCTCGATCCGGGCGCAGGTAATTTGTTTGAATTCAGTGGTGGCGTCACGTATCAGCCAACCAATGCGCTGCGGCTGCAGCTTAACTACGTCAAGAACCGTTTGGTGAGAAAAGACACTGACCGGGTCGCGTTCGATACGAATATTTTTACGCTGCGGTCTACGTACCAATTCTCGAAGGCGACTTTTGTGCGCGCGATTATCGACTACAACACGTTAAATCGCCGCGCGCGCTCGCAGTTCCTTCTGGGTTGGACTCCAGGTCCGGGCACTGCGTTCTACGCCGGATACAATGATGATCTTAATTACGGGTTCAATGCGATTAGCAGCTCGATCGTCCCGGGTTTCCGTCGCAACAGCAGGACATTTTTCGTCAAGATGTCGTACCTGTTTCGTCGTAGCTTCTAACCGGCAGTTTGAAGGCGAACTTAAACGATCAAGGCGTAACTCGGAAGAAAATCATGACAAGCAGGTTCTCGCAAAATACCAGTCTCATGCGCTTAACTTTGATGCTCGCTGTGGCCGTCGCATGGTTTTCACTGGCTACGGCAGTCCACTCACAGCCTGCAGCCGCACCGGCAGCATCGCCATCGACGACACCAACTTCCTCGCCGAGTTCGGGTAATGGCGGCTCGATCGGGACGGGAGTACATCGCGTTGAGGTGCCGGCGGAAAAGCGTCAGCCCGTTAAGATAGTGAAATTC
>DATENS010000041.1:0-8278 GCA_035274925.1 Pyrinomonadaceae bacterium | reverse complement strand
TCGAGGGGCGACGATCCAAAGTCACGCTTGGCAGCTCCCGAATGCGGATCTGGGAATTCTGCAGCGACGTTGCCTGCGAATTCATCCGGAAGTTGAAACTGTATGCGTTGTAGTTCTTGTTGACGAAAACCTGCGAACGTTCTTCCGGAGAAATTGCCTGCTGGATCGAGTCGGAAAATATCTGCCGGTAAGCCAGGCTCGAAGTGACGTTCACATCGGCCGCCGCCAAAAAGCCGTTGGGGAAATAGTGGACGGCGTCAATGTAAAAGCTCGATCCGCCCTGGTCCGGATGGTCCGCATCGGTTTTCGCGCCAAACACACGGTCCTTGACGATATAGAAACCCAAA
Source organism: Pyrinomonadaceae bacterium (assembly GCA_035274925.1). Taxonomy (GTDB): domain Bacteria; phylum Acidobacteriota; class Blastocatellia; order Pyrinomonadales; family Pyrinomonadaceae; genus UBA11740. The sequence goes on along the minus strand of DATENS010000041.1, from coordinate 7,931 downwards.
TTGAAAAACGAGCGCGAGTTTGCGCGCGTGCGCAGATCGCCGCCGATACCATAGCCACGTTTGGAATAAATATCGGCGCGCGCGGTAAAGTCCGCCGAACGTCCCAGCGTCAGGTAATAGGCCTGGGAAACCCGAAAACCCTTTTCCTTGGAAGCGCTAAAAGTCGGCGTAAGAAAACCTGAAGAACGATCCTGCCGTTTCAGCGAGATCGAAGCATACGGCGTATAAAGAATCGGCACGCGCTTGATGCGGAACGAGGCGGAATAAATGCGAACGCGATCGCCAGTCTTAATCGTGGCCCTTTTGGTTTTGAAACTCCATTTGGGAACTTCTTCGTCACACGCGGTGATCTCGCCATTGATCACCACGATCCGGTCATAGCTAATCTTTTCGATGCGGTCGGCCGTGAAGTACATGCGCGTGCCGTCCTGCGTCTGATTGGTGTAGCCGGTCGAGTTAACAAAGAAGCCGGTCTTGCTCTTGTAATTCCATTCTGCCTGGCTGCCGGTGATGCGTTGCTGGTCGCCTTGATCGAATACCACGTTGCCTTCGGCGACGACTTTGTTGGTCGCGTCGTACACCGTAACCTTGTCGGCCTGCAATCGGTACACGCCGATGCGCGCGTCGACGTTTCCTTCACAAATTGAAACGCGCGCTTCCGGTGGTCCGGATACGCTTTCTTTGTTGCAGCTCACATAGAGCTTATCAGTCGGCTGTGCGGTGGGTTGTGTCGTAGTCGAAGTTGGCCGGACCGGTTGATCCTGTTGCAGCGGGTTAACGTTGGGGGTGTCGGTGATGGGGCTGTCGACTTTGCGCTCAACCGGATTCGTCTGCTGCGCATGAGCAACGACAAATACAAAGACCATGCACGCCGCCACGGAAAGCACGCGCGAAGCTCGTAACATTTTTCTTAAAGCATTGCCGCGCACCGCTTGAAAGTACCGACCTCCGGGCCCTGGGCTTAACAGTCAATCGCGCCTTTCTGCGAAGCGAGGAAGCCGCAGCAGGCGCGCCGTTTTCACTAGCGAGTGCGCCGATGCTAACATGCGCGCGCAAAACGGGACAAGCACGTTGGATCTGACGCGTGTCAGAACCGGGCGCGATAGCGACCGGCTCAAAACGCAATCCAGTTATCCCTCACGGCTCTGACACGAATAAATGAAATCTCTTCGTCTAATGATCGTCGCCGGTGAAGCATCAGGCGATGCACACGGCGCGGCGCTGATTGAGGCGCTACGCCAGGCCGCACCCGAAACTCAGTTTGAATTCTTTGGCGGAACCGGCGCGCAGATGCGCGCGGCCGGCGTTGATTCGATTGTCGACACGGACAAATTGGCCATCATGGGTCTATGGGAGATTGGCACGGCCCTGCCAAAGTTCTGGCGCGAGTTCCGAAACCTGACCGCGGCGGCGAGCGCCGAACGGCCGGACGCGGTAATCCTCATCGATTGGCCGGATTTCAATTTGCGTTTGGCTCGATGGCTGCATCGGCGCAAAGTGCCGGTCATTTACTACATCAGTCCGCAATTGTGGGCCTGGCGATCTTATCGAGCGCGTAGTATTCGCCGCGACGTCGATTTGCTTTTGTCGATCCTGCCATTCGAAAAAGATTGGTACGCCAGGCGAGGCATGACGCACGTGAAATACGTCGGCCACCCGCTCGCCGGCAATGTAAGCGCGCGTTACGATCGGGAAGAGTTTTGCCGCCGCTTTGATCTGAACCCGGCACAACCGATCATCGCCCTTCTGCCCGGCAGCCGGCGGAAGGAGCTTGAGCGTATTCTCCCGCCGATGCTGGATGCCGCAGGGATCATCTCGAAGCAGCGGCCGGAGATTCAGTTCGTCATAGTCGTTGCTCCCAGTCGTCATCCGAAAGAAGCCCGCGAAATAATTGCCCGGCATAGCCAGCACACTCCTGCCGCGAATTCGCTGCGCGTTGTTCATCACGAAACGCTCGAAGGCCTCGCTGCTGCGGACGCAGCCGCCGTCGCCAGCGGCACCGTAACTATGGAAGCAGCGCTGATTGGAACTCCGCTCGTTGTCGTGTACAAAGAGTCCTTTCTCAATTGGCATCTTCTGGGCAGCCTGATCAATGTCGAGCACTATGGATTGGTAAATCTGATTGCCGGCCGCCGCGTCGCCACCGAATTGATGCAGACTGAATTGAATGGAGAGCGGCTGGCCAGCGAGCTCATCGCTCTGCTTGAACCGGCGCGCAATCGTGCTGCGCGCGACGAGCTCCGTGAGACAGCCGAAAAACTCGGCGAAGCAGGCGCTTCACGACGGGCGGCCGAAGAAATCTTGCAGTTTCTTGCTTCGCGCGAAGACTGAACCCGAGGAGGAAGAAAGCATTGGCCCGACGCTGGAAGAAATTTGTGGGAATAACCCTGCTGGTACTGGTCGCACTCATCACGCTCGGAATCACTTTCACCATCGGCTGGCGGCCCTTTATTGGCGCCAAGAAACGCGCGCTAACTGATCGTAAATTTGAATCGACGCCACAACGCCTTGCTCGCGGAAAATATCTGGTCGATAGCGTGAATGGATGTTTTGGCTGTCACTCGGATGCGGACTGGTCTAAGCCGGGCGCGCCGCCAAAGGCCGGACGCGAAGGTGCGGGACACAGCTGGGCCGATCAAAACATGCCGTGGCTGGTGGCGCCGAACATCACGCCCGACAAAGAAACCGGAGCCGGCAACTGGAGCGACGACACCCTCGCACGTGCGATTCGCGAAGGCATCGGGCACGACGGGCGCGCGTTATTTCCCATCATGCCTTATCCGAACTACCAGCAAATGTCTGATGAGGATCTTGCTTCAATCATCGTTTACCTTCGATCAGTTCCGGCGATCCGCAACCAACTGCCGGTAACAAAGATGCCCTTCCCGCTGAACTTTTTCATTCAAAATGTGCCACAGCCGATTACATCAGCCGTCGCTCCGCCTGATACTTCCACGCCCGTCGCCCGCGGTGCATATCTCGCGCGCATGAGTTCCTGCGCCGATTGTCACACGCCACAGATTCAGGGACAGCCGATTGCCGGACTGGAATTCGCCGGTGGGTTCATTTTGAAGGAACCGACAGGCGACGTGGCCGCCGCCAACATCACCCCGGACGCGTCGGGCATCTCGTATTACGACGAAGGCTTGTTTGTGCGAATGATGCGCGAAGGAAAAGTCGGCGCTCGTCCGCTGCACGCTTCGATGCCCTGGATCTATTTTGGCAAGATGACGGACGACGATCTGAAATCAATATTCGCTTATCTGCGAACGCTCAAGCCCGCCCGGCACCGCGTCGACAACGCCGAATCCGCAAGTGCCTGCAAGCTTTGTAAGCAGAATCATGGGTTGGGCTCGAGTAATTAGCGGGCAACACCGGTTCAAACTGACCGATTCGTGTTTTCGAATCAAACATAGTCGAAATCTGATCGGCAGGGGATGTCGCTCGGGCCTCTAAGCTGACCCCATTTCGTCCACAAATTGTTGAGCCCTGATGCTTTATCACAAAACGGTCACATTGGTGGTTGTGGCGGCGTTTTTCAATCGGTAGAATCAAAACTGCTCAGGCCCCTCACGCGTTCTTGAGCACACGCAATATCAAACTAAGGAGATCAAACTTCCCCTTGACTGTTAGAACACTGTTCCCCCGCCTGCTGGTGCTCGGCTTTGCATTGTCACTGACCGCCGGCATCGCCGCCCAAACAAACAATCCGGATGGCCGCCAGCGCTATGCGGCTACGAACAACAGCCCGGTTAAGCCAAAAGACGACGACGAGGTCATTCAACCCAAAGAGGTTGAGGAAGTCGCGCCGGTGAAGTCTGCCAAGGAGACCACCTTCCAGGGTCAACTTCTTTCGGCGATTGAATCGCACCTGGGCGCTACGTATCACTTCAACACCACCGGTCCGAACACTTTCGATTGTTCCGGCCTGGTCTGGCGTGCCTTCAACGACATTGGCGTGAATTTTCAGCGCGGGCCGGCCAGATCTTACTGGGCCACGTTCGACGCGCCCCCGGCAGACGAACGGTTCAAGTTCGGCAACCTGGTTTTCTTCAGCGGCCTGACGCACGTCGGCATCGTCGCCGACGAGAAAGGCTTCTATCATTCATCGCGCCGGCACGGTGTCATCTACTCGCCGTTCAGTGATTACTGGCTGTCGCGGATAGACGGTTTTCGCCGCGTGCCTTTGGAAGGAATTCCGGTGGTCGCTCGTGAAAAGAACCGGCAAGCTAAACCAGCGGCGAATGTCTCGACTGCTGAGGAAGGAACGCCGCGGTAATTATCACGCTCTCTTAAAGTATTAAGGCCGTCGCGACAATCGCGGCGGCCTTTTGATTTGTAAACTTCCGATTCGGTCGTGATGCGAAGCCGAGGCTCAGCTCTTGAAAACAAACCCCGGATGGCGATCTCTTTCCTTCTTCTCCCAGACCGCAACGATCTTGTCGATCGAGATGTAGCAGACTTCACCCTCTTCGTCCTTCAGATGAAGTACACCGGCGGCGACCTTGACGCACTCGCCGCGAAAGCCTGACGCGCCTGAACAGGCAATCTGGATCTGACGACCGATTAATGTGGAAAGCAGTTCCTGCATCTCAAAAACCCTGATTAGCTAATCGCCATTGCGAAAGGTAATTTGCACCAGCGGCAAAACAGTGTCATCGCCCTGCTGGCTGCGTTCGAATTGCAGCAAGTCATAATAGGCGCAACGCTCGCGCGCCGGAAACTGGCGACAGGTAAGCGGGCGCGCTTCGTAGATCGTACAGCGGCGGGCGATCGGATCGAGAAACTTGCACGCTTTCCCGAAGATCGGATCGGCTTTTCGCCTGAGAATGCGTTCACCCTCCCATGTCGTAGTGAAACGCTTCTGCGCCGTCTCGAAATCCACGTTGAAGTGTCTGGCCAATCGCTTCACATCGCGGGCCGAAACCTGCACGCGCTCGTAGATCGAGCAACAATAGCCCGGACACTTCGAGCAGTTGTAATAGCTACGGGGTGCTTTATCGACTGACATCATTGCTTCTTCCTGAACCCGCGCGCTCACGCAGGCGGTACTGACAGACTTTATCGCCGGCTCGATTTTTGGTACTCAGTCAGCAGCAACTGCATGAACTCTTCACGTCTGTCGTACAGACGGCGCGGTGGCCGTTTTTTGTGTTTCGCCAAAGCATAAGCGGCGATAATCGGCAGTGCCACCGTCGAATCAAGATAACAAACTACCGCATCCGGCAACCGATCGGGATCCACTTTACCCCACGACACTGCCTCGCCTGGCGTCGCGCCCGAGAGACCGCCGGTGTCAGGCCGCGCATCCGTGACTTGCAGAAAGTAGTCGTGACCACGTTCGTCAATGCCGAGCACTTCCTGGATTTGCGGTTCAGTCTGGAGCGCGAAATTCTTTGGCGAGCCGCCGCCCAGAATAAAGATGGCTGAGCGGCCCTTGCTCGACTGTTTCGCTTTGTCTCCTTTGATTCGCGCACCACGTCCGCTGGCGCTCACGATGTGACCACCCTCGCCGCGCGGCGCGGTGTTATCGTCGTGAATCAGCCCACGCTTCGCCGCCAGCACAATCGCCGCTGTTTCGTTCACGTCGAGTGACGGATCGAATGCGAGTTTGTTGCCCTGCAACGCCTTGGCCGCCACGTTCATACCGATCGATGAATCACCAGGCGACGAAGTGTACAGGGGCACCGCATGTTCATACGCCGCCGCGAGCAGCGACTTGTTCTTCAGCCCCAGTTTCTTTTCGCGCTCGCGCACATATTTTCCCGCCCGGTAGTGAAATTCCGCCGTGGACATGGGCTTCTGAAACTCCTCGGCCTCGATCACGCGCCGGAAAAAGGTATCCGTGTCCAGCAACACCGAATAATCAAAGAAGATGTCGTAAATCCTTACCACCTCTTCTTCGCGCAGGACGATGTCCGAAGTCTGCGCATTGCCTTCGTGCATTGAAAGGCCGATGCCGAAATGCGTGTCGTGATAAAAATTCGCGCCGGTCGAGATGATCCAGTCGATAAAGCCGGCCTTGATTAGCGGAATCAACGCCGACATACCCAAGCCCGCCGGCGTCAAAGCCCCGGTGAGTGTGACTCCCACGGTCACATCGGGCTCGAGCATTTTTCTGGTAAAGAGCCAGCAGGCTTCACGCAGGCGGGCGGCGTTGTAGGCGGCAAATGTTGTGTCGACGAGATCGGTAAGCTTTGTCTTGCCTGTGATCGGTTGAGGATCGATGCGGCGTCCGCTCAGAAATTTGCTTTGCTTCTTGGCCAAGTTTCTCGTCCGACAAACTTTGGTTTGTCTTTGCTCTTAATGAGCTGCGTTTTCGACAAAGTGAGTTTGTCGTACTTGGAACGTGAGGTCAACCACTCGCTGACGGCTCGGACATGCGCTCGAGACACTCGCGACAAAGACAGTCGCGATATTGAGATTTCAAATCGGCGCGCGTTGCATCACTTAGTTTTATTTCCGAGCACCAGCAACCGCGCAGGCTGGCGCCACACAAAAACTCATTGCCACACGCTTCGCACTTTGCCTCGCCGGCAAGTCGCGGTGATATCTGTGGCGGCATGTTTTGTAACTTGCTCATCGATGTGCGGCGGCGTCTTCTGCGGGAACTTCCTGGGCCCGGCTCAGTTTCAAGCGGCCAATCCTTTTTTCGTCGGCGGCGACAACGTCAACCTCCAGGCCGCGGAAACTTAAATGCTCTCCCTGCTGCGGCACGCTTCCCTTTTGCGCAATCACCAGTCCGGCAATCGTCGTAAAATCGTCAGCTTCGATCTCCATGCCGAACAATCTTTCGATCTTTCCAATCTCAGTGCTGCCCAGCACTTCGTACGAGCCGTCGCCCGCCGGAACAATCTCCGCCGGTTCCTGGCCGCTGATGTCCTCGTCTTCGATTTCGCCGACAATTTCTTCAAGAATGTCTTCAACCGTCACCAGTCCCGCGACACCACCATATTCGTCGATTACGATCGAGAGGTAGGTGTGCGCCTTTTGCATTTCCTGCAGCTGTTTGGCAACGGGTTTGGTTTCCGGGACGAAGAACACCTGCCGGATCATCTTTGTAATGGGCGTGTCGGACTTGCCCAATGACAGATGCGGCAGCAGATCGCGCACATAGACTATTCCTTCGATATTCTCGATTTGATCGCGATAGACGGGCAGGCGCGAATGCCTCGACTCGATCATCAGATCGCGCGCCTCACGTACTGTCGCTGTGTTCGGCACGGCCACGATTTCGGTGCGTGGCGTCATCACCTCGCCCACGCGCGTGTCGCCAAACTCGATTGCTGATTGGATGAGCTCCCGCTCTCCTTCTTCGATAATTCCTTCGGCCTCGCCCACATCGATCAGGGCTTCGATGTCGTCTCCGTCTGCGTCCTCATCCTCTTCGCCATCCGCTTCTTCCAACTCTTCCTGGCGCATTCGATCAAAGGACCGATGCCAGGGTTCAGCCGCAAATGCCAGCACGGTGTAGAAGGGACGCACCACCGGCAAGAGCTTCAGCAGCTTTCCTTCCGGATTTCGCAGCGAGAACATACGCGGCAGAAACTGCCTGAAGATTCCGGCCAGGGTCAGGCCTACCACCATCGCGATAGCCAGGCCGACACTGTTACGCGGCGCCAGTTGCAACGCGATGTAGGTGACGAGCACGACAAAAGCGACCAGCAGGATCTGGATCGCCGCGGCCAGCGTAAAGCTGAAGCGCGGGCGGTTTTCGAGAATCTGTTTGAGAAAAGGTGTGTAGCGCGCGCTGGGGTGTTCTTCGGCTTCGGCGGCGAGACGGCGCAGGCTGACGTCACTCAACTGGCCGAACGCCATGTCCACGGTAGCAAGAAATGTCAGCGCCAGCAGAAGGAGAAAGCTGACGGCTAGTGCAATTACCATAGAGTCTAATAGATAGTAAGTCGTGAACAGGAAATAGACAAAACTGT
>DATENS010000040.1:0-3256 GCA_035274925.1 Pyrinomonadaceae bacterium | reverse complement strand
CTACGGGCTGCGGCGAGCCTCCGGTGCCCGTGATCTCGCCCGCCGTAGTAAATGCCCTGACCAGACTGACTGGCAAACGTTATCGCAACTTGCCGCTTGTTAGTGTGTGATTGGCGAAGATGCTGGGGCACTAGCCCGACGGTGAGGCTCAAAGCTTTCATGTCTGAGTTCGTTTTCCGGCGTTAACTGCCAGAGCTGCCGCCTCGGTTGTATTGATCCCTTTAAGAGTCTAAGCTCAATCCAGGTTTACTTTCGCAAAATCCCCGGCCTGATCCGTCACGTTGTAGCTACATTTTGGGGTATTCATGAATAATCGTAAGAAATTCTGCTTAGGTTTAGTCACTTTGGTTAGTCTGCTTTTGCTGACTTCGGTCGACTCGTTTGCTAACTCACAAAGTCAGAAGCGAAAGGCGCGCTCGACCCGCACGCCGGCGCTTACTCGCGCTCAGATAAAGAAGGCGCACGAGCGTTTGGCAGAGATGGGTTACGGCACCGGCCAACAAGCGTTAATTGCTTTTCAGAAATACGAAGGGCGCGAGGTGACCGGCCGGCTCAATGCCCCAGAACTCGAAGCCATCATCGACGCGCAACCACCTCAGGCGAAAGACGCGGGCTACAGACATGTTGAAGTAGATCTCGATCGGCAGGTGCTTTTGCTGACTGACGATCAGGGCACGGTCACGCGAGTGCTCCCGGTATCGACCGGCAGCAACAAACAATACCGTGAGAAGGGCGGGAGTGGCCTTGCCTACACGCCGCGCGGACGATTCAAGGTTTACGCAAAAATAGCGGGTTGGAGAAAGTCACCGCTCGGACTGCTTTATTATCCGAACTATTTCAGTGACGGCCTCGCGATCCACGGTAACCCCTCGGTACCTCAATCACCCCAAAGTCACGGATGCATCCGCATACCGATGTCGCAGGCTGTCGAAATGGCGCGGCAGACGCCGGTGGGAACAATTGTGCTGATCTATGACAGCAAGTCGTTCGTTTCGGCGAAGGATTGGGGGATACAGAATCGCGAGTGATTAGCAGGCTGTTAAAACCCTCTCCCTCTGGGAGAGGGTAGGGTGAGGGCGTAGTGGCCGCCAGACTATCTTAGTAACACAGCGAGAGATGAATCCCGACCGGTCGGGATTCATCTCTCGCAGAACTGGTTCAAAACGAATGCAAGGCGCCAGGCCCTCATCCCCAACCCTTCTCCCAGTGGGAGAAGGGAGATGAATAGTAGGCGCAAAGACTGAGTAGGTGAACTACCCCACTAACGCTCAACCTCCTCCTTGGGCGATAATAAGCAACGCTCTCCATCGTAATTTCGTCAATCAACTATGCTTCAATGCCCACGATGTGGCCGGCAGTATCCTGACGACGTGCACGTGTGCCCGGCGGACTTCACGCCGTTGCAGGCTGACATGACTATCGCCGACGTGCCCGTCGATCGCCTGATTGGCAAAGTATTCGACGGCAAGTACCGGATCGAGGAACGGTTGGGCGGCGGCGGCATGGGTACGGTCTACCGGGCGACCCACCTGCTCATCGATCGGCCGGTGGCTGTGAAAGTCCTGAGCCAAAGATTTGTCGGCGACGAAACTGCACAGCACCGCTTTCGCCGCGAAGCGCGCGCCGCTGGGCGAGTGCAACATCCCAACGCGGTTACCGTGACGGACTTTGGCGCCAGCGACAGGTATCTCTACATCGTCATGGAGTTGCTGGAAGGGCGGACGCTGCGCGAATTGCTGGCGCGCGAAGCGCCGCTTGATGCCGCGCGGTCAGTTTCGATCATGTTGCAGGCTTCGGCGGCAGTCGGCGCTGCGCACGATGGCGGACTGATTCATCGGGATTTGAAGCCGGCCAATATTTTTATTGAGCAGCGCGCGAACGCACCGGCAGTCGTCAAGGTGCTGGACTTTGGCTTGGCAAAATTCGCGGTGGAAGAGCAGGCCGACGACGACTATCAAACCCTCACACAGGTGGGGACCCTGATTGGCACGCCGCGCTACATGTCGCCGGAACAGTGTTCCGGCACCGGCAAGCTGACACCGGCGTCAGATGTTTACAGCCTCGGAATAATCCTCTACGAAATGCTGTCAGGTTCCGTGCCGTTTACGGCTGAGACGCCGCTGGCGATTGCCTTGCGTCACGTGTCGGAAGCGCCACAGCCTCTGAGAGAAATTGTTCCATCGATTCCGCCCAGGGTCGAAGCGATTGTCGAGCGGGCCTTGAACAAGAATCCCGTGGATCGTTTTTCAGATGCGAACGAGTTGCGGCGCGAACTGCTTACCACGGCTCAGGAACTTGGACTCGAGCACGCTGAAAATGCGCAAACCCCTTCGATCGATGAACTACGAACCGCCGGATCGGAAAGTCCATCGGGACGTTTGGTGATCGATCTGGCGACGCTGCGCGAGATGCAGGCCAGAACCAGCGGTGAGCTGGGATCGGTTGATGCGGCGAAAGCTCTCGCGGCGGGCCAGCACCCTCACTTCGATCGAGTGAATGTTTCGCTGCAAAGTCCCGACAAGAATTTGGCGCGCCGCCGCTATGCAGTGCTGGCGATGATTGCGGTGATAGCGGTTGTGGCAATCGCGGCGGTCGCTTCCCGGTGGTGGAGTCCCACGACTGAAGCTCCTGCGATCACTGCCACGGTGGTGCAACCCTCTCCCAGTCCCACGCCCGAACCATCAGCTTCGCCGTCGCCGTCACCCAGTCCCAAAAAGGCCCAGCGAAAGCCGCCACCAAAGAAGCAATCCAAATTCGGCTCGCTCGTAAACAAGGTCCGGCGGATCTTCAATCGATAGGACCCTGTAAGGAGTAGTGCAGTTTTAGCTTTCAACAAGTCCGCGGAGCGGACGGCGGCATGAAGCCCGGGGTGAGCGGCGAACCCGGGGGAAATAATCGCCTACGCAAAGCATTGAGTCCGCGAAGCGGCCGATAGCCGTCACAATTGTGTTCTGTTCAAAATCAAACACCTCACACACAGAAGTCTTCCTATTAAGGGCTGTCTCCCGCTTCGCGGGCTCGGTGTCGCTAATGGCTCCGTCTCCCGGGGTTCGCTGCGCTCACCCCGGGCTTTATGCCATCGTCCGCTCCGCGGACTCGTTGAGTCCTCAGGCTTTTAATTGACAAAGTGAAGCAAGATCGAACCAAGCACTAATGCCACGTCCCGGTCAGGTTCTGAAACAATCGCCTTTCATATTATGATTGCTGACCTGAACCAACCAGCTTATGGGGAATTCTAATAATCAAAAATCATTCT
>DATENS010000039.1:0-13674 GCA_035274925.1 Pyrinomonadaceae bacterium | reverse complement strand
GGCAGCATGATAAGGCGCCCGCCATCCTTGATCGATTGCTGCGCCGCTTCAAGCAGACGCACGATGCGCAGGCCTGCCGCGCCATCCGTCAACGGGCTTCGGGCGCTGCGGATCGAATCAACGAATTCAGCCACGACATAGCGCAAGGCTTCGGTCGCGTCCAACCGGGGCGCCCAAACATCGCCGGTGCGGTAACTAACCAAAGTTTGATACTCCGCTTCGCGATCGCCGATGCGGTTCGCGGTCACGCCCTTGTCGTACACGCGTACTTTTTCGGTCGGTTCGATGTCGTCGTAAAGGATCATTTTACGCGCGCCGGCAATCAGGGTGCGGCGAATCTTCACCGGCGCCAGCCAGTTGAAATGAAAGTGCGCAATGAAATCATCAGCGAACCGCATCACCAGGTAAGCAATGTTCTCGATGCCCGGCTCGATGTGACAACTGCCGAGCGCGCTGACACCTTCGGGCTGTCGCTCGATCAAATAGTCCATGATCGAAAGATCGTGCGGCGCAAGGTCCCAAAGCACATTGATGTCACGTTGAAACAAGCCGAGGTTGATGCGCACTGAATCAAAGTAGAGCAAATCGCCCAGCTCGCCGTTCGCCAGAATCTCTTTCATCTTGCGCACCGCCCCGGTATAGACGAACGTATGATCGACCATCAGGGCGCGCTTGTTCTGTTCGGCCAGCTCGATTAATTCTTCCGCCTGGCGGGACGTCGCGGTGAGAGGCTTTTCCATCAACACGTGCTTACCGGCCATGAGGGCTTCTTTGGCGATATGAAAATGAGTGGCCACGGGAGTGACGACGGCCACCGCGTCGAGGGCCGGGTCTGCAATCAAACTTCGATAATCAGTTGTGGTTTGGGCTGCCGGATAGCGGCGGCCCATCGCGCTCAGGCGCGCCTCGTCCAGATCGCAAATCCAGCGCAGCTGTGCCGCTTCGTTTTCGGCAAAGTTGCGCAGCAGATTCGGCCCCCAGTAGCCACAGCCGATCACGCCAATTGTGGTGGCAGTCATGAACTACGAAGGATAGCTGTCATTGCGGGAAAAGTGAATTGAGGCAACCGAACCGCGCGGTGCCCCCAATTTGATTTTGTGCTCTGTCTCCTCTGCGAAGACCTCAGTTCTGGATCAGATTTAACCGCATAGGACACAGAGGATTCCGCCGAGATCGCTGAGATGTCCAAGTTGAATCGATGACCCGGTTGCTACCCCGACGAGTCGGGGTTCTGTATCGTCCTCGCGACCGACTTGATCTGTTCGTCAGTCAATTCGGCAAACATAGGGAGTGATAGCACGCGGTCAGCCTGTCTCTCAGCTTCAGGAAAGTCTCCTGACTTATGACCAAGGGAAGCGTACGCCGGCTGCAAATGAATCGGAATCGGATAGTGGATGCCGGTTTGAATTCCGGCATCGGCAAGTTGTTTTTGCAATTGGTCGCGTGCGTCTGATTGAACCACGTAGAGGTGATACACATGACGCGCGTAAGCCATCTCTGTGGGAAGAATCAGTTTGGCGTCTGTTAATAATTCGGTATAGCGAGCTGCGTGGCGCCGGCGCAGATCGTTCCAGCGATCCAGATGTTTAAGTTTGACGTTCAGCACCGCCGCCTGAATTCCTTCGAGCCGAAAGTTATAACCGACGATGTCGTGGCGATATTTTTGTGCTGAGCCGTGATCACGCAGCAGGCGCACGCGGTGCGCGAGCTTTTCGTCGTTAGTGACGATAGCGCCGCCTTCACCATACGCGCCCAGGTTTTTTCCTGGATAGAAGCTGAAACACCCGACGTCGCCGAGCGCTCCCACGCGACGGCCTTTGTATTCCGCGCCGTGAGCCTGGGCAGCATCTTCGACGACGAGCAGGTTATGACGCCGGGCAATCTCGAAAACCGGATCGAGATCAGCGGGCTGGCCGTACAGGTGAACGGGAATGATCGCGCGCGTGCGCGGTGTGATGGCCTTTTCAATCTTGCCAGAGTCGATCGTGTACGAGGTCGCATCCGCATCGACGAAGATTGGCGTCGATCCCACTACCGAGACTGCTTCGGCCGTGGCGAAGAAACTATTCGCCGGCACGATCACCTCATCGCCCGCGCCAATGCCGGCCGCCAGCAAGGCCAAATGCAGTGCGGCCGTGCCGCTGTTAAGGCCGACACAAAAACGGGCGCTCACGTATTCGGCGAAAGCTCGTTCGAACGCTTCAACCTCCGGGCCCAGAATGAAGGATGTGTTTTCGATTACCCGAGCAATCGCCGAATCGATCTCATTTCTTATCGATTGATATTGCGCCGCGAGATCCACGAATGGAACGCGGTCAGGGCCGATTTGCGATTGCCGGTTGCTGATGGGAATTCCTTGTTCGAGTGTTTCAGGCATTTGGGAAAGTTGCGTTCTAAACCCTCACTATCGCGCGCGGCTCTGCACTTCTTTGGCCGGATTTCCCGCGACGGTTACGCCCGCCGGGACGTCGGAAGTCACCACCGCGCCCGCGCCGACTACGGCCCGCTCGCCGATGGCCACTCCACACAGAATCGTCGCATTGCTGCCAATGCTGGCCCCGGATTTCACCACGGTCGGTATCACGGTCCAGTCCGCGTCGGTTTGCAAGGCGCCCGTTTCAGTGGTGGCGCGGGGATACTTGTCGTTGATGAAAGTAACGCCGTGCCCGATGAAGACTTCGTCTTCGATCGTCACACCTTCGCAGATGAAACTGTGACTGGAGATTTTGCAATTGCGGCCGACGCGCGCGCCTTTCTGAATTTCGACGAACGATCCGATGCTGGATTCAGCGCCGATCTCGCAACCGTAAAGATTTACGAAGTGATGAATTTTGACGTCGCGCCCGAGTTTGACGTCGGGCGCGATGACACAGAATTGTCCGGGCATACTGGATTGGCGACGATCAGTTTGGCGAGACGCTCGTCGAAGATACTCCGGTCACCGCGAGGCGGCGCTGGCGCTTTCGCTGCCCTCGTCCGCGTCGGTGTAATACTCAGACTGGTAATAGTTCGAATAGTATCCGGCGGCGTAGTAATAATCAGTTGAAGTGGCCTTCACATTATTGAGCACCACGCCGAAAATGCGCGCTCCCACATCCAGCAATTGCTGGCGCGCTCGTCGCACCACCGCCCGTGAACTGCGCCCCCCGTGGATCACCAGGATGACCCCGTCAACAAAAGTGGAAAGAATCGAGGCGTCGGTAAAAGAGATCGCCGGAGGGGAATCCACAACCACGTGCGCGAATTTCTCGGATAGCGAACCAAGCAACTTGCGCATTTCGTCCGAGCCGAGCAGTTCGGCTGGATTAGGAGGTATTGGTCCGGACGTAAGCAGCTTCAAGTTAGGCGTCTTTTCGTAGCTTTGCAGCACCTCTTCGAGCGCGCATTCACCCGACAAATAGTTGGTTAAACCGCGAGTATTCGACAGATTGAAGTTCGCGTGAAGTCGCGGACGGCGCAAGTCGCAATCGATGATCAGAACTTCAGCGCCGGTCTGAGCCAGCATGAAAGCCGTATTGATCGCGGTGGTGGTTTTGCCTTCAGAAGGCTGACTGGAAGTGACCAGGATCGTCCTCGGCGGAGTTCCTGCGGATGACAGCAGCAACGATGTTCGCAGGTGGCGATAAGCCTCAGCCATGGGCGAGCGCACATCGTCGACCAGCGTCAACGCGGTCGAGGGATTTCCGCTGCCGCCAGTTGCAGGCGCGCCAATTTTCGGCTGTTCGTTCCGGGCGGCCGGAATCAACGCCAGGGCCGGCAAATGTATGTACCGGTCAATGTCGTCTATGGACTTAATCGAGTCATCGAGGAAGTCGAGCAGGAACGCGAGTCCGATGCCTGCCATCAATGAAAGAAGAAAAGCTATAAGGATGCTTCGCAAACGCGCCGGTCCGATCGGTACCTGCGGCAAACGGCTATAAGTAGCAATGGAAACGTTGGTGCCGCCGTCGCCTGAGATAGCGCTCAATTCGCGCTGTTTCTGCAGCAGCGTGTTGAGATACTGCTCGTCGGTTGTCAATTGCTGGGTCATCGCCGCCAGATCTATCTCGGCCTTGGTCTGCGCGGTTGTCGTCATGTGCTGCTTACGATAAGCCGAGATGAGTTCTCGTTCCTGACTCTCCGCCGCTTCATGACGCTTTTTCATTGCGGCCAGGACCTGGAGTGGGGCTTTCTTAAGCTCTGCTTCAGTCGATGCTATTTGCGCATCGAGCTTCTTTACCTCTGGCCATTCCTTTGTGTAGATGGCGAGCAGCGCGGTGCGCTTTTCGTTGAGGTCGCTGAGCTTTTCGCGCAGTTTCCGGATGAGCTCGTCTTTTTGAACTTCAGGATTGGTAAAAGGATCATCAGCCGACTTGGCTGTTTCATATGCAGCCCTCAGATTGCGACGAGTATTCTCAGTCTCCAATAACTGTTGGCTGTAGATGCGCTCGCGTTCGGCTTCCAGATTGGTTGCCGTCGCCGTGAGGGGCAAATTGTGATCCTTGGCGAAGTTGAAGCGCGCATCCCGTTCGGTCTTTATTTGTCCCTGATACTTGGCAATCTCCTGGGCCAGAGCGAGCTCGGCTTTACTGGTGCCGCTCTGAAGCCGCTCGATATTGTTTTGCACAAATACATCGGCCAGGGTGTTGGCGATTTTTTGTGCCATTTCGGGATCGGTGTGGGTATAGCTAATGGTAACCAGATTCGTCTTTTCGATCGGCGTGACTATTTCGTTCCCGATAATCGCGTCTTCGAAGGGTTCCAGTTTTCTTAGCTCTTCCGCCCTGAGCTGCTTCTCGCGCAGTTCGTTTTCGCCGATTGGCTGCGGGTCGGCATCTCCTCCCTGTGCCGACGTCTTGGCACTCTTCTCGCCTGAAAAAATTCGCTTCAAAGACGAGAAGACGCTGCTGTTGGCCTGGCCTCCAAGAAAAGCGGGGTTGTTAGGCAAATCAAGCGTGAGAACGACCTGACGCGCCAGCGAAGGGTTTTGCAGCAGTCTTAGTTGGGTTCCCCAAAAGTTAGGATCCGTTTGATTAATTACGAGCCCGCCGGTTTGCAGAACACTTTGCGGCTTCGGTTCAATGCGAATCGTCGTCGTGCCCTGATAGATTGAGGGTTCACGATAAGCCTGGATGGTTACCAGAGAAGTAATGACCAGCACGAGGCTCATAATGAGCCACTTGCGCTTTAGGATTATGAAGAAGTATTCGCGGAGGTTAGTCTCAGGTTGATTACCATACCTGGATTCATGTCCGTACGTTCTTTCCTGAGCGATCTCGGCGAGAGAGATATCTGAATTGCGCCCGCGACTTACCGGGAGCAAGCGTTCGTCATGAGTCATGATGCTTTAAACCTTATTCTTTATTTCTTCGATGTGTTTGCCTTCGGACACTTGCCCCTCATAATAACAGACCCCTGCGGCGAGGCAAGTCCAAAAGACGGGCGATTCCGGCCCAAATCACTGGCCGTGCACAGCCTACAGGTTCCCGCCGCCCCTAACGGCGCTCTGGCCATCACCGCCCTGGGCGGCAACAAAATGGCCCAGGGCATCCCGCCATTCGGGCAAGGGGGCGAGGCCCAGGGCGTCTGACAGCAAACATCGCAACCGGGAGTTGGCTGGCCGCGGCGCCGGGCGATTTAGCTCGGCGAGGCTTATTCTCTGCAAAAGATCGGCATCAAGGCCGGCCATTTCCAAGGCTGCACGGGCAAAGCCTTCAAAACTCACTCCTTCACCCGCATTGACCACGTGATAGGTGCCCGGCAGGTCCATCAGCGCCAGGCGCCGAAGCCTTTGGGCCAGATCGCGCGCGTAGGTTGGGGTCCCGACCATGTCGGAAATTGCTTTCAGCGAGTTGCCCTCACGCGCCTGCGTCAATACGCTGCTTAAGAAGTTGTTCCCGCCAGGTCCAAAAATGTATCCGCTGCGAACCACGATCGTCCGTGCCCAGGCAAGTTGGGCGCGACGCTCGCCCTCCAGTTTGGATCTCCCGTAGACGCTGAGAGGGTTGGGTTGATCGCGCTGAGTATAAAACCCATCTTTCCGTCCATCGAAAACATAATCCGTTGAGATCGTGATCAGCAGGGCGCCGGCTTCGCGGCTTGCGGCTGCCAACAACTCAGGCCCCACGGCATTGACCTGATGGGCCCATTCAGGATCGGACTCACAGCCATCGACGTTCGTCCAGGCCGCACAGTTAATTACAACTTCCGGTTGCGCTCGCTTAACGACTGCTCGAACTGATTCGGCGTCGGCAATATTCAGAGCCTCATGGTTGAAAGCGATGACTTCTTCGCCTTCGGCCGTGCAGTGATTTGTCACCGCACGACCCACGAGCCCGCCGGCCCCGGTCACTAAGACTCTCAACTCTTGCCCACCTCCAGGCCGTACTGACGCGCATAGTATTCACGATAGGAGCCGGTGCGGACGTGATCGAGCCACGCGGAATTCTCGCGGTACCAATCAATCGTCTTGCGCAACCCACTCTCCCAGCTCTCCCGCGGACGCCAGCCAAGTTCGGTTTCAATCAACTCAGGATTAATCGCATATCGGCGATCGTGGCCGGGCCGATCTTTCACAAATTGAATCAGCGACCTGGGCTTGCCGAGCTGATCAAGGACACTATGGACCACGTCGAGATTGCGCCGTTCGTTGCGGGCGCCGATGTTGTAGGTCGCGCCGGAACGGCCCTTTTTCAGCAACATGAGAATGGCCCGGCAGTGGTCATCCACATAGATCCAGTCGCGTACATTCCGGCCGTCACCGTAAACCGGAATGGGTTCATCGTTCATTGCGTTTGCCAGCATCAGGGGAAGGAACTTTTCCGGGAATTGCCGCGGGCCATAGTTATTCCCACAACGCGTGATCACTGTATCGAGACCGAATGTGTGATGGGCCGCGCGCACCAGATGTTCGGCGGCGGCCTTGGATGCAGCGTACGGACTGTTCGGTTGAAAGGGACAGTCCTCGGTGAAAAACGCGCTTTCGTCTTCCACCAAACTCCCCATCACCTCGTCAGTCGAAACCTGAATGAACCGGCCGACCCGGCGTTCCCGGGCTGCGTCCAGCAGAATCTGCGTGCCCATCACATTAGTGCTGATGAACTCGTGGGCTGAGTGAATGCTGCGATCCACGTGCGTTTCCGCAGCGAAATTAATGATTGCGTCGGTCTGATCTTCGAACGCCGCCATCACCGCGTTTTGATCGCAAATGTCTCCGCGAACAAGTCGGTGCCGCTCTTCATCGAGGTCCTCGAGGTTTTCCGGATTGCCCGCGTAGGTGAGCGCGTCAAAGTTAATCACCTGGCTGCCAGGCAGCTCATCGAGTACGAGCCTGACAAAAGCGGAGCCAATGAAGCCGGCGCCGCCGGTGACAAATAGTTTTTTCGGTATCTGCTGCGTGACTATTTCGATGCCTCCGCTTGCTTAAAATTGGGATCCAGGACAGGGCTTGATATTAACATGACGCCTCGGCAACTAGAGCCGGCGCACAGGTTAACCAGATCTACGATTGGCGCAAAACCCGTCTTCCGGAAATCAGCAACTGCTTTTGCAATTTGTTGGTGGCCACGCTAATTTTGAGCGCGCATGAGAATACTAGTCACCGGCGGAGCGGGCTTTCTGGGTTCCCATTTATGCGAACGTTTGCTCGGTGACGGCCACGAGGTCCTATGCCTCGACAATTTTTTTACCGGCCGGCGCGACAACGTAGTTCACCTGCTCGACGATCCGCGCTTCGAGCTGGTGCGGCATGATGTTACCGAGCCAATCCTGCTTGAAGTCGATCAAATCTATAACCTTGCCTGTCCGGCCTCGCCCGTTCACTACCAATACAATCCTGTCAAAACAGTAAAGACCAACGTGATGGGTACCATCAACATGCTGGGTCTGGCAAAACGGGTGCGCGCTCGGATCTTACAGGCCTCGACTTCCGAGGTTTACGGCGATTCCGAGGTTCATCCGCAACCCGAGACCTATTGGGGCAATGTCAATCCCATTGGTCTGCGCAGTTGTTATGATGAGGGAAAGCGGTTGGCCGAGACTTTGATGATGGATTACCAGCGGCAGAACAAAGTGGACACCCGCATCATTCGCATCTTTAATACCTACGGCCCACGGATGCTCGAGAATGACGGCCGCGTCATCTCAAACTTCATTGTGCAGGCGTTGCGCGGAGAAGACTTGACGGTTTATGGCGACGGTTCACAAACGCGCTCGTTTTGTTATGTGGACGATTTGATCGAAGGAATGGTGCGTTTGATGAACGTGACCGCGCACCCCGCTTTAGCGTGGAGCGTTCACGATCCAGTAAACGTGGGAAATTCGGAGGCGATTACAATGCTACAGTTGGCGGAACAAATTGGCCGAGCGGTGGGCACAGAGGTGCGCGTCCGTCACTGCCCAATCCCTGCGGACGATCCGCGTCAGCGATGCCCTGATCTTACGCGCGCAAGGGAACTGCTGGACTGGTCTCCATCAATCAGTTTTCAGGAAGGGATTACTAAGACTGTCGCTTATTTCACCGGCCGATCGAACGTCACTTTTCGCCGCGAGTTCGAATGGCCCATACAAACCAGGAACGAGCGAAGGACACGTAGCAATGGCTGAGACTCTCGGCACACTCGCCGACAAACTAACCACCGTCAAATTAAAGCTCATGCACACTGACGATGCCGAGCGGCTCAAGAGCCTGCAAGCCCAGGAACGGCAGCTTCAGGACGAAATGAACGAATTGGTGGGCGCGGCCATCTCAGGTGAAATTCCCGTCGAACGGCTGACCTTTGCCGCCAATAAGGTCTACAAAAAAGAGGGGAATGTTGTGGCTGATTTCAATGGAAGCATTGGGGAGATGTTCTCGCAACTTGCCGAAGTCAACTGCCGCCTTTGGCATGTGCAGGAAAAGGTTTACGAGTTTGAGCAAATTCCGATGAACCAGAAGGATGACGTTATAAAGCAACTCGCAATCGTGAACCTGGAACGAAATCAATGTATTGATAGATTGGACGAGAATTTCCGTAATTCAATTGAAGCGCTGCGCAAAGAGCCTAAAGCGTAAATCTCTACGGCCTGTGCCCACACGATCCCGGCCGTCTTTTTCGGTCAATCTGACCCGTTACAACCACCACTGTATTACAAAATTATTACGCGCGTCTATTAAAAGCTTGACACGCCGCCGCGGAATAGAGTATCAAGGCGGCTCACTTTATTGAGGAACTAAGTCCTGCGGCAATCCCCCGACACTCCGCCAAGAGACTTGGCCACTTTTCTTTGCAACCATAATTGCTAGCGTCAGAAAACCCTTGACTGTTAAAGCAACTGCGAATAGAGTACCCGGCCTCGTTGAAGCGGCTCTGTAGAAGTTTCCAGTCCTGCAAGATTCTGAATGACACCAAACACTGAAAGCCCCTAAAGAGATTTACTGCAAGTATTCGTGTGAATTCCGTCCAACATTTTGAAGCCAAGGAGAAATACAATGAAAACCACTAGCGGCCCCGCCTCCAGCCTGAGGCGCAAAACGTCCTTAGTAATAATCACCCTCTTTATTCTCGTGGCCGCAGCCTTGGCCGTCCCCTTTTACTCGGTTAAATCCAACTCGGTAAAAAGCCTGCCGGAGCAAAAAAGCGCTTCCCGCACTGCGATTCAAGCCAATAACAGTAAACCGGTTCGATTTGCCGCGCTTACAGCTCCCTTTGCGCCACAGGCGGCTGGGCCCGAAGGAATCGCTGTTTATGATTCAGATTGCACCACTCCGAAGACTTCATTCGTACTCGGCGAAACGGTTTGCGCCGGAGCGACGAACGCTCCAACGGCCGCGATAGTGTTGCGGCGATTTAGCTGGGCCGTGCGCGCCTACGCCAGCGTCCAATCGACGAATATCACTACTACTTCACAAAATGACAGCTTTACTCTGCCGGCAACGGCATTCAGCGTCGTGAACGGAGAAACGATCGATAATCGCGCCGTATGGCGAGTTTGCACGACCGACACGTCAGATAGCTCACTCCGAACGTGCGCGTACTTTAGCGTTAGTGATCCGGCGACGCCCGCAGCCGATATCGGAGTCAATCAGGGTTCTGCCCAGACGAGTGGCGGCGTGGCGGCTGATACAGACGTAGTATTCAATGCCATTATTACAAACGACGGTCCTGACAGTGCGCAGGGTGTGGCGCTGTCAAATTCCACGCCGGCTAATACAACGTTTGTCTCGGCGGCGCAAA
Organism: Pyrinomonadaceae bacterium; assembly: GCA_035274925.1. Classification (GTDB taxonomy): domain Bacteria; phylum Acidobacteriota; class Blastocatellia; order Pyrinomonadales; family Pyrinomonadaceae; genus UBA11740. Next base: position 3,481 of record DATENS010000039.1, on the reverse strand, counting down.
CAGCCGGATCGCCCTCGTTTAGTTGTACCACCGAGAGCGGGACGACCAATTGCGTTACCACGGACCCGTTCCTGCCAGGCGGCACTGCCACATTTACATTCACCTATCACGTGAATGCCGGCACGGCGACAGGCACGCAAATTACGAATCAAGTCTCAGTCGCCGGCACGACCACGGAGCTGGACGCAAATAATAATAGTTCAACGTTCAGCCTCACGGTGACCGCTCAAGGCACGCCTCCCAGTGATAACTGCGCTGTGGCATGTCCGGACGACATCGAGACGCCAGCCAATACCACGGACGGTGGGGGCAACCCGGGTGCAATCGTTCACTTCTCGCCGCCGAGTGGTAACGAGGAATGCGGTGACATCACCGTCGATCACTGTAACGATTGCTTCTTCCCAGAGGGAGCCACAGTCGTTACCGCCACTTCCGAGACCGGTGACACTTGCAGCTTTACGGTAACGGTCACTCCGGCCGGCAGCGCGCCCACGATTAGCTGTCCCGGAAATAAGACGGCTGACGCTGACGCTAGTGTTTGTTCGACCAACGTCAACGTCGGAACGGCCACCGCAACAGGCCAGAACGTAACCGTCATTGGGTACCGCAGCGATGGCGCGCCAATGTATACGTGTGACGCGTTTGGAAATTGCACGCGTAACAGTTCGGACGCCCCATTCAGCGCCGGCACCACTACGATTACGTGGTACGCGTACTCGCATGATGCGCCAGGTCCGTACACTGGTCCGGTAGACGGAAATGGAGACCCGGTTAACCCGGCAGATACTGAAGAGGGCCACCGGAACGGCAGCGCCACTTGCACGCAGACCGTCATGGTTAACGACGTGACGCCGCCGAATATCGCGGCCACAGATTCAACAGTTTCAGCCGACGCGAACTGCCAGGCTGTGATACCTGACTACAGCAGCACGGTTACCGACAATTGTGCTTGTGGAAGTGCTGACGATTCCGAGGCGTGTGAGGGACACCCGCACATCACCTACACACAAACGCCGGCTGCCGGCACGGTGGTGGGAACGGGAGCACACAACGTCCACATTGAGGCAACTGACGGCTCCAGCAATAATAATGGCGCCACCAAGGACGTGACGTTCACGGTAAATGACACCACCGCTCCGGAAATCAATTGTCCGGCGAACATCACGGCCAATACCGATCCAGGTACGTGCTCGGCCACAGTCGATCCGGGAACGGCAACTGCCCCGGACAACTGCGACACCACTCCGACCATTGTGGGGACTCGCAGTGACAATCAGGCACTGAACGCGCCGTATCCGAAGGGAACGACGACCATTCACTGGACGGCGACAGACGACGCGGGTAACACCTCGTCGTGTGATCAAACCATTACGGTTGAAGATCACGAGCCGCCGACCATTAGCTGTCCGGCGAACATTACTGTGTATTTGCCCGCCAACACGTCAGACAATTCGATGGTTGTGAACTACACAGCCCCGGTTGGACAGGACAACTGCGCGGGTGCAACTACAACACAAACAGCCGGACTCGCGAGCGGAGCGTCATTCCCGGTGGGAACGACGACTAACACGTTCCGGGTAACGGATGGTGCGGGCAATTATACGGAGTGCAGCTTCACGGTAACGGTACTGTACAACTTCACCGGGTTCTTTAGCCCTGTGAATAACCCGCCGGTCTTTAATAACGTGAACGCCGGAAAGACGATACCGGTCAAGTTCAGCTTGAGCGGCAATAAGGGACTGGGCATCTTTGCCCCCGGATATCCCGTGTCGCAACAGATCGCCTGCAACACTTCCGCGCCACTCTCCGACCTCGAGGGTACTGAAACGACTGGTGGAAGCACGCTGACCTACAGTCCTGACACGTATCATTACGGCTGGAAGACAGAATCCGGATGGGCTGGTACGTGTCGCATGTTGATTGTGAAACTAAAGGACGGCACTGAGCACACGGCGCTGTTCAAATTCAAGTAGGAAATAATGCCGGATTAGAGCGCCACGGCTTTTGGTGCTCTAATCCCGGCCTGGCTAGGTTAGAGTGGCTCGACTTCTTATGAATAACAGTTCTCATCAACCATTCGGGAAATTCGGCGCAGCAGTGACCGGAACGGATCCGCGTTCTACTGGTGGCCATCCCCAATTTCAACAGAAAAAAGGAGACTCCAAATGAACAAGTTTCGGCTCACAATTAAACTTTTAGTAACCGCCACCTTCCTGCTTGCGTTTGCCTCGCTGGCCCAGGCGCAGGCGACTCGTACCTGGGTGTCCGGCGTTGGTGACGACGTCAACCCCTGCAGCCGCACTGCCCCTTGTAAGACATGGGCGGGCGCAATTTCGAAAACTGCCGTCAACGGCGAAATCAACGCTCTTGATCCCGCCGGCTATGGCACCCTAAACATTACCAAGGGTATTACGATCGATGGCTCCTCAACCCACGCTTCCAGTTTGTCAACTGGCACGACGGGCTTCATCATCAACATCAGCGCTCCGGTGGCCGCTGACCGGCAGATGGTTATCCTTCGTAACCTGTCGATTAACGGAACTGGCGGTAGCGGTGGTGTCGCGAGTGGCGGCCAGCAAGGCGTCCGCATTCTCGCGGCGAAGAGCGTTTCGATTCAGAATTGCGTCATTTTCGCCTTCACCAGTGGCAATGCGCAGGGTATTCGCGACGAGCGCACTGCGGCAAACAGCTTCCTGTCCGTTGATAATTGCACCATTGAGAACAATGGAACTCATGGCATCATCATCGGGGTAGGCGCGAGCGGTTCTAACCAGAAGGCGTCAATCAGCAATACCCGCATCTTCAACAACGGCGGTATCGGCATTGCTGTTATCGGTGGAGCTCAAGCGCAGGTTTCAAACACCGTTTCGGCATTCAACACCACCGCTGGTTACGAAGCTGAGGGCGGTTCTTCGCTCAACCTGGAAAGTTGCGTCGCCTCCAGAAATGGTACCGGCGTGTTGGCCCAGACCGCAGCCACAATTCGCATGTCGAATGTGTTTGTGGGTCAAAACACGACGGGCGTAAACAACAACGCTTCGACCGTTAGATCGTTCGGCAACAACCGGATCGACACGGACAACACCACCCCAGTTAGCGGCACCATCCTTGGTCCCGGAACCGGTGGTCCGACTCAGCAGTAAGTGGGCGGCGATACCGCCTAGACCGGAACTGTGCTACCAGTTGCGACACGGCCGTTGGCGCACGCACTGCAACGGCCGTTCACAACTGTAGGAACCAGAGCAATTGATCGCGAAAGAAGAAAGAGACAACCGCCACTTAAACGGTGACGGTGATCGGCATAAAGACATCGGCGCAACAGTGGCCGGAACGGATCCGTGTTCTACTGGTGGCCATCCCCAATTTCAACAGATAAAAGGAGACTCCAAATGAACAAGTTTCGGCTCACAATTAAACTTTTAGTAACCGCCACCTTCCTGCTTGCGTTTGCCTCGCTGGCCCAGGCGCAGGCGACTCGTAC
>DATENS010000038.1:0-5234 GCA_035274925.1 Pyrinomonadaceae bacterium | reverse complement strand
CGGAGGTGGAAAAGTTAATGAAAGGCGGCGGTGCGCGGGTGCAGAGGTAACAAACCTCAGTCCAAATTCATTAGCGTACCTCGACGGGTGTGCCGGGCTGCGGAAAATGATTGTGGGCAATCCAGTATTCGTAGAAGGAATTGATCAACGACTGAAATTCCTCGGCTTCAGTGGGCTTTACGAGATATGATTTGGCCCCCATGCGGTAAGCGATGTCGATATCGTGCTGGCGACCGGTGCCGGTGAGGACCACGACGAGGAGGTGTTGGAGATCAGGCTGTGTGCGAAGCCAGGTAAGCAATTCAAGGCCGTTGAAGCGGGGCATGTTCAGGTCGATGATGAGAATGTTCGGCGCCGGATGTTTCTGGCGGTCAATATACTCTCCGATCCCAAGGAGATAAGACATCGCGTCGACCCCATCGCGCACGATTTGCATGGCCCGGCTCAAACCTGCCTTGCGAAACGCGTGACGCAACAGTTCGACATCGAACTGCGAATCCTCGACGAGCAGGATGACCGGCTCAGTATCACAACTCTTGTGAGTCACAGGCTTGGGAAAATGGCTCGAAAAAACAGCCTGACTCAATGGGTCGTTTACCTACTCAGCTTTCGGGCGAGGACGGCCCCACCAACGATGCCCGCATCATCCGCCAGCTTGGCGGCGCGAATCGTGACGTTTGTGGCCGTTCCTTTGAGCGCGTGTTTCATCGCCGTTTCCTTAATAATCGGCATGATCTGCTCTTCGAGGGCCTCGATAATGCCGCCGCCGAGCACGACCACGTCGGGGTTGAGGATGTTCATCAAGTTGGCCACGGCGACGCCGGTGTAATGGGCTGCTTCTTCGACAATTTTTTTCACGAATTTGTCACCGCGCCGGATGGCGCGGCGCAAATCACCACTGCGCATATCCTCCAGGTTCTTGCCGAGGATTTCGGTGAGGATGGTTTTTTGGCCTTGTTCGATCGCGTCCTGGATTCGGCGGAAGATCGCGGTCCGGCTGGCGAGCGCTTCAAAGCAACCTTTGTTGCCGCAACCGCAGAGCGGTCCGTTGTCGGCTTGCAAGACCATGTGTCCGATCTCACCGGCGGTATGGTTCGCCCCCGTATAGAATTCGCCGTTCAGAACGATGCCGCCACCGATACCCGTGCCGATGAAAATACCCAATGCGTGGCGGGGCTTGGACTCGAGTTCGACGACGTATACGCCGAGCATGGCAAGGTTGCAATCGTTCTCGACGAAGACGGGGACGCCGAGATGGCGTTCGAGCTCTTTCTTGAGAGGGACGTCCTGCCAGTCGAGATTTGGGGCAACGATGACTTTGCCTTTTTCGGAATCAACGGCGCCGGGTGCGCCGATACCAATGCCGGTCACCTGCTTCAAGTTGAGATCGCATTCATCGACGGCGTCTGTGACGGAGCGGGCGAGACGTTCAATAACACCTTCCGGACCGCGGTTGGACTTAGTGGAGATTCTGGCAGTGCCGAGACACTGCAGCGACTCAGTGAAAACGCCCGCGTAGATTTTGGTGCCGCCAAAATCGACGCCGACATAATGCTTTGCGTCCGCCGCCGCACTGGGCATCGCTCAGTAGATTCCGATTCTGCTGCGCCGTGTCAAACATAACTGCAAGGAAATTCCGGCCGGCCAGGCGCAGTGCGAGTGCCTCCATGATGTCTTTCTGAGGATAGGCGGGACTATGCGCGAGGCGTTTCGCGTAGGCGATGCGTTTGGTTTTGTCGGTTGTCTGCACAGTTAGGTTATGATGATAACATCGGAAGAGCTGGGCGGAACTGAAGCGATTGGCGTAGCGCGTGCACTACGCCGCGTGCAGGCTTTCTTTGACCTCATCCAGGCGGTCGCGCGCGAAAAACAGCCGGCCGACGTTCGAGGAAAGAATTTCGCGATTGATGGTAAGATAACGGACCCCCTTTTGAAGGGTGGCAAGCGCCTGCGAAGCTTCTTCAGGCGTCGTGATGCGCGTGCGCAGAACGCTACGAAACGTTTCTGAGTTCAAATCGATGCCGGCCATGATGAGGCGATTGTCGCCTTCGAGCGGCACGATGTCGTTCGCCGTGTGAAAGAGCTTAACGCCATCGATTTCGGTCTCGGCAAGCTTATCGAGGAACGCGACGAGCGTTTCGAATTCGTCGACGCAGGCCTCACGGCCTTCAACGGGGGTTTGCTGGGCCAGGATCGCCAGTTCCTGCATGCGCTGAAGCGCTTCGCGCGCTTTGTCCATGAACTTTGCCTGCGCTTTACAAAGGAATATCGCTTGCGCAATCGGGGGTTTGGGAGCGCTGGAAATGCGTGTTCGTGAACGGCGTGGAGCGGCTACGTCGGTCGAATGGCCGCCGCTTTGTTGGCGCCAAAAGGAGGTTTCGCTCTCGGGCCAGACCATGGTTTCGCTCGAGGAAACCAGCGGCCAGCAGTTCCAGTCGGTCAGGGAAACGGCTTCCTTCGGCAAGGCGCGTTTCTGAACGCGCCTGGCCCGTGTGGTTTTGGAACGCACTCGCGGCATAAATCAGTATTAATATTATCGGCAGGTCCGGATGCGGCCTGTAGCTATTGGCTTGGCGGAACTTGCCTGACCTGCTTAAGTCGCCTGATGGATCCTCTGCTGAAATTATTGCAGGAAAACGCCAAATGGGCGCCCGAACAGCTCGGCGCGATGTTGAATATGCCGGGACCGGAGATCGCGTCGAAAATCAAGGCCTACGAACATGATAAGATCATTTTGGGATATCGGACCATTCTGAACGAAGAAAAGCTGGGCGTGGAAAATGTGCGCGCGGTGATCGAAGTGCGTATCACACCTGAGCGCGGCGGCGGCTTTGATCGCCTCGCGGAGCGGATTGCGAAATACGATGAAGTCAGATCGTGCTATCTCATGTCCGGCTCTTACGATTTGCTGGTGATCGTGGAAGGCAAGAGCTTGCGCGATGTGGCGAGTTTTGTCTCGGAAAAGCTGGCAACGATTCACGGAGTGATTTCCACGGCGACGCACTTCATGCTCAAGCCTTACAAGGAGCAAGGGATTTTGATGCGTACCGAGGCCAAGGAAGAGCGGTTGGCCGTAACGCCCTGATCGCGCATGAGGCGGCTGCTTATCATAGCGGCGTTGGTAACGGCCGCCGTATCGGGATTCGCAAAGCCAAATATCGTCTTCGTTTTGGCGGATGACCTCGGGTATGGAGACGTCGGCCCGTTCGGACAGACCAGAATTCAGACGCCGAATCTGGACAAGCTCGCCGCCCAGGGGATGCGCTTGACGCAACATTATGCGGGCAACGCCGTGTGTGCGCCCTCCCGCTGCGTATTCATGACGGGCAAGCATCCGGGTCACGCGTGGATCAGGAACAATCGTGAAGTGCAACCGGAAGGTCAGCCGCCGATCCGCACCGAGGAAGTGACCATCGCAGAGGTACTCAAGGGCCTGGGTTACGTGTCGGCAGCGATAGGCAAGTGGGGTCTGGGTTATCCTGGCTCTGAGGGCGAGCCATTGAAGCAAGGATTCGATCGCTTCTATGGCTACAATTGCCAACGCCATGCTCACAACCATTATCCGACTTATCTTTGGGACAATGATCGGCGTGTGACTCTAAATAACCCGGACTTCACGGCCCATCAGGCCTTGCCGTGGGATGCTGATCCGGCCGATCGCGCCGTCTATGAACGCTATATAGGCAAAGAATACGCGCCGGATTTGATGCTGGAGCAAGCGGTGCGGTTCGTGCAGGAAAACAAATCCAAACCCTTCTTTCTGTACTTCGCGAGTACGATTCCGCACCTTGCGCTCCAAGCGCCACCGGAAGCGGTGAACGCATACTTCGGGAAGTGGAAGGATCCTCCTTACACTGGCACGAACAGCTATCTGCCCCACTTCAGACCGCGCGCCGCTTATGCCGCGATGATTTCGCGCCTTGATGAGCACGTCGGCAAACTCGTGAGTGTCATCGACAAACTTGGGCTGACGACAAATACGATTTTCGTTTTCACGTCAGACAACGGTCCGCTTTACGGGCATCTCGGTGGAACGGATTGCGAGTTCTTTGAATCGGCGCGCAATCTGCGCGGCCGCAAAGGCTCGCTTTATGAAGGCGGGGTCCGGGTGCCACTCATTGTGCGCTGGACTGGGCGCATCAAGGCGGGCAGCGTTTCCGATCGCGTAACAGGGTTCGAAGATTGGCTGCCGACTTTCCTCGAGCTTGCGAACATCGCGACAAAGCCAGCGGATATCGATGGCATCAGCTTCGCGCCAACACTGCTCGGTCGAATGCAACCGGCGCGCGCGTTCCTTTATCGCGAGTTCCCGGCCTATGGAGGCCAGCAATCGATTCGCGTCGGCGAGTGGAAGGTGGTAAGGCAGAATCTTAGTGCAAAAACGAAAACCAAAACCGAGCTGTACAATCTAAAGGACGATCCGACCGAAGGCACAGATGTCAGTGCGAAAAAACCGGAGGTCCTCGGTCGGCTTACAGATCTGATGCGGGCGCAACATGTGAAATCTGGAATGTTTCCTTTGCCAGGGGTGGATTAGCTGCGGCTTGCTTCGACAATTTCAATTTCGAGATTTCTAAAAGCGCGGCCGGTGCAGGGGCACATTTCGACGCGGTACCGCAACTCGTTTTCCATTTTTTCAATAGCGGCTTCACGCGACTCAGCGATGACTTTGATTTCGCCCATGTCACTGCTGGTGTGCTGGCCGGACCAGCGGCCGTCGCTGTGCTGCGTGATGGTGCACTGGAACTTCATACGTCGATGACCCTAATGCGTCATTACGTGGAATATAATGTTGATTCCCAAGGGATACGCTTTCTTTTCTGAAAATTCGGCAAAATACCACGGGTCGGTGCCTTCCTCCTCCCAACCATCGCCGAGATCAGTGTTATGGCATATCAACATCATGATGCGGTCCTTGTCGTCCATAAGCGCGCGATAATGCGGCGTTTGGGCGTCCGGTTCTTCCCAGGTGATGCCCGTCTCACGATTGCGCACTGCGAAGAATACACTCGGGATTTGCGGCTTCTCCTTGAGATCAAAGACGCAATGAAAAATCGGGTGTTCGAGCGGAAGCTCCACTGGCTCACGCCCGGGAAAAATCCGCTGGACGACTTCACTGTTGAAGTGGTCCCAATTCGCTTCGCCCCAAAAATCATCAACCATGATAAATCCGCCGTTGAGCAGGTAGCGCCGCATCGCGACGATTTCCGGCTCGCTCATGACGATGGCCGGGA
>DATENS010000037.1:0-13220 GCA_035274925.1 Pyrinomonadaceae bacterium | reverse complement strand
CCGAAAAGAAAGCCAAACCCATGATCGTGGCCATGCCGGCCGGCCATACCCGGTCGGCCGGCTTCCGCGCAGGGTCAACGAATGCCGACGAGTTCGTCGATGACTTTCTCACCGACATCATGCCGCAGGTGGAAAAAAATTATCGCGTCATCACTGATCGCGATCATCGCGCGATCGCCGGCCTTTCCATGGGCGGCGGCCAAACGCTCAATATTGCCATCCCGAACCTCGATAAATTCGCCTACATCGGCGTTTATAGCTCAGGGATTTTCGGGATCGTCAGCACCAATCGCCCGGCGTCGCCCTCCTTCGAAGATCGCCATAAAGAGATCCTGGACAACGCAAAACTGAAAAAGGGCCTGAAACTCTTCTGGTTCGGCACCGGCAAAGACGATTTCCTCGTCCAAACTACCCGCGCCTCGGTTGACATGTTCAAGAAGCACGGCTTCGACGTGGTCTACGACGAAACCGCCGGCGCCCATACTTGGATCGTCTGGCGCAATTACCTCCACGACTTCGCGCCGAAGTTGTTCCAGTGATTCTGGAACCTTCCGGAACAGCGGCGCATCTCACCAGAGTGAACCATTGTACCTGAACCGCGCCTTGCGCCCACTACCCGTGTCCGGTAAGCTATTCTTTCTATGACTTTGAGCGAAAAGATCCTCTCGCGGGCCTCTGGAAAATCCCAGGTGCAGGCCGGGGACAATATTTGGGTCAAGGCTGACGTGCTGATGACGCACGACGTCTGCGGACCCGGGACGATCGGGGTTTTTAAGCGCGAATTCGGTAAAAGTGCAAAGGTTTGGGACCGAAATCGTGTGGTGATTATTCCCGACCATTACATTTTCACGGCTGATTCAAAGTCCAACCGAAACGTCGATATCCTTCGCGACTTCGTGAAGGAACAGGGAATCACTTACTTCTATGACGTGATCGATGACCCAAACGGCCATTGGGTGTTCGATTCTAAGAAAGGCAATTTAAACCGCCAGTACGGTTCCCATTACGCTGGTGTTTGCCACACCGCGCTTCCCCAAAAAGGCCACACGCGCCCCGGAGAAATCCTCTTCGGCACGGATTCGCACACTTGCATGGCCGGCGCATTCAACGAATTCGCGACCGGGATTGGCAACACCGACGCCGGCTTCGTCATGGGCACCGGCAAGCTTCTGATCAAGGTCCCCGAAACCATGCATTTCCGCCTCGAAGGAAAACTGCAGCCCGGTGTGATGGCCAAAGACATCATCCTGCACGCCATCGGCGAGATCGGCTTCGACGGCGCCACTTACCGCGCCATGCAATTCGATGGTCCCGGCGTGGCTAATCTCTCGATGGATGACCGCATGACGATCGCCAATATGGCAATCGAAGCCGGCGGCAAGAACGGCATTTTTGAATTCGATGCCCAGACGCAGGCGTACGTCGATTACCGTTGCAAACTCAACGGAACAAAATCCTCCTACGAACCTGTCGAACCGGAGCGCTCGCAAAAGTTTGTCTTCGAAACGACGATCGATCTTTCGAAACTCGAGCCGACCGTCGCGTGCCATCCCGATCCCGGCAACCGCAAGCTCGCCAAAGAACTCGGCGGCATCAAACTCGACCGCGCATACATCGGCTCCTGCACCGGCGGCAAGACGTCAGACTTTCTGGAATTCGCGCGCGTTCTCAATGGCAAGCGCGTCACCATCGATACTTTTGGCGTCCCGGCAACGCCGGAGATTGTGCACGACCTGCAATCTTCGCGCTGGGGCGAAAAAACGATTTGGCAAATTCTTGTCGATTCTGGCGTGCAGATGACCGAAAACGCCGGTTGCGCTGCTTGCTTGGGCGGACCAGTTGACACCTTCGGCCGTATGAATTCGCCCATGAAATGCATCAGCGCTACGAACCGCAATTTCCCCGGTCGCATGGGCCACAAAGAATCGCAGGTGTTTCTCGCCTCGCCGGCAACCGTCGCCGCCAGCGCACTCACCGGCCGCATTACCGATCCGCGCGAATATCTTCCAGAACAGAGCCGCGCGCGTGAGCAAGCGTCGTCAGCCGTGAATTAAGCGTGTGCAGGCCATCTCACCAGATATTTCGAGCCGGACCGCACCTGTGAATCCCGTGTTCACCAGGTTCTTGGATCGCGAGATGCTCGACACCTGGTGCGAACGGGTTATCCTCGGCCTCGCTCTCCTGGTGCTCGTTTACTCGCCTTTGGCGACCGGTTCGGTCCGCGCGCAGGATTTCGTTCCCGTCGAATGGATGACGCTGGGCATCCTCGGGGTCTGGGCGGTGCGATTCGTTGTAAATCCGAAGCACCGACTCTTGTGGCCGTGGGTTTGCTGGCCGGTTCTCGCATTCATGGCTTATGCCGTCTTTCGCTATGCGAATGCGGAGATCGAATACGTCGCGCGCCAGGAACTCATTCGCATTCTCGTTTACGCTTTTCTGTTTTTCGCCGTGCTCCACAACCTCCATCGCCTCGAAACCACTCACATTGTGGCCGTGACGCTGCTCGGAGTGGGGACACTGATTTCAATGTACGCCATCAGCCAGGTGCTCACCGGTTCGGACCATGTCTGGCATTTCGTCCGGCCGACGATTTATCATCAACGCGGTTCCGGCACATTCATCAACCCAAACAACCTCGCGGCGTATCTCGCGATGCTCACGCCGCTCGGGCTCGCCTATACACTCACTAGCCGGCAGCATTACGTCGGAAAAATCCTTTGCGGTTACGCAACCATCGTGATGTTTGCGGGACTTGTTTCCACCTTCTCGCGTTACGGGTGGATCGCTTCCGCTATTAGTCTCCTCGTTTTCTTCCTGATCCTGCTGCGCAATCGCGACTATCGCCTGCAAGGGCTGTTGATGCTCGGCGCGTTCGTCGCCGTCATCACTGTTTTCGCAATCTTTGCTCAGCCCGGACGCGGTCAAACCGGCATCCTCACTCGGGCCGCGCAAGTGGAGGACGTGCGCTTCAAAGTCTGGCCCGCCGCGACCGCCATGTGGAAAGACAACCTCCTGCTGGGCGCGGGCCCCGGACACTTCGATCACCGCTTTCGCCAATATCGCCCGGAAGGCCTGCAGGCACGGCCCGAGCGGGTCCATAACGATTATCTCAACACGCTCGCCGATTGGGGCCTGATTGGCGGCCTCTTTCTGTTGGTCACGTTGGGAATTTTCACGACCGAAGTTTTTCGCAGTTGGCGCTACGTGAAACGCGCGCAAAACGATCTCACCACCAAGCGCAGCAATAAATCCGCCTTTGTCCTCGGCGGCAGTTTGGGTCTGCTCGCATTCGTGATCCACTCGATTTTCGACTTCAACATGCACGTGCCCGCCACCGCCATAATGGCCATCACGATTGCCGCGCTGGTCGCTGGACATTTCCGTTTCGCCTCCGAAGGTTACTGGCACACCGTGCGCTGGCCCTTGCGCATTCCGGTCGCCCTGGTGCTGGGAGCAGGCATTTTCCTGCTGACGAAATTGACATTAATTCACGCCTCCGAGGCGCATTGGCTCGCGCGCGCCGCCTCAGCTCCGCCCAATTCCGCCAGCTACGTCGATGCTCTCCAGAAAGCGTTTGCGGCCGACCCGAAAAATTTCGAGACCGCGTATTCAATCGGCGAAGCCTTGCGCCTCCAAAGCTGGGAAGGCCGCGAAGGTTTCCGCGAGACCGCCCAGGACGCGATCACCTGGTTCCAGCGCGCGGCGCAGTTGAATCCCTACGATCCGTATCCGCTGATGCGCCAGGGCATGTGCCTCCACTGGCTCGGCCGTCACCAGGACGCTGCTCCCCTTTTCGAAAAAGCCTTTGCGCTCGATCCGCGCAGCTACTATGCCCACGCCCACATGGGCTGGCACTACACCCAACTCAAGCAATGGGACAAAGCCAAGGATTCCTTCGAAACTTCCCTCGCGTTGAATTCCACCCACAATCCGATCGCCACCTCTTACCTCAAAATCGTCGAGCAAAAACTCGCCGAGCCCGATCCAGCGCCTTAAGGGTTGCGAAGGATGTAAAAGCGAGCGTCCCCGCTAGCGACGTTGGTAACTGTGAATTTGCTATTCACGACCACTGGCGCCGGGCCGGTCGGCACATAACTGCCGGGCAATGGTATCACGGTCGGGCTCGAACGCAGGCTATATCCAACGGCTGCCGTGGACCATTTCAACAAGACTCGATTCGTGCTGCTGGGATCATCGGCAATTTCGAGCCGCACCGGACACCCGGGGCATTCTTCGCATTCCCCGCCACCGGGTTGGCAAACGGTCGGGAAAATCGTGAGTGACCAACAATGGAGTGTGCCCAGGCCGCCCGCCGTATCGTCGGCGATATTCAGGTGCCATGTTCCATTGACGTTACTGCCGAACTTCCCCCTGTAAACCGACAGCGGCTCTTCGGGCCGAAAGCTGCCGCGAAACGGCGCCGTGCCCGAAGTGATCGACGTTGCCGCGCTGTCGTTAAAGGTCGTGCGGTCCGGGTCCGCGCAAGACGTGCCGTAATCGTCCAAGGTGCCGCCATTATCGCTGCTCAGGAGGACCGATGTGCCGTCCGGAGCCTGAAGCGAGACATCCAGATTGTCATCCGTCGTGTGCGACAGATGAAGCGAAACGACGATATGGTGGATCGGTGCTGCGACCCCGGAAACCGTGACCGTCGAATCGAGGGCGCCCAGATCAGGAATCACCTGGTCGCCAGTGCGATTGAAGCGCAAGGGTCCGCCAGCGGTTCCAGTGAACATGCGAATCGGCACGGTGAATTGGCCGTTGGTCGCGGTTTGAACCGTCAAGAGCAGGTTGATATTCGTGCCGCAAAGAACGCTGGACGCAGTGCTGATCTGGAACGCAGTGTTATTCGTACGTCTGCCGTTCGCCGGCAGATTTGGATAGGTCGAGAACGGTTGAGTGATGGTGACACCAGGATTGGTGCTGCTGAGGGTAGCACTCACACCACTGACGATCCCAGCGACTTTGTTGCTGAGTGCTATATAAAGAAGGTTGCATTCGCCGGGCTCGATTTCTCCATTGCCGTTGCCGGTCTGCACTGTCGGGTCTTCTCCCGGCGTCAACACCGTGTTGGTTACGACCAGCACTACGTCATTGAGAAAGATATCCGAATACAAAATTCGGAACTGCAGTCCGCCCGCGCTCAGCAGCGATCCATTCGGCAGGCCGGCGAACGTCCCTGAAATCGCTTCCGAACCGTCATTATTAATAATGGTCAACCGGTCGCCTTCCACAGGAGCAAAGCCGGCGCCCACCGTCACGTGCAGAGTCGCCCCGCCGAGCTGGTTCGTGCCGCGGACGTTCAGTTGATCGTATCCAGTTCCCAGCGCTGAACTGTTCATCTCTACGAAGTAATCGCCGAGGGCGTCGAAAAGCACATTGCTCGTGGTCAACACGCCTGGACTCGACCCCGGCCGCACGCTGCCAAACGCATGCAAGTTTCCGATCACGCCGCTCCCAGTCACGGTCGCGCTGCCGTTCACGGTCACCGCACTTTGCGGTTGCGACCCGTTTACTACAAGCGTTCCGGCGCTGACCGTGGTCTGTCCAGAGTATGTGTTGTTGCCGCTGAGAGTCCAGGTGCCGGTGCCCAACTTAAAGATCGCTCCGGTGCCCATAATCACGCCCGCATACGCCCCGACACCATTGCCCACGCCCTCGCGCAAGGTGCCAGAGCCGAGATCGATAACGCCTCGGCCGTTAATCGAGGCTGTCGTTTCGTCCTGATCGTTCAGGTCAAAGCGTCCCGAAGTGGCAATGATTATCTCGGTGGTGTCGTTGATCTGATTATCGCGCGCCAATCTCAGAATATCTGTGCCGGAACCATCCCCGATTTCGATATCTGCGGGACCGGCGCCATTGGCGATCGATTTGTCCAGCAAGACTGTGCCTGCATCGATGAAGAGGGCATCAAAACTATTAGCTGCGGCGCCGCTGAAGATGAGCGTTCCGATGCTCCTTTTGGTAATGTCCCAGGCGCCCGATGCGGTCACTGCGCCACTCAAATTCAGGAAATCTCCGGCCTCAACGGAAACGGTGGCATTACTTGACAGCGTAATATTGCCACTCCATGAGTTCGAGCCGATGGACGAACTCAACGCACCGAAAGCGGATTGGCCGGTGCCCGCCAAAGTCAGCGGTTCGGCTCCGATAGCAACACCGAGCTGTAACGCGAGCACGGCGCCACTGTTGACAATGGTGCCGTTGGCTGTCGTGCCGAAGGCCGACGAGTTGTTCGCGATCACAAAGCCGTCGTTGATCGTGGTCAGGCCTGAGTAGGTGTTGGCGCCACTCAGGCCAATTTCTCCCACACCCTCCTTGGTCAGGCCACCGGCGCCGATCAGTTGCGCCGTGATGCTTAAATCTGGTGAAAAATAATGTCCGGTCACATCGATGATCGGATTGCTCAAGACACTCATGCGGCCGCTGATGATCGCTTGAGAATTCGTGTTGCGATTAACAGTGATGTCGCCGATTGGAAGAATGCTCCCCGGAAGTGGAGCAGCAATGTCGCCGCCATTGAGCGTGATGTTCCGTACATTTTCACCAAACCCGTTCAAATCCAGCAACCCGGACGCGTTCACGGTCACATCGATGTTATCGGGAATCTGAGAACTACGCAGATACCGCACGACATCGCTGTTCTCAGGTAGCTCATCTTCGCCGATCACGAGCGGTCCGGACATTGCGCCATCGATCACTACGCTCGTGTCCTTATCCAGGAAGAGCGTGCCATCGCGCACAATCGTTGTCCCGGTGTAGGTGTTGCGGTTCGTGCCGCCCAGAGTCATGGAACCGGCGCCGATTTTTGTGAACCCCCCAGTACCCGAAATCTCGCCCAGCAGCAGCAGCGTACCTGAAGAATTGCCCATCAACGTATCGCCATTGAGCACGATCGGGCCGGTCCACACCGAAGCGCCACTCGCGTTGAAGGCGCCGCCGGCATTCACAGAGTTAATCGTCAGGTTCTCATTCGTGACCTGCACGTTGCTGAGAAACAAATTGCCTGGATTGTTTACCACCGTTCCTGCGGGAGCCCCTAAGGCTGTCGTCGTTGCGCCCAAAGCGCGATCCGTCAGCAGAGCGATCTGTCCCTCGTTAATCGTCGTGGTGCCGTTGTAGGTGTTGGTTCCTGCCAAAAAAAGACTGCCAGCACCGGTTTTGGTAAAGCCCGGCGCGACAAAGATGCTCCCCGACCCGCCACTGATCGTTGCATTAATCCGCAAATCGGCAGCGGCCGCCCCGGACCTAACATCGAACGTGCGCGAGGCACCGCCCAGCGAGAGCGCGCCATTGATGACAGCGCTGTTAGCATCATCCAACGTAGTCACGTTCCCCCCGAGGATGAGCGTTCCCGTGCCGGAATCGATCGTGCCGCCCTTCATCGTCAACGAAGCGATCCGGTCCACGTGATCGTTGAGGTCAAACAGCGCTGAATTCTTGACCGTCACGTCTGACGTGTCTGCGATCTGATCATCAGCCAGCAGCCGCAAAACGTCAGTTCCGATCAAACCATTGCCGTCGCCGACGGTCAAATCTCCGGGGATGGCAATGAAGTTCGAGATGACAAGTGGGCTTATCGAAACGACCCCGACCTTGTCCAACTCCAGCACACCACCGCCGAAGATCGTGAACCCCGTGTAAGTGTTATGCCCGAGACCATCCATGCGCAGCGTGCCGACATTGGTTTTCATCAGATTTCCGCTGCCGCTGATCACGCCGCTAAAAAAGAAATCGCCGGTGTTCGCGCGCACGGTCAGGGTATTGGCGTTCAGATTGATATCGCCATTGACATCCATGATCGCCAGTGAACCCGAGGCTTCCCATGCCTGCGAGGCTCGCACTTCCACGTCCGCATCGATCTGATTCGGGCCGACGGGATTTATGGAGCTGATGCCGTTCGAAACAATGAGCAGGTTGCCTCGGACAACATAGTTGCTCCCTTGAAAAAGCAACGTGCTCAACGGCCGGTTCGGACTGAAGTCATTGGTCACCAACAACCGCGTGACGCCCGTTTGAAACACAATGTCGTCGCCGCTGACCGGCGCGACGTTGCCCACCCAATTTCCGCCTGTGCTGAAATTGCCATTTACGTTTCCCGTCCAAAACCTCGAGGCGCCATAGGAGGGTATCGTCAGGATCACGGTTGCGACCGGGATGAACCAATGAACGCGGTGTTGAAGTGACAACAAGAACCGCCGAACCAAAACATATACGTACGTCATAAAGGAAGCCCTTTTGATAATGCGGATCGGTACGGCGACATTCAAAGCACAGGCCGATTCAGCCGTCAACGAAAATACGGCGCTCCTCGGACCGGCGCACGGGCGATTTTCGATTTGCCCACGCCCCTGCCCCACCGTAACTTCCTCCTGCCGTTGCCTCGGTAGCTCAATGGCAGAGCAGTTGACTCTTAATCAATTGGTTTCAGGTTCAAGTCCTGACCGGGGCACCAATTCATCACAGCACTCCGTCGGCGGCTGTGATCAGTGGACGCGGTAATCAGTGAGCCCCGTCATTCGCCTGGTATCCCTCCGGAAAAAAGTAAACAAGTAAACATTATCGTTAACGCCTAAGAAATTCGCAAAAACAAAGTTAACATCAAAGTTAACAGTTAACTTGAAAGTTAACACGGCATACCCGGCTGTGTGTGTATTTGGGCATGCTCTCGCTCACCGCTGATGTCGCCGACCGGTGTCGAGTGAACATGGGGTTTTATATTCCCTGGGGCGGGACTCGCTGATTAGCATGCGACAACATGCAGCCGGATTTTTCTGCACTTTTCCGCAGGGACAAAGTTACGCCACTTCACTTTCGAGTGCGTCTTGGACCGTGTGATGTCCATGACCTTCACTTCTTATCTAGTTATCTGCACGATGCTCGCTTCAAGCCAGATGCAGTCAACCTGCGGGGAAAGAGGCTCACAATCGACTTCGAACGCGATTGCTGGGAGTTAGGGCATACCGAGCACAATCGCTTTTGTGAGCTTCACATCGCAAAGTCCTGCCTGAGCGTCACGCCGGTATCGAACATACGCTGGGAGGCTGCCAACATCTTGCCCGCAGATGGTGAGTTGTGGTTGGAGAAAATCTATTTCGGCGCCGCACATTGGGAAATAGGGAACGCAACCGAGGTGGTGCTGTCGGCACCGCATGCGGGCTGGAAACTCGCCATTTCGGCTGCGAAGGAATTCAAGACGTTTCGGCTCGACGACAAGGAAACTCCGTATCTGTATTCCCGTCGCAAGCACCGAAGGAAATCTTGATACACTGTTAATCCGCAGCAGGCGACCGGCAACGGATAAAAAATGCTTCGCCCGATCTGGGACGAGGGGTGCGTTGTGTGATCACTAGGGCGCGATGGGCAGGGTCGTTGGCCGGTCAGCGACATCTCGATACAATAAAGTCACGTTCGATAGGCAGATAAGTCTCTACGCTAAACCACCGATTGCTAATTGCAGCACGAGTTTGCTGCAAGGTCATGCCCGCGACATGAAACTTCCCGACAAGTGGGAGAGAAATATCTCCAGATGGGTCGATGACGTGACGAGATTGCAAGTCTTCCCGGTGAACCGAATTGAGAATCACATTAACCAAAATGCAGTCGCCCGAAGCGAGCTCCCTACCTTGCAAATCAGCGACGTTCCTCCGGCGAGCCCCGCAATCGCAAAGCAACAATAAAGAAAAACATACGAGAAGCGCAGAGGAATAACGCACGATGGTTCGATTCAATCTGGGGAATACACTTTCTTGCTGACACGACCTCCCTCCAGCGTGAGAAAAATCCCTTCACAGTTTGGTTCGCGTGACGCCTCGGGATTCATAAAAAAACCCAACCTGTTCGGCGTGTTGTCCATGATCTTCGGTCGCTTGCGAGGCCCGGTGGCGGGATAACGCCGGTCCATCGCAGCAAGCACCTGCTCCCTCGTCACCCCGACCTCAATGTCTTTGTAGAATTGCTTGTAGGCGCGGAAACGGCCATCAATCAACGCTGGATTTAACGCCAAGATCAGGTAACCGGCTGGGGCCATGAACACCAGCGCTAGCAGAACCATCAGCCCAATGAGGACGCCACTCTTCGCCCGGCAGGCGATAACGATGGCCGGCAACCCTGCGGCCGCACCGACAGCCGCGATCAGGATGAGGGGATGGACTGCGAAACTCATGCCTCGCGTCGATTGACCACGTATCTATTGACCGAGCGCAATCCGCCGCGTTCAACGCCGATACCGTCCAGACCGGAAATAGAAACCGCCCGTTCGAGTGAGCATTGGTTTCTATTCTCATGGGCGTGTCTATGAGTTACCATCCGTCAAAGATGTTAGGCCACATGGCGAATCGTGAAAGCAGACGCGCTCAAGAAAATGTTCGGCGATGAATATCCCGCCGCCGTAATTGTGGATGGGGTGCGCCTGCCACTCCGTCGTGAGCGCCGGTTTTCCCGTAGCTACCGTTCCGACGATCACGGGTGCGTTGAAGTTTCTCGTTTCATGGACGGTTCGGTGTCCATCACCGCTTCAGAGCTCCAGCGCGAGTGGCACACGTGGACAGACGAACAGCGCATGGATTTTTGTCAGTCGTGCTGCTGGCTGCACGAACAGCCGGATTATCCGGACGTGCTTCGGTTCATTATGCAGCACGCTTCGCCAGACGAGTGGTCCGGCATCGCCTTGTCAGTCGCATCGCAGCTACCGTGCGAAGAGGCGTTCGACATCTTGCTTCGAGCGTTGCGGACTGTGGAGGTTGGCAGGACGTCGAACATTGGGCAGGCAATTGCCAAGACGAAACACCCCGACGCTGAGCCGACGCTTCGTCGCCACCTTGACGCAATTTGGGCGCATCGTAGTCTCTGGGAGGATAACAAGTTCCTCAATTGGGTTGCCTTCGACGCTACGACGTGCATCGCGCATCTCATCGAGCTTGGCGCTGTGCCTAGCGATTTCGAGGGGCGCGTGCATCTGCTTGCGGGGCACTCTTGCGCGGGCAATCGTGATTCGTGCCGCAATTTTTTATCCAAGCACTACGGATGGCTCACGTGAGAATTAAAAACCTTCGCCCGATCCGACGAGACGGTGTTGTGGCGGGATTGAAAGCTTAGTCCCCGTTTTGTCCGCTAGCGCGGTGTGCTTTGGTGCCCCTGAGATTACTAGTTGCCGATTTCCTAGGAAACAGTATGCTGAGTATGCTAGAGAGTGTTTTTCGCGAGACTCTTCATCAATTGGTTTCAGGTTCAAGTCTGACCGGGGTACCAACTTCCTCTCCGTCAATCCTCGGTCATGCACCACTTCACGGGAAAGAGAGTTACAGGGTTGCGTTTGCGATTTTTATTTTTGACACCGTCTTTATACTCGCTATTCTCCTTCGCTGCTGACCGGGCACATAAACCGGTTGCCAACAATTCACGTCATTGACGTGATCCGTGGTCGTGCTTTGTTCTTTGACATCACCAGGATGGACCGGCGCCCAGGCGTGCCCGATTCCGATCTGTACGGGCTAGTACGGCCTACTACGGCCTTAAAAAAATTAAAACGTCTCTGGGGACCCATTTTTTTGTTCCATTCAACCGGCCCCCGGCATAAGGTGCGAATTCGCATGGGTTCAATTCCGTTAGAGGACAATTTTAATGACATCGTCGGGAAAGCGCAGCGCGGCATGAAGCTGAGCGATGCCGATCTGGCGTCGCGCGCCGGTGTTTCGCCGGACGCGATCGGGAAAGTTAAGGGCGGCGAAGCAGACGAAACTGCCCTACGCAAACTTGCGCCGATCCTGAAGCTCGCGCCGGACGCGCTGGTGCAAAGCGCGAAGAAAGGTTGGGCGCCGCCGTCGTTGCAAGTGAACGGCCTCGCGCAGTTCAACACCGCGTACGAAGACATGACGGTCAACTGCTATCTGGCCTGGGACCCGAAGAGCAAGGAAGCGGTTGCGTTCGACACCGGCGCGGACAGCGGCCCCATGTTGCGGCTCGCCAAAGAGCGCGAGCTGACCATCAAGTTGATTCTGCTCACGCATACGCACCCCGATCATATCGCGGACCTCGGGCGGTTGAGGAAAGAGACGAATGCACCCGCGCACGTCTGCTTGCTCGAACCTGTTTCGGGCGCGGAAGGGTTCAGCGCCGGAAAAAGCTTTCAGGTCGGCGCCTTAAAAATTGAAACGCGCCAAACCTCGGGCCACTCCAAGGGCGGCATCACGTTCGTCATCTCCGGACTCGAACGTCCCGTCGCCGTCGTGGGCGACGCGCTCTTCGCCGGATCGATGGGCGGCGGCATGATCTCCTGGGATGACGCGCTCGGGAACAATCGCAAACACATCTTCTCCCTGCCGGATGACACCGTCATCTGTCCCGGCCACGGACCGCTGACGACCGTGCGCGAGGAGAAGCGGCACAACCCTTTTTATCCGGAATTCAAAAATTAAAATCTGAAAGGAACTGATTATGACAGAACGCATTGGTTTTGTGGGCGTCGGACGCATGGGCTCGAACATGGCGCGCCGGCTCAAAGATTGTGGTTACCCTGTCGCAGCCGTTTACGACGTCCGTTCGGAAGCGGCCGAGGCGCTGGCGCAGGAACTCGGCTGCCGCGCCGCGAACACGCTCGCCCAAGTCACTGAATCGGCGGACGCGATCATCACGGTGGTCACCGACGACAAGGCGATGGCAAAGATCTTCACGCCGAAGAAGGGTGGGCTGCTTTACAAAGCCGCCGGTAAATTATTTGTGAATTGCGCCACGGTCTCGCCGGAAGCGCAGATCAACGCGTACAAGGCTGCGAAGAAAGCCGGCGCCGAAGCGCTGGAAGGCTGCATGGCGGCGAGCATCACCCAGGCGCGCGAAGGCACGCTTTACCTGATGTGCGGCGGCGACGAACAGACCTTCAATCGCGCGCGCCCGATCCTCGAAAAACTCAGTTCGAATTTGCGTTACGTCGGCCCGTCCGGTCAGGCCGCCCGCGTAAAGCTTCTGGTCAACATGGTAATGAACATCAACACCGCGGGTCTTGCCGAAGGCCTAGGCCTTGCCGATGCGCTCGGGTTGGACCTGGCCATGGTGCGGGAAATCTTTTCGCAAACGGGTGCAAACGCTCGCGTGCTGCAAACCGACGGCGAAGACATGCAGAATCGCGAACACTCCTGTTTCTTTTCCGCCGCCCACGCCGCCAAAGATTCCGGCCTCGCTCTCGCCCTCGGGAAACAGAAGAAGCTGGAGTTGCCCCTGGCCGC
>DATENS010000036.1:0-27732 GCA_035274925.1 Pyrinomonadaceae bacterium | reverse complement strand
CGCCCGGGTTAAAGCCCAGGCTGTATTGGTTCCGCAGCAGCGAGTTAATTGAGCTGAGCACACTCGGAAGTTCGCCTTCAAACGTAACCGGATAATAAGAGCCGCCGGTTTCTCTCGCAAAAGTCTTCAGGATGTTGTCGGCTTGGTAGAAAGTCATGCGGTCGATTGGGATTCCGCTGATGTTGCTGCCGCGGCCCGGATCCATGTTGTCGGCGTACTTTTTGATGAACAGGTTTCCGGTGCCGATTATGTAAATGGGAATGCCGGCGTTTTGCACAATCTTTCGCACCTGGCCCAAATTGATCTTGCTGAAGGTATCAAGTCCTGAAGCGATCAGCACCACCGCTCTGCGCCGATCTGCCGGGACCGCCACCATGCCGGAATACTCCACCTTTTTACTACTGTTTGGATTCTCGAGAACGACTGCGTCTCCCATTCCGCCTACCAGCGTTAGCTTTAAAGCATCGTACAAATTTGTCTCAGTGAATGCCGGCTGATTCCGCAGCAGCAGCGAGATCACTTCCTGGATGCGGCGCGGATTGTTCGTAAAGTCCGTTAACGGCGTCGGCCGCATGTCGAAAGCAATCACCGAAACGTAATCCGCCGGCGTTATGAATTGAGAAAGAAACATTGCGGTCGGGCGAATTACTTCCAACTGGCCGGCCTCCTGACCACCGCTGCCGTAATAGCCCATGATCTGTCCGAGCTTGCTGTACTCAACCACCAGGCTCACGGTGATGGGGGCTTCCGGCGTACCGAAATTGGTAATGTCCTTTTTGACTCCGTCGACATAAACCTCAAAGTTGCCTTTCTTCAGGCCGGTGGTGATCTGACCCGTCTTCTTGTTGTAGACGACGGCATCGACGTTCACCAGGTTGGTAGTGACCTTTACGGTTTCGGTGTCTTTGCCGGCGATGTCGGTCGGCACCGGTTCCTGCTCTTGTTCCTTTTCCTTCTCGCCTCCCTCAGGCGGCCGCTTGTTTTTCTTTTGATCGCTGGTGGGTGGCTGCCGGCGGGACTGGGCCATCAGGACGAAGGCCTGACCAGTAAATGACAAGAGTACGAGCACGACGAGCAGAAAAGAGAGTCGGCGACGAAGATTCTTCATATTTCGATCCTTTACCGAACAGGTCGGAGTTCGAGCCTTTCCGAGGCCGGCAACCAGCGGTTGAACTCCTAACCCTCAGGGTTTTCCGAGGCAGGCCGACTCAGCTTGTCGTAATGGAAATATAGGTTGCGCGCGCAAACCGGGTCAAGCTGGTTGGGTTTCGGCTCGGAGACTTGTGATGCGGGGCCGAGCAAGGGCGTTCGCCGCGGGGACGGAGAACGGACCAGCCAGGCAACTTAATACGGGAGCGCGAAAGCTGCGAAGCAGCGGTCTTAGCTAAGCCCAAGGCGAGGCCCTGCGAGCCTTGAGTTACTAGCAAGCAAAATTTTGCGGAGCCGCGGAGCGGCGACCAAATCAACTGACTCAACAGTTTGAACTCGAGGCTGAGATGTCGCCCGCTTCGCAGGCTCCGCTGATCAAACGGGCATGGTTTCCCAAGGCTCCCAAAGCCTCGCCTTGGGCTTAGCTACGTCCGCCCCAATGAATCGGGGCTCGACGAGTTTGTTCGCTTTTGGGCAAGGGTGCGGGCGGGCGCCTCCGGTAATCAAACGGCTCGAACCCTAGTTTCCACCTGCTTCGGCTTCGATAACTATTTCGAACGTGCCGGTGTTGTCGCTGAGATTGCCTTCGTTTACGCCGAGAAAGAGAACTCCGTCACGTTGGGCCACGAAATCACGGCTGCTGCCCACGAAAATGAAATCGTCGTTGTCGTCGCCGATGACCGCGATCAATCCACCGGTCGGCTGAGTGCGCATCAGCTTTTCGCGATCCTGAACATTGGGAAGGCCGTCGGGCGTCGACATCCGATTATTGCCGAGACTGACGCGGCCGGTGGCATTTATGCGCAGCCTTTGGCCGCGGCGGACCACCAGCCCGCTGTTGGTCCAACCATTACTCGAATTGTCCGCGCGCACGCGCACATTCACCGGAAAGAAGGTTGGATTAGACGAGGTGTTTGATGGTTGAGTAGGCTGCGGATTCGACGGCCGCGTATTCGTCGGTGGCGGCTGGTAGGTCGGCTGCGTATTAGTGTTCGAGTTGTTGCTCGCCTCGCCGGCGCCGTCAAACTCGATCGACTCGACATCCTCCATGTAAACGGTGATCGTGCTCTTGCGTCCGCGTGCACCGCTGCCCACCATGATCGTGAACTGTTCGTTCCTGAAACTAACGATCTGTCCGCGAATGACGCTGCCATCCTTCAGGCGAATTGTATCGGCCAGGACCGGAAGGCTGGCTCCCAACGCGAGCACAACTATCATCAGTGGGCGAAGCAAAAACCTTTTCATAACGACCTCCAGCGAAAATCGAAAATGTGATTGATGATTTCGCAAACGCGAATCAAGGAGAGCAGTGTGACCTTGCGATTGATGCGCCGGCCGGCGAAAAGGTTGTGATCTGAAGAGACGACTAGAGAGGCTTAAGAACAACCTGACGCATGCACGGCAAAGCGGCATCTGACGCACGCGAAAGTTTACCACAAACTATCCGGGCTGCGGATAGAAAGTCACACGCCGAATTAGGGCACTATTGTGACTTTGCGCCTTTGGATCTTCTGGCGCCTTGGCGAGAAATCTAATACGCGAGCTAGTTTTGTTGCTGAGATTTCTTCAGGACTGGACTGCCACTGAGGCCAGGCCGGCGATCGTCTGATGTTCGAAGAGCTGCATGGGCGACAGCTTCATGCCCGCGCGTGCTGCGCGCGCCAGAATCAAAGTACCCAGAATCGAGTCGCCGCCCAGGTCAAAGAAGTTGTCATGAATGCTGACCGTGTTGAGGTTGAGGACTTCAGCCCAGATGTTGGCAAGCGTTTCTTCGACGGCCGTGCGAGCGGGGACGAAATCCGGGCTCGCCGAACGTTGAGGCGCGAGAGCAGCCAGAGCTTTGCGATCGACTTTGCCGTTGATTGTCAGCGGCAAAGCATCGACTCTGACAAACGCACTCGGGATCATGTACTCAGGCAAAGTGATCTTGAGCAGATCGGGAATCTCCTGCTGGCCGATGTCATCTTTTGAAACGAAATAAGCGGCGAGCCGCTTCTCGGCGGAAGGCTCTTCACAAACAACCACCGCACAATCTGAAACGGTTGCAAGCTGTTTGATAGCGCTCTCGATTTCACCCAGCTCGATGCGGAAGCCGCGGATCTTCACTTGATCGTCAGCGCGTCCGAGATACTCAAGTTGGCCGTCCGGCCGCGCGCGCACGAGGTCTCCACTTCGATACAACGGATTACCAGCGTCAAAGGGATCAGCGATGAATCGCGCCCGGGTCAAATCTTCGCGATTCAGGTAACCAGCTCCGACACCTTCGCCACCGATAAAGAGTTCGCCGGGCTCGCCAGGCAAAACCGGCTGCAGGTTGTCGGCGAGCACCCGGAGG
Organism: Pyrinomonadaceae bacterium; assembly: GCA_035274925.1. GTDB lineage: Bacteria > Acidobacteriota > Blastocatellia > Pyrinomonadales > Pyrinomonadaceae > UBA11740. The sequence continues at coordinate 24,248 of DATENS010000036.1, read as the reverse complement.
CTTGTGTTAGCGATCGGAACTCCGATCGGGACGGGACCGTTAAGCGGATCGCTTTCCGCAACTTCGTAAACGCAACACCCCACTACAGTTTCCGTGGGACCGTATTCGTTAATTAAGCGGGTGGCGGGCGCGTTCTGTCTCCAGAACGAAAGGCCTTCAAAATGAAGCGCCTCACCGCCAATAATCAAAGCATTTACCCGGCCCCGAATCTCTTCAGCCGGAATCAATTCCGCCAGTGCACGCAAATGCGCCGGCGTGATTTTTACGAGGCTGTAATTCTCACGCTCAAGCAACGCCGCGGCCAGGGCTTCCAATCCGTCAGGCAAGAGAAACACACTGCGTCCGGCCATCAGGGGCGCGAACAAACTGGTGACAGTCAAATCAAATGAGATCGACGAATGCACCGGCGCGCCACAGCCGTCAGCCACGCAATAAGCTCTTACGCACCAGCTCAAATAATTAGCCAGCCCGCGATGCCTGATCATCGCGCCTTTGGGCTTGCCGGTTGAACCCGATGTGTAAATTACGTAAGCGAGGCTTTCCGGATTCACTTCGATTGCCGGATTCTCAGCAACTTCCGTTTCGATTGATTGCCAATCAGTGTCCAGACAAATTCGCGGGCCGCGATATTGCGGGATGTTGCCGGTCAATTTCGATTCAGTCAGTAGAACGGCTACGCGGGCGTCCTCGAGCATGAACGCGAGTCGCTCTGCCGGATAAGACGGATCCAGCGGCACATACGCGGCGCCGGACTTCAAACACGCGAGCAACCCCACCACCATGGCCGGCGAACGCTCGACAAAAATGCCAATGAGGGAATCCGCACCAACTCCCATCCGCACAAGCTTGTGGGCCAATTGGTTGGCGCGCTCATTTAACTCACGATACGTGAGCTGCTGATCGTTACAGACAACGGCGATAGCTTCAGGCGTGCGCTCAGCCTGCACTTCGAACAATTGATGAGCGCACCTGCCGGGACGATCTGCGTGAGGCGCGTTTGTCTCCTCGATAAGATCGGCTAGCGGATCCGATGCAACGACGTTGAGGTCAATCATGTTGAGGATGGCTGCGATTGGTTCTGCGCAGCTTGCAAGCAAAGGTTGAGTTTCTCAGCGAGCACCTGTACGTGCGGCTCGCGAATAATGTCAAGGTGATTGCCGGGAATCTTGTGAACTTCGAGCTCGGCTACCAGTTGTCGCCATCCGTCCTCGACGTCGTACGACGCGGTCAGGTCCGAAGCAGAGAAGAGCGTGGCGCGTCCCGGATAACTTTGAGGGACGTATTCCTTGGTCGCAATAAAGTTAAGCTCTTCGATGTTCTTCAAAACCGCAGGCAGCGGCTGCCCGATGCTCTGATAGATCTTGTAGGCCCGGCGATAGAGCTTGTGCTTGATTTTCGCCGGGGCGTACGCCAACTTGCTCCGCAGATAACCGATCTTGGCAAAGAGTCCGAGCTGGCGCAGATTATTCAAATGCGAAGAAACCCGTCTCGTGCGGCGTTGAATGCGCGCGCGCAGGTCCTTTGCCTGGGGCAGCAGTTTGAAATAGCCGGCGGGGTAAACATCCAGCAAAGCGAGAAGGGTAACTTGTTCGCCCGCAGCTTCGAGTTGGCAGGCCATCTCGAACGCGATCGTGCCCCCGGATGATCGCCCACCAATCAGATAGGGCCCTTCAGGCTGCACCTCGCGCATCTCCTGGATGTAGTGCGCGGCCATCTCCTTAATAGAAGTGTGCGGCTCGTCCTTGCCGTTCAATCCTTTAGCCTGCAGTCCGTAGAACGGCTGATCCGGGCCGAGCAGGCGCGCGAGATCGTGATATTCGAGGACGTTGCCCCCGGCTGCATGCACACAGAAAAATGGACGTCGCGTTCCGTTACCCTGAATCATCACCAGCGACGACCACGGCGCAGGCCATCCTTCGTTTCGCACCGCGCGCGCAAGTTGCGCGACCGTGGGCGCTTGAAAGAGCGTTGCCAGTGGCAGGTTTTTGCCGAAAGCCTTTTCAATCAGCGCAAACAACCTGACGGCCAGCAGCGAGTGACCGCCCAGGTCGAAGAAGTTGTCGTGAATGCCCACCGGCTGGAGGTTTAGAACTCGTTCCCAAATCCTGGCCAGCTTCAGCTCAAATTCATCGGTGGGCGCGACAAACACGCCTTTCGACTTTGGTTTGAATCCATTGGCAGATGGCAACGCGCAACGATCGATCTTTCCACTCGGCGAAAGCGGCATCGCGTCCAGCACCATGAAGGTTGAAGGAATCATGTGGCCGGGCAGCTTTTGCTCTAACGAGTGCCGGACTTCGTCAACGTCGAGCTCGCAGCCGTCGTGCGCCGTTAAATAGGCAACCAGGTGCTTGTCACCTTCGTCCTTGCAAACCATTACCACCACGTCGCGCACCGACGGATGTTGAGCGAGGGTCGCTTCGACTTCGCCCAACTCAATGCGAAATCCGCGCACCTTAACCTGATTGTCGATGCGTCCCAGGAATTCGATGTTTCCGCCCGGCCGATAACGAACCATGTCGCCTGATCGATACAGACGGCTACCCGGCTTTTCCGAAAAGGGATCGCGAATAAACTTTTCGTTCGTCAGCAGCGGGCGATTCATGTAGTTACGCGCCAGCCCATCACCGCCGATAAACAGCTCTCCCGGCACGCCGACGGGCACGGGATTCATGTGCGTGTCGAGCACATAAACGTAGGTGTTTGAAATCGGCTTGCCGATCGGCACTGAGCCGTTGATCGAGTTGGGCGTGGTAACCGGAAAGCAGCAAGTGAAAGTTGTGTTTTCCGTCGGCCCATAGCCGTTTATGAACCGGCAGTTCTTCAACTCTTTCAGGACTTTGTGCACGTGCGGGACAGATAGAACATCACCGCCTGCGAGCAACTGACGCAGCCCGCGCAGATCGTCGATGTGATTATCGACCATCAGATGAAACAGCCCGGCGGTCAGCCAAAGCGTGGTTACCTGAAAATGTTTGAGCGCGTCGCCTAATTCTTTCAGCGAGGCTTTGCCTGCGGTCATCAACGCCAGGCGCGCGCCGTTCAAGAGGCTCCCCCAGATTTCAAAAGTGGAAGCGTCAAATGAGATCGGGGCGTATTGCAGAAACACTTCATCAGGTGAAAAGTTCGCGTAGTTCGTATTCTTCACCAGGCGCAGGACACTTTGATGAGTAACCGTGACGCCTTTGGGACGGCCGGTTGAGCCGGAAGTGAAAATGACATAAGCGAGGTCACTGCCGGTGGAGTTACCGGCGGGGTTTTCTCTTGATTCGTTTGCTACCTCGGCTCGAAGTTCATCGATACAGATCACGCCGACTGCACTCGGCGGTAACGCCGAACGCGCAGCTTTCGTGGTCAGAATCACCGGCGCCTCCGCATCTTCAATCATCAGGTGCAAACGGGCGGCCGGATAAGTAGGATCCAAAGGCACATACGCGCCGCCTGCCTTCAGAATGCCCAACACGGAAACGATTAGATCCGGAGAGCGCTCGAGGCAGATACCCACTCGTGTTTCACGTTCGACTCCGTGCTTGCGCAGGGAATGGGCGAGGCAATTGGCGCGAGCATTCAACTCGCGATAGGTAAGCTCTTCTTCAGCCGAGACGATTGCTACCGCGTCCGGAGTGGCGGCCACCTGCTCTTCAAAAAGTTGCTGAATCGAGGTGTGCGCCGGGTAGTCAGCTTTGGTGTTCGTCCATTCAACCAACAACTGTTGGCGCTCGTCGGCTGTCAACAGCGGCATCCTGGAAAGCTTCTGCGACGGATCTTCAATCGCGCCCGAGACAAGGGTTTCGAAGTGACCCATCATGCGCTCGATGGTGTCCGCTTCGAAAAGGCCGGCGTTGCCTTCGAACTTTACGTGAAACTCGCCATCGCGCTCGACGATATCGAGGGTCAGGTCAAAATTGGTCGTCACGTTTTCGACTTGCACGTGACTGGTGGTCAGGCCGCCGAATTCCAATGGTGGAATTGGTTCGTTCTGCAGCACAAACATGACCTGGAAGATCGGATTGTGCGTCAACGTGCGATCCGGCTGGAGTTCACGCACCAGCGTTTCGAACGGCAGATCCTGATTGGCGTAAGCTCCCAACGCGGTGTCTTTGACTCGGCCCAGCAGCTCGCGGAAGGTGGGATCACCAGCGAGGTTGACGCGCAGCGCCAGCACATTGATGAACAAACCAATCAGCGGCTCGGCCTCAGCCATGCACCGGCCGGCAATCGGCGATCCGACCACGATGTCCTCTTCGCCGGTGTAGCGGTGCAGCATCGCTTTAAAAGTAGCGAGCAACGTCATGAAGGGCGTAACTTCTTCCCGGCGGCAGAACTCGTTGATCTTCCTGGTAAGATCTTTTGAAAGACGCAGCGTGCGTTGCGTGCCGCGATATGCCCGGTAGGTTTGCAGGTTGGCGCGCGAGTGATCGGTCGGCAGCTCAAGCGCCGGCGGCAACGTTTCAAAGCGTTGTTTCCAGTATCCGAGTTGAGATTCGTACGTAGCTCCGGTGAACCATCCTCGATGCCACACCGCGTAGTCGGCGTACTGGATCGGCAACTCCGGCAATGGCGAAGGCCGTCCCGCCGCGAAGGCTTCGTAGAGTTCCATCAACTCAGTGTGAAAGATTCCCATCGACCAGCCATCGGTCACGATGTGATGCGTCGTCACCAGCAAAATGTGCTCGTTATCCTGCATGCGTAGCAGCAGGCTGCGAATCAAAGGCCCTTGCGACAAGTTGAAAGGCCGCCGTCCTTCGATCGTGAGAATTCGTTGCGCTTCAACTTCACGTCCAGAGTCTGGCAGGTGACCGAGGTCCGTCACCGGCATCTCCAGCGAGAATGGCTCGGCGATCTCCTGCATGGGCGTTTCATCGATCGTGGTGAAGGTGGTGCGCAGGGCGTCGTGACGCGCGACAATCGCATCCAGCGTCTGTTGCAGCGCGGCCAGGTTGAGATTCCCCGTCAGCCGTAGCGCCTTGGGGATCTGATACAACCACGTATCGGGCATTAGTTGGCTCAGCACCCACAACCCTTGCTGGTTATAGGAAAGCGGCGCGGGGCCGTTTTCGCCGCGGGGCAGAATCCGGTCTTCGACCGCTTCTTTGGCGGCGCTCTTCTTCATTAGCTTCAACTCGAGCAGTGCCCGTTTGGCTGGCGAAAGTGCGGCGAGTTTTTGTTTGATGTCCACTTGGGCTACAGACAGGCTCATATGTATAGGTACAGGTCTCTCAAGTTAATAGAAAGTAGAAATCTGCTGGTTTTTCCGCGAAGCCGAGCGTCAGATGTGGGCCGGATCCGGGATGCTCATCTCTTCCGTGAGCCGGTGATGGGCCTGTTCGTCTGACAGTTCCTCGAGTTCTGAAAGCAGCGACATCAGCTCGTCGCTCTCCTGGTCCTCGGTTTCGCGCTGATAGATCATTTCAGCCAATTGGGCGATGGTCGGGGCCATGAAAATATCAGCCAGATTCAGCTCAATTTTCAGTTTCTTTTGCAGTTCAGAGAAGACACGCGCCGCCAGTAGGGAATGGCCGCCCAGTTCGAAGAAATTATCGTTGACGCCGACGCGATCCAGCTTCAAGACCTCACGCCAGATGTGGGCCAACACTTCTTCTGTTGGTGTTTGCGGGGCTACGTAATCCGTTTCAGCCTGCTCACGATCATGTTCGGGCGCCGGTAACGCCCGGCGGTCAACTTTTCCGTTCGGCATGAGCGGAAGACTGTCCAGGACTGTCCATGAGCCGGGCACCATGTGCGCCGGCAATGTGGATTTCAAAAGATCACGCACCTCTTTCACAGAGACCGGCACGGTCCCGGTTCCCACCAGATAGGCGCACAAGCGCTTGTCCCCGTCAGTGTCTTCATGGACGCTGACCACAGCGTCTGAAACTGACTGGTGATTTCGGATCGCCTCTTCAATCTCTTCCAGCTCAATCCGAAAGCCGCGTATCTTTACCTGATTGTCGACGCGCCCTAAAAATTCCAGATCGCCTTCGGCTGAGAACTTCACCACATCACCCGAGCGGTAGAGTCTTCCTTCGCCAAACGGATTCGGAATGAATTTTCCGGCTGTGAGCTCCGGCTTGTTCAGATAACCGCGCGCGACACCGGCGCCGCCGATGTAAAGCTCGCCCGCCATTCCCGCGGGAACAGGTTGACCTTCCGCGTCCAGAACGTAGACCGTCGTGCCACGAAGCGGCCGGCCTATCGCTATTCGATCGCCGGCTCTGTGCCGGGAAAGATCGAATGTCGTGGCCACGACTGTCGTTTCGGTCGGCCCGTAGGTATTCAGCAGTCGAACATTTTCGCCGGCGCGCTCGACCCATTGCAGGGTGTGATCGGATCGCGCCTGCTCGCCTCCCAAGATAACGCAGCGCACTGATGGAGGAATTGTCAGGTCCTCAGCGCCCAGCGCGGCGCACAGGTGATGCCAATACCCGGTCGGAAGGTCCAAAGTCGTGATCTCTAATTGCTCGCAGCTCTGCAGAAATTGTCTTGGCGAGGTGATCATCGCGTCGGTGCGCAGCACGAGACTCGCGCCACGACTCAACGCGCAGTAGATCTCTTCGGCGCTGGTGTCGAAACAGAGCGAGGCGAACTGAAGGACGCGGTCTTTGTCGGTAATCGCATACTCGTCAGACGCGCTGGCCGCAAAGCAGGCGAGCGCACGATGCTCGATCATTACGCCCTTAGGTTTTCCGGTCGAGCCGGATGTGTAGATCACGTAAGCCAGGCTCTCAAGCCCCGCGCTGTCCGAAAGATTTTCGGTGTCTTGCTCGTCAATTGCCGATGCTTCGTTGTCGATCGCGATGAATCTTCCCGTGAAGTCCGGGAAATGTTTGCGAAGCGGAGCGCGACTAAGCAGCAACTGTGCGCCGCTGTCTTCGAGCATCAAAGTCAGACGATCTTGCGGGTATGCCGGATCGAGTGGGACATAAGCGCCTCCCGCTTTCAAAACAGCCAGCACCGACAGGATCATGTCGGGCGAGCGTTCCAGGCATATGCCGACCAGACTTTCAGGACGCACGCCCGCCGATCGCATAAAATTAGCCAGCCGGTTTGCGCGAGCGTTGAGCTCGCTATAGGTGAGGCGATTTCCTTCATGCTCTACGGCGATCGCGTCGGGTGTGCGTGCGGCTTGCGCTTCGATAGTGCGATGAATCAACTGCGGACCGGAAGCAACTGGTCCTGATCCAGCTCCGCTCCAATCGTTTAGAAGCGTTTGTTTCTCAGCCGGCGTCAACAGACTCATCGCGCCGATTGGCCGTTCGAGTCCATTTGTAAAACCCTCCAAAATCGCTCCGTAGTGATTCAGGAGACGGTTGATCGCTGCGGTTCCGAAACGGCTGCGATGATAAACGGCGCGGACGTTGAGCTCGGCGCCAGGATTGATCACCATCGTCAGCGGATAATTCGTGCGGGCCAGGTGCGACCCGGCCAACTTCATCTCGCCCCCCAAATTCAGGGCAGAGTCGTTGCCGGCAAAGTTTTCGAACACGACCAGAGTTTCAAACAGTGGCAGGTTGTTGTGCGGGGCGGCGCTCCATTCGTGAATCAGTTTGAGTGAAGTCGTTTCGTACTGGCGAAGTTCGGCAACGTTTCGTTGCATTTTCTGAAAGCAGGAGGCCGCAACTTCGCGCGGAGAGAGGTGCGCGCGCAGGGGAAGCGTATTAATGAACAGTCCCACCATCGCGTCGATGTCGGGAAAATCATACGGCCGGCCGGAAACGGTGATACCAAAGACGACATCATCGCTGCAGCAATAGATACCGAGTAAGATCGCCCACGCTGCCTGGACCAGCGTACTCATGGTCAGGCGATATTCGCGCGCGCATTTCTGCAAGCGGGCCGTGATGGCCGCAGGCAACACGAAGGATTGTTCCGCGAACTCTTCATCCGCGGCCGGTAAACGCCCGGGGGCGTTGTCGATTACCAGCGCGTTCGGCGTGGAAAACCCAGCCAGCTCGTTTCGCCAGAAACCTTCGGCGAGATCCGTTTTCTGCTCTTTCAAGAAGTCGACGTAATGGTGAAAGTCGGGTGACGCTGCCGGCACTATCTCTTCCTGGCGAGTCAGTGCCTGATAAGTTTGCGAGACTTCTTCTCGCAGGATACCCATCGACCAGCCGTCGAGCACGAGATGGTGATTGCTGATAACGATGCGAAAGGAGTCTTCGCCAAACTTGATTATCGCCAGCCGAAAGAGCGGCGCCTGACTGAGATCAAATCCGAATTGCTGATCCGCTGCGAGGAACGAAGCTAATCGACTCTCTTGTTCGGCGGCGCCCACGTCGGACCAGTCACAAAACGTGAACGGCAAGGTGGCGTTCTCATGGACTGTTTGAAGCGGCCGATTCTCGCCGTCCCAGGAAAACGAGGTGCGAAGAATTGAATGGCGGTCCACGGCTCGCTGGCAGGCCGCGACGAGGGCGGAGACATTGAGCGGCCCGCTGTACGTGTAGCAGAACTGCTCGAAATAGGCGGGCGACTTTGGCGCGTAAAGCGCATACAGCAACATCGCCTCCTGGGTCGGCGTCAAATCGTGGCGTTCTTTTTTAATCACAGTCGTCATAGCTCTATTGTTGGAATGGCACGCGCACCTTGCACGTGATTTCACGGGCGGGCCGCCCGTGTCACCTGGTTCTGCGCTTCGTCATCGGAAATTCCTTCGAGTTCAGCCAGCAGGGCGGCCATTTCGTCATCTTCGGTTCTTACGGCGTGATTTTCACGAATGGCGCACGCCAGCGCGGAAATCCTCGGCGTGTCGAAAAGAGTTCGCAGCGGCAGTTCGTAATCGAAGGCGGTGCGAATGCGCGCGATAACCTGTGTCGCCATCAACGAATGGCCGCCGAGGGCGAAGAAATTGTCTTCGACTCCGATGTGATCCACTGCCAGGACTTCCTGCCAGATGGAAACCAGTTCTTCTTCAATCGGAGAACTGGGCGCCACGTATTGGTGCGCGGCGTTTGTCGCCGGCGTGATCGCTTCCGCGAAACATTTCGGCTTCCACGTCAATGCCGGCATTTCGCCGAGAAGCTGCTGGGGATTCGCGACGAACTGCTCGAGCAAAAGCTGATAATCGAAAAGCATCTGTTCCGCAGATGCGGCGTCGTACAAATCGGTGCTGTAGGAAATCGAGATGTCCAGACCATCTTTGCCATCGACCGCCTCCAGCGACAGATCGAATTTGGCAGTATCCGCCGGTGATTCGATCTTCCTGACCTGCAAACCATGCAGATTCGGGCGGAATGATTTTCCGTCCTGCAATACGAACATCACCTGAAAGATGGGGTTGTGTTCCGTGCTGCGGTCGTGGGTCAATTCAATGACCAGGTTTTCAAACGGCACCTGTTGATTGGCGTAAGCCGACAATGCCGTCTCGCGTACATTGCCGATCAATTCGGCCACCGTCTGGCGTGGGGAGACCACGTTCCGGAGCGCCAGAGTGTTAATAAAGAAACCAATCAGCGGCTCAGCCTCTATTTGATCGCGTCCGGCGATGGGCGAGCCCACCACGATGTCGGACTGTCCGCTATAGAGTGACAGCAGCAGATCGAAGGCCGCCAACAGAACCATGAAGAGCGTTGCGTCATGAGCGCGACTAAAACGTTTCAGTCCGGCTATTAGTTCGGCCGGCAGGCGTTTTGTCAGTTTCGCGCCGCGATAACTTTGTGCGCCACCGCGGGGATAGTCCGTCGGCAAATTGAGCACTGGCGGCGCGCCATCCAGTTGCTGCCTCCAGTAGTTGAGTTGCGCCTCGAGTGCGCCCTCTGCGAAACGTTCACGCTGCCAGAACGCGAAGTCCGCGTACTGGACCGGCAGTTCCGGCAATGCGGGTTCTTCGCCGGCACGGAATGCGCGATAAAGCTCGCTGAGTTCGCCGGCCAGAATGTTTGCAGACCAGCCGTCGCTGGCAATGTGATGAATCGTGAGCAGCAGGACGTAACTTTCCACATCAACCCGCAGCAGCATCGCCCGCAGCATCGGCCCCTGGGCCAGATTAAGAGGCGCGCTCGATTCATCCCGAATCAATCGTTCCGCTTCGCGCGCGCGTTCCTCGGGCGCGAACTTACGCAAGTCGATGGATTGCCAATCGACTTCGGCGGGCAAATCAATCTGTTGCAGTGGAGTACCGCCGACTGAAACGAAGCGCGTGCGCAGCACCTCGTGACGCGCGATGATCCCATTCAGCGCTTTTCGCAACGCTCCCGTGTCGAGTTGGCCCGTAATCTCAATCGCATGCGCCAGGTTGTATGCATGGCTTTCCGGATCGAGTTGGTCGAGGAACCACAAGCGTTGCTGCGAGAACGAAAGCGGCAGCTGCTGATCGCGTGAGACCGGCACCAGCGCGCGAGCGCCCCTTGTCTCGTGTTTCGCTAAAGCTATTTCGACTCTCGTTGCCAGCGCTTTGATTGTTGGCGATTCAAACAACCAGGTGATCGGTGCTTCGATATTGAAATGATGACGTACGCGGACGATGACCTGGCCCGCGAGCAGGGAATTGCCGCCCAGCTCGAAAAAGTTGTCGTTGACGCCGGGCGTATCAATGTTCAGAAGAGAACTCCAAACTCGCGCCAACTCAATTTCGATTTCTGTACTGGGTGCGAGATACCGGCTCGACAATTCCAGGGGCGGTAACTCTTCTCGGCTTAGAGCAAGACGATCGACCTTTCCGTTTGCTGACAACGGGAGTGCATCCAGCCGCACAACAATTGATGGCACCGCGTAATCGGGCAAAAGGCTCCCGAGGAATTGGCGCAGGTCGCTCGCGTTCGCAGGATTTTCGCCGGTCACAAAATAAGCGGCCAACCGCGTGTGTTCATCGTCCTGTCGCGCCACGACTGCCGCGTCGCGAATCGCTGGATGCTTGAGAAGTGCGGCTTCGACCTCGCCTAGTTCGACGCGAAAACCGCGGAGCTTGATCTGCTGATCGCGCCGCCCCGTAAACTCCAGGCGGCCATCTGCACTCAACCTGGCCCAGTCGCCCGTGCGATACAGGCGCCGGCCATTAAGCGTGACGAATTTTTCCGCAGTGAGATCGGGCCGGTTCAGGTAACCGCGTCCCACACCCGCGCCGCCGATGTAGAGTTCGCCACTCACTCCCGGGGGACACGGCTTCATCTCGCTGTCGAGGACAAGGATTTCAGTGTTCGCGATCGGGCTGCCGATGGGGATTCGATCGAGCGACGCATCGGCTTTCAGCGAAATTGAATTAATACAGACGATGCCCGCCGTCTCAGTCTGGCCAAACATGTGCACGTGGCGCGCCGGATGTCCGAAGTCGATCGTCCACGTACGCGGTATGTCGGACGGCAGAGGCTCGCTGGCCGACAACATCAGCCGCACTTTGTTGTCGATCAGCGCGCGTCGTGCGCTCTGGTCCATTGCGCTCAAAATCGTGGTGCAGTTCCGCCAGAAAGACGGCACGGCATCCATCACCGTGACGGCGCCTCGCTTTATTGTTTCAAATAGAGCGATGGGATCTTTGCGTTCTTCGGAACTGGCGATAAGTACCTGCGCGCCTTGCGAGAGTGGCAGCAGCAGTTGGCGACGGGATGACGAAAACGCGATCGAGGCCATATGAAGATAGACATCGTCGCTGCGAATCCCGATTTCACGATTGAGCGCCAGCAAATAGTTTGAAAGATTGCCGTGCTCGATCATCACGCCTTTGGGTTCGCCAGTTGATCCCGACGTGTAGATTACGTACGCGAGGTTCGAGGGCAGAGGACTGTCGGAAAGATTTTCCGGAGACTGTTCCGAAATCGCCGCCCATTCCGTATCGAGCAAAACGGTCTGGCATGACGCGGGAACGAGGTGCGCGAGAGTTGAAGTCGTGACGATGAGCGACGGCTTGGCGTCCTCAATCATGAATGCGAGACGGTTAGCCGGATATTCCGGATCGAGCGGCAGATAGGCACCGCCGGATTTGAGAATGCCGGTTATTCCTACCGCCATTTCCAACGAGCGATCGATGCAAATTCCCACAAGCGACTCGCGGCCCACGCCGAGCGATCGCAGGTGTCCTGAGAGTTGGTTTGCCCGGCTGTTCAGCTCGGCAAAAGTGAGGTTCTTATCGCCGCAGGTAACGGCAACCTTCGTTGCATGACGAACGACCTGTGCTTCGAACAGGACTGGAAAGGATTGCGCTACAAAATTATCGATCCGCGGGCCGCTAAGCCCGACGCCTTCAGGATTAAAATGGCTTTTGGTTTCGAGGCTGGATTCCTCGACGAGGGTTTGGGGCATTGGTTTGAAGCTGTCTGTTTTCCTCTGCGTTCTCTGCGTCTCCGCGGTGAGAGCGTTTTTAGGTTTTATTCACCGCAGACGCGCAAAGAACGCGGAGATGGCGCGGAGACGTTCTTTACTCAGCCGATCTCCTTGCTGATTTCTATAATGTTGCCTGCCTTGCGCTTCAGATCGGTTTGCACTCCGAGATAAATCGTTCCGGCGTCATCGACGGTGATCCCCTGCACATTTCTCAGTTCGCCGGCGAATGCCGCGATCGTTCTTAGCTCTTCATTGGGCCGGTAAACGTAGAGCTTTCCGTTGTGGCTGTCGGTGATGTAGAGCGCGCCTTTCGAAAAGAAAAGTGTCTCAGGCGAGAAGCCGGTGCGCCGATCGATGATTCGATGAAGCTCGTGTTTGTTGTCCAGAAGGTAAAGCACTTCATCTTCGTTATCGGCGATATAAAGGTTGCCCTGATCGTCGAACACCATGCTTTCCGGCTTGGTAATTCCGTATCGCCGGCCCAGAAATTCGGAAACCTTTCCCTCACGCGTAACGCGAAAGATCTGGTGCTGCTCGCCGTCGCCCACCAGAATCGATCCGTCCAGCGCGAACGCAATTCCCTCAGTAGAGATCAGGCCTTTATCTGTGCCGGCCAGCAACCGCGTGTTGCCTTTGGCGTCGATTTGCCAAACGCCGCCCGCGTCGTCGTCGGTGAAGAAGATGTTGCCGTCGCGATCCATGATCAGGTCTTCCGGAGAAAGAAAACCAAAACGCGCGTCGGCAAGCTGTTTGAAACCTTCAGCCGGGCTCCAGCTCTCCATCGCATCGCTGCCTTCGTCGGCGATATAGAACTTGCCGTTGCGCAGCAGCAATCCATCGGGCGAACCGAATCCCATTTTGCTCGTAGCCAGCACGCGCGGCCGGTACGATTCGTCGGCCATCATCACCAGGCCGTGCTTCTGCATTTTGCAGGACGTCTGGATCGCGAGAACGACCAGAACTAGTGTGATACCTAATCGCTTCATAAGAAATTCAAATCAGCCGAGGCCGTGACGCTTCATCGCCGCCAGCAGTCCGAGGAGTTCGCGCACGTGCACCATCGTGCTCGAAACTTCGAACGCGACCGCGAAAATCAACGCGCTCGAAAAGGCGGCGTGACGGATCGTCAGTTGAGAAATCTTTTCCAGCATTCGATCGAACCACTTTCGCGCGGCGACAAAACGAAAAGCAGCGAGCACCACCAGCGCCACCCCCGCGCCGGCAACAATATCGAGGGGCGTGTGCTGTGCCGAGATCATTTTGCCCGCGAGAATCACAAACACGGTCCAGCCGAGCGCGAGCCAACCCAGCCGGCGCGCGGCGAGAAAAATTCCAAAAGAGATCACGAGAAAGAATCCGGCGTGGTCACTGGGGAACGAGCCGAGGTCGTTGGTCTGGACATCGCCGCTCAAGAGTGCGCGATAGTCCTTCTGGCTTGATTCATCGAGCGGGATGCGCACGTTCATGCGCTTCATCTCGACCAGCTGATCTCCCTCGAGCTGAAAGAGTTTGCGCGACTGAACCTCAGGGCGGGGAAGGAAAACTGTTTTTGAAAGGACCTTGGTGGTTGTGATGACGCAAACCGCGGCCATCAGAGTGGTCAGCAGAATCTTTCTTCGCGCGGTGGCGCGCTCGGGTTTGGCGCCAAACCAGGCGGCCAGAAAACACGCGCCGATGACGCCGGCTTTGGCGAGATCGTTTTCGAGAAAGAACGAAACCAGGTTGTCGAACAGCCACGACCGGCCGGCGACGCTGTTGATAAGAATCAGCAGCTGGTCGTTAGCCTGAAGCAGCCAATTTCCAATCGAGATAAGTATTAAGGACGGAATTGCCAGCATAGACCCGTATGTCTTCCTCAGCCCGTATGTTCTGTTTCAGCCGGTGTCAGAACCCGGAGCGATAGCGACGGGTCCTAAGTCAGTACCACCTGCGTCAGCGGGTGGGTTGATCGTGAGAGGTCAGTACCACCTGCGTGAGCGGGTGGGTTCACCTCCTCGGAACTTCTCAGGAGAAAGAAAGTGTCAAAATGCCCGAATTACCAAGAAAGTGGTGTAGTGGTCGGGTACCACCTGCGTCAGCGGGTGGGTGGTGCGCCAATTCTCGTGCGGCGAGGCTCAGCCTCGCCGCGTTTGAACAAAAAGAGTGTTGGCCGGAAAGCCGGAGGCTTACCGCAGTGTGCGGCGCCGTAGGCGCATCCCTCTCCTTAACTGTTCCCCACAATCTGTGTAATCTGTGGATTAACCGAAAATGCCGTATCACAAACTCAATATCGGCGGCGCCGCGCACGAAATCCTTTCGTGGGCCAACCACGATTTCAGCAGCGAAGAACAATCGATGCTGCGAAACGTTTCGCGCTTGCCCTGCCTGTTCAAGCACGTCGCCCTCATGCCCGACGCGCATCTCGGCAAGGGCAGCATGGTCGGCTCAGTAGTCGCCACCCGAAGCGCCGTGATCCCGGCGACGGTCGGAGTCGACATCGGTTGCGGAATGATGGCCGTCAAGACGCCTTTCCAGAGCGACATCCTTGAAGGGAAGTTGAAGGAGCTGCGCCTCGCGATCGAATCAGCAATTCCCGTCGGCTTTCACGACTATCGAGATCCCGTTGCCGAATCCGGCCATTGGCGTGGTTGGAAAAACTTCAACGAGCTCCACAAGGGCGTGCAGGATCGAAAAGCAAAAGCGATGAAGCAGCTCGGCACGCTCGGCGGCGGTAACCACTTCATCGAAATTTGTTTGGACACGGAAGACTTTGTCTGGCTGCTGTTGCATTCGGGCTCTCGCAACATCGGCAAAGAGCTCGCGGACCGGCATATCTCGACCGCGAAGGGGCTTTGGAAACTTTCAGAGTTGCCGTCGCCCGATCTTGCGTACTTCATTCAAGGCACTCCGGAATTTGCGGCGTACTGGGAAGATTTGAAGTGGGCGCAGGAGTACGCGATGAAGAACCGCGAGATCATGATGAAGCGTTTGATGAAAGTCTTCAGCGAAGTATGCCTTGCCAGTAGCCCGACCGTAAGGGAGGGCGTCTTCACCCCCGATCTCATCGTCAACTGCCATCACAACTACGTCGCTCTCGAGCAGCACTACGGCGAAGACGTCTTCGTCACGCGCAAAGGCGCCATCAACGCAGCCCGGGGCGTTTACGGAATCATCCCCGGATCGATGGGCGCGAAATCTTTCATCGTCGAAGGACGTGGCCTGCCCGAGAGTTTCAATTCCTGCTCGCATGGCGCCGGCCGCAAGATGTCGCGCGGCGCGGCGAAGCGCAAATTCACCCGCGAAGACCTTTGCAAACAAACCGCCGGCGTCGAATGCCGCAAAGACCCGGGCGTGCTTGATGAGATCCCCGGGGCCTACAAGTCAATTGAAGAGGTGATGCGAAACCAGAAAGACCTGGTCAAAGTTGTCGCCGAAATCAAGCAGGTAGTTTGTGTAAAAGGCTGAGGTTGTTTGTAAGTGAATTAGCCATAAACGTAGCAAATCAAATTCTGCATTGCGCCTACAGTCTTTGGCCTATCTAGCAAATTGTTTGCAATGTTTCCGCTTGCTCACGAGGTGGACATTTGGTATGAGACCTGCCACACATGAGCGAAGTAAGACTCAACATCGTTGACTCTCAGCAGATTCTTCAGGGAACTGTTTACGGCTCGATCGCTGATGCATGCGTAGCGGCCCTGTCAGCAGAGCCGCAAACGATTGCTGAGCTCGATGCAGCTTTAACCCGTTACATCCAACCCGCTGGGGATGCGGCCGATCAAAACGGATCCTTCGCGTCCTTCTGCTCGACGCCGGTCGTTGACTCAGAACCTTGGGACGCGGGCGTAGTCGTAATCGATCTTGCCGCTCGATTAGTTGCGGTGGAGTCTATCTATTCCCAACCCGACCGCGAGGGCGAGGTGTTTTATCACGACGGAACGCAATTGACCGACACTGCCATCTGGTACCGAGTCTCTGATGAATGGATCTTCCTGAATTCGATTACTGAATATCATTTCGCTCAGGGGGGTCGCAGCCAGGAGCGTTCGAAGCCGCCCTTAGATTCGCGAAGCATTCTCTACGGAAAACCTATGCTCGAGTTTGTCATCAGCAATGTCAGGCAGTCTTCTGTTTGTCTCGAAACCGGGAAGAAACCTCGATGCGCAGAGCGCGCTAAAGAGCCGCGCGTCGGTGAAAGTGAGCCCGGCGAAGAAGAAGAGTTTAACCGCGCGGTTGGTGATGAAATCTCGGCGATCCATGCGCGTTGGCTAATTACATCGCGTGCCGATCTTGAAGGCCATGCTCCCCGGGACTTGTTGCTTGCGAAGAGAGAATTCATCGATTTTGACTTGAATGCACGCGAGTTTCAGTGGACCGTTCAAAGCGAAGGGCCGCCGTGTTTAGCGATGGACTCATTTGCGTATCGTTACGCCGGTTTCGGCACGCACGAGTGCGTTATTTACTACGATCTTGTGCGGTTCTTACTTTGGAGTACGCTGGATCACCAGCCGCTGGACGAGTCGGATGCACTCTTTGACTTGGAGGCTGAAATCAATTGGCTCGAACAGACCAAAAGGGAATGGCTTGAGAGTCCACAACGTGATTTTGACGGCAGAGTCCCCGCCCTCTTGATCGAAAACGAGCGCAAGCGCCTGCCGATTACTCTTCAAGCGCGAGACATGATCATCGATGAAAACTGTGACCTATGTATGATGTCGGCGAGAGAAGTCGAAATGGGCTATGGCCCTGGATTCTGGCATCTCGACGGCTCGAATATGGATGAAGGGTTTGCTTTCTCATTTTGTCGCACTCAAGAGGAGTGGGAGAAAGAGAATCGCGAACGCGAGGAATTCGACAAAGAGTTCAACCGCAAGTGGAAAGAAAGGGAAGAACGCATCGCGCGCGGTGAACCGATGACTTCAGCAAGTGGATCGATTCGACTGACTCCCAACCCGCTTCCTGGTTATCGCCGGGCGGTGACGACGAATCAAATTCGATTCAATGAGACAAAGCGCACCCAACGGGTTAGCCTTAAGGAACTTCTGCCGAGACGACAACCAGCCATCTGTTCCTCACGGCCCAAATCGCTGCCGATATTCAGTGGAATTCAGGAAGCCATTGATCATCACCCGATAATCACCTCCATTGGAATTCATTGTCTGAATCCATTGGAGATAGGACGCGTCTGCTGTCCGCCTCAAATAGCCAAAATATTGCATTAGGACAAACGCTTCGTTGTAGAACTTCTGATACATCTCCGAACTCTCTACCAAAGCCCGGAGAACCTGCGCCCGCGTCGTCGGCGTGTTGCTGGAATTCAGTTGGTTGATCCAAGTCTGGCGCAGCGGATGGTTTGTCAGCCCCACCGTCTGTAACAGCGCGTCGACGTATGCCGACGGAGTGCCGAAGGTTGAGCTATACCGTGTTTGAAAGTCAGCGCGCGCCATGAACTCCTCAACAAATGCCACTCTCGCCGCTTCCAACTGCTGATCCGACAAGAATCCGCTCACCTTCGCAAAGTCAGGGGTGAATTCACCATAGATCGGGACCTTCCCGATCGTTGGGTAAAACCGATAGATGAAATAACCACGGCCCTGAAATTCCGGCGAGCGGAAGAAGGCTGAAGAGACTTCAATGCGGTCGCACGGCGGCGCCACCGTAACGCCACAGTTGTTCAGGACATTTCGCCAGCCCGCCAGGCCAGCGGGTTCCGGTTCCCGTCCAAGGAAATCATTGTAGTGTTGGCGAATGAAAAAATCGGTTGCGGCGAGCGGGTTCGCACCGTCGGTGCCTTCGTTGTCATTGATGGTTATGGTTGCCGCGGATGGGGTACCCATCGAAGCACCCGCGCTATTGCTGAGACTAATTGTAAAAATCTCAACGCCTTCGGCATACGAGTCATCCACTACGCCGACGAAGACAGACTTAGACGTTTCGCCGCCGCCAAACGTCAAAGTGCTGAGGCTGTAAATGAAGTCACATCTGGGCGACGCGATACCGTTTTTCACGTTGCAGTCCTGTAAACCAGCACTGTCATTTGTGGCAAACTTCACACTTGCTGAACCGGTTGTGTCTCCGCTACGCGTCACGTTGATCAGCACGCCAGACTCACCCTCACTGATCACGTACGAGGCAGAATTGAGCTGCAACACCGGAGTGGTAGCGTTGCTGCCGGATATACGGAGGACAAACGCATCGCCATTGCCACCGTTGGATGGTTGCGCTGGGTTGGCGGTGGGGAAGTTTGTCGAGCTGGTAAAACCGGTCGCATAAGCATTGCCGCTATTATCGACAGCGACTGCAAACCCAGCTTCGTTGCCGATATTTCCTACAAAGGTCGAGTAGTCCAGAGTTGAGCCGGCTGGACTGAGCTTCGCTACAAACACATCCTGAGATCCTCCGGCATTTGGCTGAAGAGGATTTGAAGTCGTGAAGTTACTGGAATCGGTCGATCCGGTTAGTGAGGCATTTCCTGCACTATCAACTGCGATTGAAAATCCGGCATCATCCCCACTGCCGCCCAGGATAGTGAAATAGGTCCGTTCGCTGCCAGAGGAATTGAACTTTGCCACAAACACATCTCTTCCACCGAGCGACGAAATCTCAGTTGAATCTGTCGAGCCGGTGACGTATGCATTACCGCTGCTGTCCACGGCAATACCGAAACCTGAGTCATTTCCGGTTCCACCGAGGTAGGTCGAATAGGTGAGGGCTGCGCCCGACGAGTTCAGTTTGGCTACGAACGCATCCTGAGAACCTCCGAAGTTCGTTTGCAAAGCGCTCGCGGTTGAAAAGTTTGCTGAATCAGTCGAACCGACAATGTACGCATTTCCAGATCCGTCGGCGGCTATATCGAACGCCGTATCATCACCGCTACCCCCAAGCATGGCGAGATAAGAACGGTCATTTCCGGCGGAATTTAGTTTAATAACAAATACATTTGTATTTCCGAGGGTGGAAAATTCACCCGAGTCTGACGAGCCCGTGACATAACTGTTACCCGAGTTGTCGACTGCAATAGCAAAACCCGCGTCGTTCCCGCTGCCACCGAAGTATCCTGAGTACAGGAGGGAACCATTCGCGTTGAGTTTTGTCACGAACGCGTCCTGCGATCCGCCGCCGAACGTTGACTGAATCGCATTTGCGACCGGAAAATCCGTGGAATCCGTCACGCCGGTGACGTAAGCTTCCCCGGCGCTGTTCACTGCCAGACTAAACCCAGTATCGTTTCCCATCCCGCCAATGATCGCCAGATACAAACGCTGAGTTCCGGCCGCGTTTAGCTTAGCGACGAAGGCATTGCTGCCTCCTTGAGGTGAAAGTTCGGTCGAGTCAGTCGATCCCGTAACGTAAGCGTTTCCGCTGCCGTCAACTGCTACGTCAAAACCCGCGTCGTTCCCGCTGCCACCGAAGTAAGTCGAGTAAGAAAGTACGGGATCTATTATTAACGGCCGGCTCTTATCATAACTTCCGAGCTTAAAGCTGACCTCGTGCTTTGGACCGATTACGTACTGTGCGGCAATGGGAACTCTGACGCCATTAACTTGCTGGTAAGCGAACAGTTTCTCAAGCCGAATGTCTTCTGAGTCTCTGATCTGTAAGACAAGATCACTCTGATCGATGTGCAGACGTTCTACTCCTGTAAACGCGAGCTTAATTTTGCTTGCATCTGCCTTGGGTGAAACCACAAAGTCATATTCGAGTTCCGCTCCTGTTCCATAAAAGACCTGATCAATCCCTGGATATACATCGCGATATATAACCTTCCCAAAAGTGCGAACGTTCGTGTGCCACTTTGAAGGATCTTTTCCGATAAAGTAGTTGACTACGCCAGGTAATTCGTCGGTGCCGATAACTGCATTAGCCTTCGCTCCCAGCAACCTCATTCTAATGATGTCGCGTGAACGTGAAGGGGCCTTGGCGTGATGAGCAAAATAAGCCTGCTTTCCCTGAAGATACTCGGCGAAACTCTGTTCTGGCTGTGCCGCTCCGTCCCCCTTACCGAGACATAGAATGGTTTCCCGCGAAGTTAGGAAAACGTCGCCTCTGCTGCCACGCGACAGGAACTTGACGTCTTTTTCAAGTTGCCCCTTATTCAATTCAAAAGTCAGCGGTAGCTCCCCGAAAGACTGAATCCGGGCTTCCGACGTTGGACTTGTGGCCACGCCTTTGGCCTTCTTTTGTTGATCCTTGCTTTCGGTAGACGTCGCAAGGAACGTGGGGGAGAGACAACCGGCCAGCAGTATTGTCATCATTGCATACGATGATTTTCGTCTGCTGTTCGAAGGGGGTCTCGAAGAATGTTTTTGGGTATTCATAATCGCTCCATGCGATGAACCAACTTGTGTGCAAATCTACTTATCTGACATTAGTGAAAGGTCAAATTCACTTGTCCGGTTGCAGTTGAGCTACCCACGCTGGTGGTCACAGTCAGCGTGATGGTGTTACTCGCCGTGCCGAACGTGAAGTTACAGGTCGAAGAGTTCGTGCAGATCTGTGTGCCGTTGCTGCGCCAGACGTAGCTGGTAATCGCCGCGCTTCCCTGGCTACTGGTGCTGGCGAAGCTCACCGACACACTTCCATTGACCGGTACCGACAAGCTCAGAGTCTGGCCATCGGTTCGGGTCTGACCTTGGGCGCTCATTGAGAAGTGCGCCGTAGGACCAGACTGGAAGGTCAGGTTCACCTGTCCTGTAGCCGTCGAGCTCAAACCATTACTGTCGGTCACAGTCAGCGTGATGGTGTTACTCGCCGTGCCGAACGTGAAGTTACAGGTCGAAGAGTTCGTGCAGATCTGTGTGCCGTTGCTCCGCCAGACGTAGCTGGTAATCGCCGCGCTTCCCTGGCTACTGGTGCTGGCGAAGCTCACCGACACACTTCCATTGACCGGCACCGACAAGTTCAGAGTCTGGCCATCGGTTCGGGTTTGGCCTTGGGCGCTCATCGAGAAGTGCGCCGTAGGCGCTGTGCCTCCCGTTCCAACAATTATCGTCGCGGTGGCTGTATCCGAAACACCCGAACTATTCGTTACTTTCAACGTGATGACGTGCGTCGCAGGTCCGAAGGCGAAGCTAAACAATGACCCTGTGTTTATGATTGTGCCGTTGCTCCGCCACTCGCGGCTTACGATCGAGCCCGTGCCCGGAGTGCTGGCCGAGCCATCAAAACTCATATTGATTGTGCCGCCTGGCGACACCAAATAGTTGAGAGTTGACCCGGTGCCGCCGGATTTTCCTCCGCCGCTCATGAAAATTATCGCTTTGGGTGCAGTCGCATTTGACTGCGTGACCACAATCGTCGCGGTGGCAGTGTTGGACAAACCCGCGCTGTTAGTTACTTTCAAAGTGATCGTGTGAGAGGCTGCTGCGAATGGAAAGATAAAGCTCGAAAGATTGCTGATGACCGTGCCATTGCTGCGCCACTCGTAGTTGGTTATCGAGCCGGTGCCTGTTTGGCTGCCCGACCCGTTGAAGAGCATGGAGATGCTCCCACCTGGAGAGACCGTGTAGTTCAAAGTTGAACCATTGCCGCCACTTTGGCCTCCACTTGTCATTGCGATCGACGCCATCGGCGCGCTGGCAGTGTTCTCCGTAACAATGATGGTCGCCGTCGCAGTGCTTGATAGTCCGGCACTGTTGGTGACTTTGAGCGAGATGGTGTGTGATGCGGCCGCAAACGGAAAGTTGAAACTGGACAGATTGCTGATGACGGTGCCGTTACTGCGCCACTCGTAACCTGTGATGGTATTCCCCGTACCCGCCTGGCTTGCGGTTCCGCTGAAACTCATATTGATACTGCCGCCGGGGGAGACGGTGTAATTCAGCGTTGAGTTGTTTCCGCCGGTTTGCCCGCCGCTGTTCATGGTGATGGAGGCTGTGGGGGATTGCGCTTGCGTCTCTGAGACTACAATTGTCGCCGACTTAGTGTCGGACAACCCCGCTTCATCAACTACTTGCAGGGTAATCGTGTGCGTGCCGGCATCCAGGTCATCTTCAAAACTGGGAGCGTCAGTGGTGGTCGCCACGTTCATTCGCACTTCACCATTTTTGTCGAATCCTAGTTTGCTGCGAGTCCACTTGTATGACTTAATAGCGAAATCCCCTACCTTGCTGGCGGTTGCATTAAATATCATTTTGATCTTCGCGCCTGGCGGGACTGAATATTCAAGTGTTTGGCCATTGCTGCCACTCTTACCGCCACCATTCATTAAGATTACTGCGCTGGGGTTTGTGTTGGTTGGGCCCGTGATCGGCGCGTCCAATGGGTAAGAGTCGATATTGTCAACAATGCGGACGTTACAAAACTTGTATCCTAACTCTTCAAAAAGTTTTCCTGACCCAAACAAACGCCGATGCCCGCCGTCCGTGACAATGTATACATCCTGCTTACTACGCGGCTGAATAAGCCTTCCATCGGGTTCCTCTTTCGAATTGCCGGTCAGCTTCGTATCAACAATGTCGCCAGTTACATAATTACCCAGTTCTTCTGAAGCGATCGTCACAATTTCCCTGAAATGGAAGGCACCGTTAGTTTGATCATACAGTTTGTCTAGCATGCCAGGCGCTATCAACCTTCGACGTCCGCCTTGTATCAAATAAACAGCCTGGTTTACGTTATCCTTTACTAGAGTACCGTTTGGATGAGTGGGTGTTAGATATCTTTGAGACACTCCAGCCGGGCATGAAGCGGAATTGATGTAAGGTGCCGGATCAAAATACCCGTAGTCACTGGGATGACCCTGCGTGTAGCCCCAACACGGGCTACCTGTTCCAATGGCACAAGTGCCTGAGCCACACGGAGCGCCTGAAGGGTTTCCGATTACGGGTGCTGATTTCAATTCGAAATGCAGATGAACAGATCCAGTACAGTCAGTACCCATCTTCGCAATCACCTTATCCCCGCGTTTTACCTCTTCGTTGAGGGTCACGTAGACCTTTGCGAGGTGACTATACTGCGTATAAACCGGTCCGTTAGTGGTTTGGTGTTCGATTATTATGGTTTGACCTAAGCCGTGATTGCGGATTCCACTCACCAAATTGCTGCAAGAGCCGCCTTCAGTTGGCAGCGCGATAACCTTGCCGTCGGCAGCGGCAAGAACGTCCGTATCACCTGCAAACGAATAGTCAATCCCCGTGTGCGGATAAACGACTTTATTCGTCTTACATGCATCAGTAATCGAATAAGGATGATTATAATTTTGGCTGATGTAGACCTTGCGAACCGGTGCAGAAAGAGAAAAGTTGCTGGGAGGGTTCGCTGCGCTCGCGGGTCTTTTGTTTGTGAAAAACGTTGTAAGGAACAAAATGATCGATGCGCACAGAGTCGCGAATGCAATTCTGAAAAATGTCTTAAGGGCGCGTTTCTCTAAAGTTACAACCATCTTAATGATCCTTTTCGTTCGCATCTCTATATGGTTTCCTCACGGCGCTTTTACTAAAAACGTAAACTGACCCGACGACAGGCTTCCATTTAGCACTTCCACGGACCAGGTGTGCGCTGCCGTCGTAAAATTCGGGTTAATTACGATCTTTGTACTCGTCTGCGAACTGATCGTGCGATTGGGAAAGACCTCGCCCGTAGTTTTGTCGCGCAGCGTGACCGTCGAACTTGAGGTGAATCCGGAGCCGTTGATCGTGAATGGTTGCGGACTATTCGAGCCAATAACCGGATTGGGACTCACTGATGAAATCGACGGGGGCGTTGCCGGCGCCACTACCTGGAAAGTGAATTGGCCTGACGACAGACTTCCATTCAGCACTTCCACCGACCACGTGTGTGCCGCAGTCGTGAAGTTCGGATTAATTACAATCCTCGTGCTGGTCTGAGAACTAATCGCGCGATTGGGAAAAACCTCACCCGTCGTCTTATCACGCAGGGTCACGGTCGAGCTGGAGGTAAATCCGGAGCCATTGATGGTGAACGGCTGTGCGCTGTTAGATCCCGTCACGGGATTTGGGCTCACCGATGAGATCGCTGGAGGTGTCGCGGGCGCTACCACCTGGAACGTAAATTGGCCT
>DATENS010000035.1:0-11136 GCA_035274925.1 Pyrinomonadaceae bacterium | reverse complement strand
CGCAGCATTTCCGCGCTAACATCAATAGCCACAATCTGACCGGCGGGCGGAAAGTGCCTGATGTCAACCCCAGTTCCCACAGAGACGAAGAGCACGCGGCCAACCATCTCTCGAAAGAGCGCGGCTTTGGCCGGCCCTCGTCGCAAGTCTGAACCTTCAAAAAGATCATAGAATCTTGCCCGCTTGTCCCAGACCGCCGACATCACTAACCTTCCTTCCGCGGAAATTCGCAGCAAAAACATTTTCTACACCTGTACCCATACGCCTTGAGCAGAACAAAGCTGGTAATCCCTCCGGCTGCTCCCAATGCTAGAATTCCAGTTCGACTCACGTTGATTCCCACCAGATCAAGTAGACAAATCATCATCGGGATGCCCATCGCCGCTACCATCGACGGAACCATGCTCTCGATAGAGCCCAGAATGGGCGCGACACCCAAGGCCAGCAGAGGTTGAATGATCATCGCGAGACTCATCCCGACAACCAGGGATAAAGTGAAGTGCCAGACCGGACTGTAAACGACATGCATCGTCAGACTGTGAACGAAATACATCATCAGACTGGTTGCCACGCCCACGAGAATCAGAAACAGGCAGTCACCACAACTAAAGATGAGCGACCGCCGATCCTCCTGCCGGTGGCTTTCGTGGCCCGCCGTTAGGTTCCCGACTTGCGCCGTTGCGTTTCTCATCATGATTCTCCTCCGATTCAAACTGCGCGGAGAAATCCCGGTTAAACTTATCACTCAGCCCCAAAATTCTTTCCGTCTGATCGAAGATTCTGCCGATCGCGTGTGCTGATTCGCTATCGAAGGCGTTGTGCCGGCACAGATAGTCAGCGCTGCCGCGGATTCGCTCGATCGGTTTTTTCAGTTCCCGGTTCAACTGAATAGCCACCAGCGCGACCGAAGCTAGTTTCTCGGCTCTCACTAGACAGCGAACCTTCGTCTCCAAATTCCGTCCCAGAGCGTTGTAGCCCCTCGTCAATCTGCCAATCTCGTCGCTAGTCCTGACCGGAAGTTCGTTGGTCCACTCTCCTCTCTCCATCCGCCTCATCCCAGCCAATAGCTTGCGAATTGGTTGAAGTACGAAGACTGACAGGGCGAGGTTGGTGACGAGGGCGAGCGCTAGAACTGTAAAGAGGAGATGAAAGGCGTGTGTTATCAGGGAGGTGTTCAAACTCTTCCAGATGTCATCGAGCGGTGCAGAGATCAAAACCGTAAGGGATTTGTCTCCGGTGCCTGGCTCGTCGGAGCGCACAACGATCGGTAGTGTCACCGCCATCTGTGCGGTGTCTTCGAGATACACTTGCGCGGGAGTATCGGTGCCTATCTTCTTGTAACTCTGCAGCAATCTTCGCTCATCCATTACCGTGCCCACCAACTGAGGGTTAGTGGCAGCAACAACCTGGGACCGATCGTTGAGGATCAGCGCCCGGTACCCGTACGCACCGTCACTGTTGATGGCGCGCTCGTAATTGAAAATCACATTCTGCTGGTCCTGTCCGCCTGAATTCCTCACCACCCAGCCCAAGTGGTGGGCTAACTCTTCCAGGTGCTGGGAGCGAGCGGAGATAAGCATTTGCCGTTCGCGATAAAGGCTGAGCCCCTCGAAGAGACTCATAGTAAGAATCACTATCACGCCGATCAGCAGATTCAGCTTCCAACGCAATCCGAATTTGAACCGGTGGTCTCTCATACTTCAGCTTTGCCGTAACTTCATCGCCCATGCACGCTCAACTCTGCTTTATTACTTCTTCGTCCGCCGTCCCGGGAGCGCAAGCCAGAGACCAATCATAAGGACTATGCCGGCGAGCAGCGCCAAGAAAGTATGCGGCTCTTGCCCGCGCTTCGCGAGATGGAAGATATAGAAATAAAGACTTACCAAAGCTATAAGCGTCCCGATAATTCTTATAACCATTCGTCTTGCAACCTACTTTCAAGAATCCTGACAGCATGGGCATTCGCCTTATATATAAGGACGACAGTCTCGATGCGTGTTGTTGTCAACGGTCATCATTTAATCGTTGGTCGGTCTCTAATCGAGCAACTCCGCATTAACACGGTCGCAATGATCACGCAGTTCGACACACCGGCGCTTGACCGTCCGCATGCGAGTGATCGTGCATTCCCGTCGAAACCCCGCCACGGACTCGGTCAGTCGCTTGAACGATTCAAGGATCGCCTCCAAATCGGCAGCCGCGAGAAAGATGCCCCGCCGCAGTTCCAGACGTTGAGTCTCAAGCGCAGAGGCGCCAAGCGCTGGACCCGCAACTGACAGGTCTTGGCCCAACACTGTTAGATCCGTTCGCAGACGACGGATTATCTCTACACAGTCCTGACTGTCAGTGGGATGATGACCATGAGTATGTCCGCCGCAACAGGCACACCTGCCGCTCAGATGAGCATCCGCGTCGCCGCATTCGCACTCATCGGGAAGCCGCTCGACGGCTGTTGCCAGATCTCTCGCTTCCTGACCGATGTTTTGCCAAAGCTGTAACAAGTCCATTTGCAGACGCCTCCTCCCCGCGCCAAAGCAAGCGCGCTAAGGCGAGATCGAGACTGCGTGACCAAAGCGGCCTTGCGCGGTCCGTCACCTCTTCTTGCCACTGCGAGCACTTGGCTCGGACGCTTGGGGTTCACTCGCAGACAGGCTTGTTGCCGCGCCCGCTCTTGCCGCGAGTTGCTGATCGGCGGCTGATACAAGGTTTTCGGTACTCAACGATCCCCGGACCTCTTGTTCCGCTTGGAGCCAATCGTCAAGATCGTGCCCGTGCTCGCCACCGCGGCTTTGAAATATCTCGTGCGCTCGTGTAGCAATCAACTCGCTCACATCGACACTGCCCAGCGGTTCATCGCCGGGGTTTTCTAATTTATGTTCGCTCATTGTTAAGCCTCCTTCTGAATCCTCGGAACATTGACTTGCGACTGAGCCAGCGCGGCGTTCGCGCCGCGCCGGCTCGCCGCTGATTAACCTGACTTATGCCGCTTCAACAGCCCAACCGCCCGCGTAAACGGCTCAGATGAGGTGTTTGACGTTCTCACCTCGCACGTGAACTTCTTCAACGGTTGTTTCGCCAGCCGCGTTAGTACCGAAGCGCATGCCGCCGTGCTTTGCCTTCTCACCGAGAGGCTCCACGCGGCATTTCACACGTGCGACTTCCTTCCCGCTCCTCAGTTGCCGGTAGTAGTCGCGCGACATTTGCCTGAACACGATGACGTGATCTGCACCTTCCATTATGTGTTGGATTTGGTACGTCCCCTTTTCAAGGAGTTGGTCGCCGACACGCACGGGTGAGTCGAATGTGACCTCTCCTTTCTTGCCGATCTTCATCATGCCTTCATGTTTGTCTTGGGCTAACAACGGAATGCTGAAAGCCCCCATTAGCAAAGCGAGCGCCGCTGCCTTTGCTAACAAATTCGTTCTCGATTTCATTGCTTCTCTCCTTTATATATAAGCGGCTCCTTTTCGGAGTCGGTTAGTCTTGCCAATACGCCCGACTTTGTCGGTCATATGAGTCCTTGTCTGGCTTTTTCGAGGGTCGCCAGAAACCCAAAAGCTGGATCCTTGAACTGCGCGTGTCGCAGCACGTCCCAATGCCCCCGCAAATAATCCTGCAGAAACCGGATCACATGGCCCATCGAGATGGTTAGATAGACGGCATGACGTTCATCTTCCTCCACGCGACCGAACGCCACCATCCGCAGATGGTGCCGTGAAGGGAGAATAGTTCGCCCTTTCCTGATCAGCGTCTCAGCGAGTTGCCGAGTGTTCATTGAAGGACAGCAGCCAAAGCGGGCCAGCGCCGCTTCAAGCACAGCTGGATCGGTTGCCGCTTCATTCATTTGAGCGGCTCCTTCTTTTACTTCTCCGATCAGCATGTCTGCTTGATCAGACGGAACGCCAAGCACCGGGTCTGGTTCTTCTCGATCGACCTTATCTGTTTTCCCGTGGAGTCTGGGGACTAACCGAGTGGCGGCGGGAAAGCGAAACGCGAGTATGTCGAGATCCGTCACTGTGCGGTAACCTCCGTGGCGGCCACTTCCAACGATCGGATATTCAGCAATCGTGAAGTAGCCATTTACCTGCAAGTACGTTTGGACGAGTGCAACTGCGTTGTCCATAGCTCTTACCCCAATTTATGACTTGCTAACCACAATCTCGTCGCCCCGAGTGTTCACTGTGTATTGTTCGAGTGGCCGCGGCGGTGGTCCACTGATATTTGCACCATCTACGTTGTAATGTCCGTTGTGACAAGCGCACCAGATATGCTTAAAGTCAGGGCGATACTGCACGATGCAGTCGAGGTGAGTGCATACCGCCGAGCACGCTTTTAGCTCTCCTGAGGCAGTCCGAATGATGATGCCCGGCTTGCTACCGAACTTGAATATCTTGCCGGAGTTGATTGGCACCTCGCTTATCTTTGCAGCCACCACTGAAGTTTCGGTCGATTCGATCACTTGGGGCGGAGACATGAACTTGAATATGGGATAAAGGATCGCACCCAGGGTCGCGACCACGCTGGTTCCCAACAGGTAGTCGAAGAAACTTCGCCTACTCGGTCGGGCCAAACCAGATGATCCAAAACTGTGTGCCGATTTTTCCACTTCAACGTTTTTCATGTTTCGCTCTTTGCGTCTGGAAACCCGGCTATCAGCGGCCCAACTCTGGCCTCCCCTTGCCAGCGAGACCGCTGATAGCCTGTGCACACCCTGGTGCCGCTCCCCACCTCGCGACCGGGTGCACAAGTCATTCTCGCGAGTCATAAAGCCCTCTCCTTGGTCAGCGCAGCGATCCAACCGCGTAATAGCCCTCGCGGTTGCGCACGAACACACGATTTAATCCAGGCGGTGGCGCCACCTTGACTCTGACACGATGCCACTTGCCATCGGCTGTAAAATTCGACGGTCGGTAACCAATTGAATACTGATGTCGCAATTCCAAGGCAATCTGCTCAAGCGCCTCATTCATCCCACTTGACTTTCTCGGGAAGAAGACCCTACCACCGGAAACCGAGACCAACTCTTCAAGTAGTAGGCTGCCGTACATCGCTAGCACTCCGCCCACACCACCCTGAATGCCAATGGCATACATAATGACGTCAGACTCCATGACGGCTCGACGAAGCTGACTGAATTTGTAGCGCGAGTTGTTGTCCTGACCATCACTGATGATTAGGATTGCCCGTTTCATATGTGCGCCCCGCATAACGCGCTCCAGAGCCAGATAGCTCGCATCGTACAGTGCGGTCGAACCGTGAGGCTCCACAAAGGAAAGTTTTCTGATGACTGCGTCACCATCACGAGAGCCATCAATCAGAAGTTCCGGGTCCGAGTTGAAGCCAATGAGGAAATACTCATCCTGTGGATGACTGGTTTGAATGAAGGTTGATAGCGCTTCTTTCGCCTGCTCAATCTTCTTGCCGCTCATTGAACCAGAGACATCGAAAACAATAGCCACGCTCACGGGCAGGTCTGCGTCGCTGAAGAAGGTGATCTCCTGCGGAGCTTTGTTATCCGTAATCGTGAAGTTCTTCTTGCTGAGGCCGGGCACGTAGTGGCCATGAGCGTCCACCACACTCACGGTCAAAGTCACCAAATCCGTGTTGACAATTACCTGACCATCATTTCCTGAATTGGTACGCGCGGACACGCCTTGTCCCGATCGCTGAGAATCTCTCGTTGATTGCTGTTGGGCTGGAGCAATCACTCCGGGAATCATGATCGAGAAAGCGGCACAGCAAATGGCCACAAGACGCTTGATATGTTTGGAGCTGGCTCGACGATCCATCATTGCCTTAGCCTCGATACCTTTCTTTAGTTCTGCGGTTCCTCTTTGCGAGCGTAGTAGCCGGACCGCGTCCTGGCTACATACTTGTGGCCTCCGCTTTCGTTCACCTTCACTTGAATCTTTCTCCACCTGCCGTCGCGTGTCTTATTCAAAGGGTAGTAGCCCAGGCTGTATTGCTGACTGACTTCGCGAGCGATCTCTCGCATCACGCTCTTGCATTGATCGACGTTCCTTGGGAAGTGAGCCGAAGCACCAGTTACTTCAGCAAGCTTCCTTAATTCAGATTGCGCATCCCGATCGCCACGGCCCATGAGTGACGACACGACACTCATCGACGATTCAAACATGCCAACGGTATAGATCACTGCCTCTTCTTCTTCCGCGCGCTCGATCAATTCGCGAAATTTCAACCGACTTGCGTTGTCCTCGCCGTCGGTAACCACAACGAGTACTTTCTTGCGGTTCCTGGCGTGCTTCATCCGATCCAGTGCGACCTCAATTGCGTCGAACAAAGCGGTTTCACCATCAGCCCGCAAACCGAGAATCGAGTTCTCCAAGCGATGTCGATCAGAGGTGAAGTCACTAATCAAATCGGGACGCTTGTTGAACGTCAAAATGAAGGTTTCATCTCGCGTTGTACCTTCGTCAATAACGTGTAACGCCGCGTCATAAACGTCGCTCATCATCCCCATCATGCTGCCGCTGCGATCTAAGACGAGGCCCCAACTCACCGGTGACTCTTCCGCGCTGAAGAAGCCTATCTGCTGCTCAACTCCATCCTCGTAGATCTTGAATCCATCCTGTTTGAGGCTAATGGCTGCACGACCCTGTAGATCGTTAACCGCGACTCTCAAGACAACAAGGTTGGTATCAATCTTTATGGTTTCCAGCGGAGGGTCTTGCTGCGCGTGAGTGCTCGTCGTGACCGCCAAGGCAACCCAAATCATCCAAAGAAGTCGACTCTTTTTGCTCAACATCTTCTTGACCTCCTTGCTTGTCCTTAGCGATAGGAGCAAGTCTAGAACCAGTGCGTAACTTACAAGTCAAGTCCCGGTTGTTCACATGCCGGCCGTAGACTCAATGAGATAGCAAACTGTGTGGCCATCGGGCTTACCGTCGGGCAGTTTTGCCCATTTAGCCAGCGCTCGCTCCATTCGTCTTTGCAGCGCCGCCAGTTCCTTCAACCTGAGTCTATTCTCTTCAATCCGATTTCCGATGATGCAGCGAACCATCGGACACGGTGACTTTCCCCTGCTGCTTTCTCGAAAAATGCGGTCGATCTCATCGAGTTTGTACCCCAGACTCTTGGCCTGCCGGATAAATCGCAGCCGCGAAAGATCGGAGTCCTCGTATTGTTTGTACCCATTACGCGGATTACGCGAAGGCTTAAGCAGCCCGATTCGTGTGTAGTAGCGCACGACATGTACGGGAACGCCGCTTCGTCGTGCGATATCACTAACTGTCATTGTTTTTCCTTCGCCTCCGATCCTCCAGAAGATTTACCCAACTCCGTTTTGCGAAAAGATCCTTTTAGCAATTCAGTGCGCCGGCCTGCCGCGATCATTTCCCTGCTTCAGTTCAGCTTCAGCACCGCGACCGGAGGAAAATCCTGATGCTGGTTTTACCTCAACGACTGTTTTATTGCCCCCGAGCAACAGTTGCGAAGCTGCGAGTACCGAGGGCACATAGTTGGCTGTCTCTTGCGGCATCAGACCCCGTTCGGCCATGGTCCAAAAGTCGCGGATACCAGTCCGACGTATGACTCTGGCGACTCGACCCTCACCCCAGTTGTAAGCCGCCAAAGCAAGCTGCCAATCGCCAAACAAAGCGTGTAGATCACGAAGATACCGGGCAGCAGCCCGCGTTGATTTTTCCGGATCGCTCCTCTCGTCAGTCCACGCGGTACGTCGAAGTCCATAGCGCGCTCCTGTGCCGGGTATAAATTGCCAGATACCATGGGCCTCTTTCGGTGAATGTGCTGTCGAGTTATAAGTGCTTTCTACAAAGCCAACTCCAAGCAACCATTCGGGCACACCTTCCTCGCGGAAAACTCGCGTCATCATTGGTTGGTATAAAGCGAAGCGCGCTCGTCCAATTTCCAGCCGTGTTCTTCCTCGGCCCTGAAAGTAACTAAGGAAAGCAGCGATGCGTGGCTGCGCGGCGTAATTCCCAGTGAGAGAGCTTCCTTCAATTGACATGGCTGACGGCGAGTTGTTCGCGGAGTCGAGCGCAACCAGTTCTCTGGTGATCTCTCGCAGATAATCACGCAGTAGAGGATCTTCTCGTTTAATGTCTCCATCGGGGGCGGCGGCTGCAATTACCTCGCCCGCTTGCCTGAACAACGCGCGTGCTTCGTCGCGACGCCCGTTCTTCAATTTCTGGGTTGCCTGAGTGCGATAACTGTCCGCCTCTTTGATTACATCGGCTGCGTCGCCTGCAATGACTGCACTGGAAATCAATCGATCCAGGTAGTGCTCAATGTTTACCGCTTGTGTTTGGTCTGCAGTCGTGCTCTTTGGAATGTTTGACTCGACTGTCTGTCCCTGCGCGCTCAAAGTAAGGAACAACAGTGCGCCAAGTAGCAGCGAGAAATGCCAACTGACATTTCTCCAATGCGGAGCCGGTTGGCTTTGAAGGCCTACTGGCGTAACTTGGGTGATCGCTCTCGTAGTTGTTTTCTTCTGCATAATTTCCTTTAGGGAACCATTGCCACCATCATCTCCAGGCAACCCTGGCTTGTCTCTTCGCTTTAACAAAGAACGTAATTTCATTCGCGCTTTATGCAGTTGCGACTTCGAGGTTCCCACTGTGCGGCCCAGCATCCTCGCAATCTCTGCGTGCTCATGCCCTTCGATATCGTGCAGCGTGAAGACCAGTCGATAGCCCGGCGGCAGTTGCGCGATTGCATCGTCCAGCGCAATGCGATCGATGATCGGCATCGTCCGATGATTCTCAGTCCCTTTGACGATTTGTACGGGTGTCTCGCCCTCCTCGGTCGTGTGTTCCAAGCGCACGCCGCGTTTGCGAAAGTGCATGAGCACCTGATTGACCGTCAGCCGATGCAGCCAGGTTGTGAAGGCCGCTTGGCCGCGAAAGCTTCCGATCTTGCGAGAGAGCTGGATAAAGACTTCCTGTGCGAGGTCCTCAGCATCGGTACCATTTCTCGTCATCCGCAAGCAGAGCGAATACACGCGACGGTTGTGGCGCAGATAGAGTTCTTCAAAGGCGTGCATATCGCCCTTTCCGGCCGCTTGGGCCAGTGCGTAATCCGATCGCCCGCTTGTCTTGACTTCTGCCACGGTTCCAGCGTCCTTCAGAATTCCTACTTTCCGGTCACTCCCTCACCCGCCCTGATCAGCGGAGTCGGGCGATAGACGCGACTCCAGATCAAGTCATAAGTCTTGTCCGCCATTCGTTCTTTCAGAGTGAAATTGAAGCTGCGACTTGACGCGCCAAGCTGAGGCTCGAACGTCTCTACATCAAACCGATAAAGGTCTGAGCGCCCAACTGACCGAATGTCGGTCCAACGCCAACTACGCGAGTCATGTCCAGTTTGAGATTCGTACACCAATCTATCTGGATAAATCCTCAGCAGTCCTTCGCATCCTCCGAGACGATGAGAGTGCTTCACCGGTATTTGCGCCAGGGCGTTTTGATCTTCCTCAGCGAAAGAGGTAACGAACGGACGCGCGATGCGCTCCCGTAAGAAGTCGCTGACTTTCTGATCGATTTGTCCTTCGACAATCTTGAGCGTCAGACTTTGATCGCGGCCCAGCCGCAGCTTGCGGTCTTTGTACGTCCAGATGCGCACGCGCGTCGGCGACAGGATTTCCAGGAGTCTGATATCTGTGTACGTCCACGCGCGGCTTTCCTTGTTTCTCTTCGCGCGGTACTCGACAGCTTTATCTGAAATGATCAGCTCGCCATCACGATGGCCAATCAAACGATCCTGTTCGACTTTGTATGTGAACTCCTGCGCGTTGACCCGTAGCGCAAACAAAAGCACAAAACATGCGCTCCAGACGGCTAGGCGCATTGCGAACTTAATACTCATCTCATTTCCCTTTCCGTGTCGGTAAGCCATTATTCCTTCTCTCGGCTCATGAAACCCGCTTGACTTTCGACGAACTGTTTATCTGCTCTCCCCGATCCTGCTTCAACAGAGACCAGAAGAACTCCGTCGAATATTTTTCCAACTCAGAACTGCTTTCCTTCAATCGCTGGAGTGCGTCGTTGGAGCAGCTAAGTTCCCACTCCGAAGCGTGATTCCTGATCTCCTCGACAATGGACCCCATGTTTTCCGCAAAATTCTCGATCAGAGAGAGCTCACGCCTTACCTCTTCGGTTTTTTCTTCGGGCCGCAGCTCGTTTCTGTGGCGCTGCAGCGATTGGCGCAGCGATCTGACATCCAAACGAAGAGTTTCAAGATGTGCCAGGCAACCCTTCGCGCTAACCTCTTCGGCTTGCGAACCAGCAGGACGTTTGGTACAGCTACAACGGCCTTCCAAATGAGAAATCGCGTCCTCACAACGGCAGAATGGTGGAATGCCTTGCAGGTCTTTTTTGAGAAATTCGGCGGCAAAGAAGACGTTTCGCAACCGATCAAACAAGCTTGGGTGCTCGTTCTTTTTCCTCTCCGGTTGATTGACGAACAGTGCTTCTAACTTATCCAGCAGTTTCATCGCTTCCTCCCTTCTCAACCCGATTTTCCCCGCGCCAGAGGTCCTGACGAATGCCTAGTTGTAAGAGCCTCTGGCGCATCTCCTTTAGACATCGGTTTTCACAGTCATCTACTTCGCGATTAAAGTCCGACCGGTGCATGATATGAATAGAGACGACAACCTCGTTTCGCAACTGCCGACTATGGGGAGCAATGTGCAGAGAACGATCGAACCCGCCTATCTCATAGCGCGAAGGTCGTTCTTCTCGCGGCAGTATCCACTCAGCGATCTGTCGCAGGTCTTCGTAAGTGCTCTGGCAGTACTCACAACCAGGGACCGGCTGATGCGCTCCTTTTGCGGCTATGTGGCTGTTTGTTCCACAGAGCTGCAACTCAAAACCGATCAGAATTTTGCGCCCTTCGGCAACTGACCGCTCTGGCCAAACTTC
Organism: Pyrinomonadaceae bacterium; assembly: GCA_035274925.1. Taxonomy (GTDB): domain Bacteria; phylum Acidobacteriota; class Blastocatellia; order Pyrinomonadales; family Pyrinomonadaceae; genus UBA11740. The sequence continues at coordinate 238 of DATENS010000035.1, read as the reverse complement.
GTAACAGACTTGATGTTTGCGAGCGGTCGCCCGCAACTGCTCCATCCGTGCGTCATTCGTCACCTTGTTTACGGTCTCAGCAACCTGAGTCGCCGTCGAATTATTGTGGTCAACCATTTCTCTCACCTCCTCAACCCGGCTCATTGGTAGATCGGCGCACGCGGTTTACTGGCTTCCTCAAGATCGCGAGCCAACAGGACGATTTGCGTATGTTGCTCGTGCGTCAGGGCATTGATTG
>DATENS010000034.1:0-21040 GCA_035274925.1 Pyrinomonadaceae bacterium | reverse complement strand
GTTTTTGCCCTCACTATCGTTTCAAGCTGCACGGGCAATCAGACTCCTACACCCCTTCGTTCCGGTGACTCTGAAAAAACCGCGGTGGCCGGCATAAAAACTGTAAGGGTTTCATTCTCCGGGCTAATGGTATTGCACCGGGAAGAAAAAGGACCGGGCTATGAGTTGGGGATCCTCGTTCCCAGCGCGGCCCAGGGACACGTTTTTAGTGTCACCCAGGATGGCGTACCGATAACGCTCTCCAACGGCGGCAGATGGACCCTTTCGATTGTAAACGCACCACCAATGAATACCCATATCGGTCCGGTCGAGGTTGGACACCCAAATTCAGCACAACCAGTACGAAAACCGGACCATGCGAAAGGTTTATATGATTTCAGTTGGATTATCGATTTTGAATCTGCTGAGTTCCACGGAAAGGAATTGGATCTGCAGGCAGGCCTCATGAAACCGATAATGCATCTTCCTAACGTCGCGCTCTACAGCCTGAACAAATCTATCGATTTGAAACGAGGGCAAGGCACTGGAGCCATGAATCCATTTGGTTTTGTTACTGAAACCATGGCCATGAACATCGAGCTTCATCAGGGCGAGGAGTTGGTCTTAAAAGATGAGGATACAAGTACCAAACTGCTTGGCATTCCGTTCGCATCCGGTCAGGCTCCTTCTGACGTCAAGATCAAAAACGTGCGGCCCGTTCCCAGCATGGCGTCGGATTTCAAGATGTACTACAAGCTGTTTCCGAAAGTAGACACGAAAGATCAATTCGATTTCGACGAAAACTCCAAAGACCTTCCTTATAACCCCACGGAGATTCGCGCGTTTGCAGAGCGAGATCAGCACCTTAAGGTGTCGTGTTGCGGAATGGATTGCAGTTTGATTCTGCTCGGCAAGAGAACCGCAGCGCTTAAATGACGAAGCCGGTAACCCCGAGACCGATTTGCCGACCGCGTACTGAGCGCAACTTCGTGCCGACGCAGTAGACTCAGAGAGAACCCGGCCACTCACTCCTCATGCACGGTGGGGGCGTCGGCGTGGGGTACGAAGCACTGGCGACAGCGGGCTTCGTACATGCCGGCGCCTCCTACCGCGACGCGTTCTTCGGATTCGAAGGTGCGTTGGGTGTAATTCGCGGGTTGGCCACATCGCATACAAATGGCGTGGGTCTTGGTGATGTATTCGGCGACGGCGAGCAACTGCGGCATGGGTTCCCAGGGCTTGCCGGTATAATCCTGATCGAGTCCCGCGATGATCACGCGCACGCCTTGCCCGGCCAAATCATTTACCACATCGATCAACGCACTGTCGAAAAACTGCGCTTCATCGATCCCGACGACTTCGGTTTCCGATTCGACGCGCGCGCGAATGTCGGCCGCGGTCCTGACGTTTGAAGACTCGTGCTTCATTTCAGAGTGAGAGACGATGTGATTGTCGGAGAAGCGTGAATCGATCTCCGGTTTGAAAACCTGGACTTTCTGGCGAGCGATTTTGGCGCGCCGCAAACGGCGAATTAATTCTTCCGATTTGCCTGAGAACATCGAGCCGGCAATTACTTCAATCCATCCGGCGCGCGCAGGACCCGGATGCTCTTTGCGGCCCGGCACTTCATTCTCATCTGGCTCAATACTTCGAATCATTTTTGCTGTGCTGCTCATTATCCTGTTGAGGTCTTTCCGCCGGTTTCAAGAAACGTCGATGCAGTCTAAATCAAAGCAATTCATTTCCCAAAGGAGAGTATCCACAGATTACGCAGATTACACAGCCAGCGGTCAGTAGTTGGTGGTCAGTCGTCAGTAGCATCCCTCAAGCTCCAGGTGATCCGTGGAGGCGGAGCAACCAACAACTTACAACGAACCACTGACTGACTTCTATCTGTGTAATCTGCGTAATCTGCGGATTCTTATTTTCCGAATCCTCCCCCGCCAGGTGTTTCAATCCGAATTCGATCGCCTGGTTTCATTTCGCGGCTGGTTTTCGAACTTAACTCTTCTTCACTCCCGTTTTTGCGAATGACAAATGCGCGGCCGCGCGCGCCATCCTGACCGCCACGCAAACCATAAGGCGCACGCTTGCGCCGATCCGAAAGCAAAGACATCACCGCCGGCGCCAGCGTTTCGATTTCGCGGATCGTCCCGTCGCCGCCTTTGTGTCTACCCTTTCCGCCTGATTTCTTACGAATTCGATACTGTCGCACCCGCAACGGATAAGCATATTCCAGCGCCTCTGCCGGGGTGTTCAGACTGTTCGTCATGTGGGTGTGGGTCGCGTTCATGCCATCAAGCGAAGGCCGCGCGCCCATTCCGCCCGCGACGGTTTCATAATAGGAAAACTCGGCGCCGGTGCGCGGATCGATACCGCCAATGGTCAAATTGTTCATCGTGCCCTGGCTCGCTGCCGGCACGCGATCCGGAATTGCCCGTGAGAGAGCTTTAAAGACAACATCGACGATGCGCTGCGACGTTTCGACATTGCCCCCGGCGACCGAAGCCGGCGGCTTGGCATTGACCACGGTGCCTTCGGGCGCGATTACTTCAATCGGCTCGGTCAAGCCCGCGCTCGCCGGGACATCGCCCCTGATTAGGCAGCGAAAGCAATACGACACAGCCGAAACGGTAATTGCTTCGACGGCATTGATCGCGCCGGTAACCTGTGGCGCGCTGCCGGTGAAATCCACGAGCGCATGCTCACCTCTAATGCTAATCCGCACGCGAATCGGAACTTCACGATCGCTGATGCCATCATCGTCGAGCGCATCAACTGCCTCATACTTACCATCCGGAATCGCCGCGATCGCGTTACGCATCAACCGCGACGAGTACGAAATCAAGTGTCCGGCGTACTCGCTCGCTTCTTTCTGTCCGCGCCGCTCGACAATTTCCAGCAGCCGGGCGGATCCGGTCTTAAGCGATCCTATTTGAGCTTCGAAATCAGCTTGTCGTTCTTTGCTGCTGCGTACGTTGGTGAGGATTAGCTTCATGACGTCGGCGACCACCTCGCCGCCTTTCACGATTCGTATGGGCGGAATTCGCACGCCCTCGCCGTACACGTCGGTCGCTAAACCCATCGAACCCGGCGTGGCCCCGCCGATGTCCGCGTGATGCGCGCGATTGGCAACATAGAAAAGCGTCCGTTGTCGGCTGTTAATAGTCAGTTGTTTTCTCCTAAGCGCTGACGACAGACCACTGACTACTGACGAAATCAAGGTTACGTCGGGCAGATGCGTTCCACCCGCAAACGGATCATTGAGAGCCACCACGTCGCCCGGGCCAATCTCGACCTCGCGCAGCGCCGCAGCCACCGCCATCGGCATCGAGCCGAGGTGCACCGGCATGTGATCGCCCTGCGCGATTACCCGGCCCGAAGCGTCAAAGACTGCGCATGAGTAATCGCGGCGTTCCTTGATGTTGGGCGAGAAAGCGGTGCGCCGCAGGGCCGCGCCCATCTCTTCCGCCACGGACGTGTAGAGGGCGCGATAGATTTCCAGTGTGATGGGATCGAATCTCATAACAGATCAACGAGCACGTTACCCTTACGATCAACCTGAGCAATTGTTTTCGCAGGAATCAAGGTCGTTGCCGAGTATTCCATCACGATGCAAGGCGTCCGCAGCCGCGAACCTGCGGCCAGTTCTTCGCGACGATAGACCGCAACCTTGCTTCTTTTCCCTTCGAACCAGGTTTCGACAACTCCATGCGGTTTCGCAAGGCCCTTCAATCGAGACGCGGCGTGGCGCTTAAGCGAGGATTGCTCTACTAAGCCAATCGATCGCAGCCGCGCGCTCACAATCTCGACGACGTTTGTTTCCTGAGCATAGCCATAACGCGCCAGATGGGCGCGATGAAAAGCGGCCGCGATGTCTCCGCGCGTCTGTTTGATTTGCAGCTCAAATGATTGTCCCTGGTAACGCGCGGCCAAAGATCTCTCGTGGCGCTGTTTGGATTCCGCGAAGCCTTCGCTTCGTAATCTCGCCCGCGCCTCTTTTTCCATCGCGTCAAAAGCGCGTTCCAGTTTTTTGGTGGCGGCTTCGGTTACTTCGATCATCACTGTTCGCGACTGGTCCTTAACTACGTCTGCCGTGACAACTCCGATCGCCGAAAGGGCGCCCGGCAAAGCCGGCAGCAACACGCGAGGAATCTGCAGCGCGCGGGCCAACGCCACCGCGTGCAAGCCGCCGGCGCCACCGAAAGGCACCAGCGTGAATTCACGAGGGTCATGACCTCGCTCAACAGAAATGTGCCGCAGCGCTCGCTCCATGTTTGTGTTCACAACCTCGAGCACGCCGATGGCCGCGTCAACGGGACTCACTTTGCGTCGCGCGGCTTTGCTCATGTCGCGCGCCACAACGTCGATCGCTCTGCGCGCACGTCTTTCATCCAGCTTGAATTCACCGCCCAGGAGCGCCGCATCGGGAAAGTGGCCGAGCACCACATGCGCATCAGTCACGGTGGGCAGCAAAGACTTGCCATAGCAAGCCGGCCCCGGATCAGCACCCGCCGATTCCGGTCCCACTCGCAGCGAGCCGCCTTCATCCACGCGTGCAATCGATCCGCCACCGGCGCCGACTGTGTGAATGTCCATCATAGGAATCGCCACCGGCACACCAGCGACGATCGATTCGTTGGTGAGGCGCATTCCGTCGCGATCGCACAGTGCGACATCCGTCGAGGTGCCACCCATGTCGAACGTAATAATCTCAGGCGTGCCCGCACCGCTTGCAGCATTCATCGCGCCGACGATTCCTCCCGCGGGCCCGGAAAGAATTGTGCGCACCGGTTCGTCCGCGGCGGCGCTTGCCGAAATGCTGCCGCCCGAAGACTGCATCACGCTCAACTTGATGCCCCGAGTCCCGCCACCAGCCGTCAGCCGATTGAGGTAGCGTCCCATCAACGGTTGCAGGTAGGCGTTGACTGCGACCGTTGCGGTGCGCTCGTATTCACGATATTCCGGCAGAATTCGATGAGAAATTGACAGAGGCACACCCAACTTCATCAAGTTTTCCGCAATTCTCTTTTCGTGCGCCGGATGGACGAAGGAGAAGAGCAGCGAGACGGCTACGGCTTCGCATTTGGATCGCCGCAGTTCTCTTAAAAGCTTCTCCAGCTCTTTCCCGCTAAGCGACTGCAGCACTTCTCCCGAAGCCGTCACCCGTTCGTTCACCCCAAATCTCAATTCAGTTGGAACGAGCGGCGCCGGCTTAATCGCATTCAAGTTGTAGAGCTCCGGACGGGCCTGGCGGCCGATCTCAATCACGTCTTCGAACCCGCTGGTGGTGACCAGAGCGACGCGCGCTCCGCGCCTTTGCAGCAGCGCATTGGTACCAACTGTCGTGCCATGGACCACCTCGAGGCGATCAAAGTTCAATCCCGTGTCAGAGATGATCCGCTTCAATCCATTGGTAATCGCCCGCGAAGGGTCTTCGGGGGTCGAGGCAATTTTGAAGATGCGCCATTCGCCGCCGGCTGCAAACACAAAATCAGTGAACGTGCCGCCCGTATCGACACCAACACGAAGGGCACGACCGCGTTTTTCGTTTTGCTTTCTCATTAAATGAAACCGCCGCTGCCGCAGGCGGTACTGACAGAGAGCGACCAACTATAGACACTGACCTTTTCGTTGACAAGAAATGAAATCCAGCCTATATAAGCCAAGCTCGTTTTCCCCTACCCCTGAAGGAGATCGAAATGAAACGTCATTCTCGACTGTCAGTCGTAGCCGTAATCGCGGTGCTCAGTCTATTTGCGATGTCTTGCAGCATGGGCCGCAAGTCTGAAACGAAACCGGCTGAGACCAGTGGCTCAGCCCCCAGCGCAAGCAATGCCAGCACTGCGACAAGCGCCCCTGCGGCCCCGGTAGCCAACATTGCCGGCAAATACAATGTGACCGGAACCAATCCTGACGGCAATGTCTACAAAGGCACGCTCGAAGTGATCGCGCACGGTGACGTTTATCAATTTCGCTGGAACGCAGGCGAGCAGTATGACGGTGTCGGCATCACCAATGGAGACGTGGCAGCCGCAGCGTTTACCGGCGGCGCCAACGGTGAAGGCTGTGGCGTGGTTGATTATGTAATTCAGAGCGACGGCAACCTGGACGGAAAATGGGGTTACTGGGGCGTTAATGAAAGCGGGACCGAGCGCGCTACGCGCACCAGTGGCTCCGGGCTGGAAGGTGAATACGACGCTACCGGAAAGAATCCGTCGGGCAAAGAATACAAGGCGAGGATTTCCGTCGAAGAAGTGGGTAATCTCTACAAGTTCGTCTGGACGAATGGCAGCGAGGGAATCGGCATCAAGCAGGGCAGCAACATCGCAGTCGGCATCGGCGGGAATCGCTGCGGTTTCGTGTCCTATCAAATCAAGTCAGACGGCACGCTCGACGGACTCTGGGGCGGTTACGGCACCGAGCGCACCGGTACGGAAAAAGCGGTGAAGCAGTAGTCAAAACCATCTGCGGTAGCGCGTGGTTTAACTTTCCGAACGAGTGACCTTCTAAACTATCAACCGCCCTTAGGCGGTTCTGATTTTGCCCAGCTCCCTTCCTCATCAGCACGCCGGGCGGCATCCAGCACCAGTTGCGTGCGATAGCCGTCTGCAAAAGTCGCCGCGCCTTCTACCGTAGTCCGCCCCTCATGCAAAGCCGTCACAATCTTTTTTGAAAAGGCGGTGAAGCCGCGGGACCAGCTTCCTTCAGCCATTCCCGGCGCCAACTCGCCGCGATCAGTTTCCACGCTGGTCCAGTCACCATCACCGGTCTGCGCTTTCCACACATTGCCATTGCCGTCTACTTTCAAAGCGCCTCGCGTGCCGAAGAACTCGATCGAATGAGCCGATGCTCCTGATTCGACCATCGACATCGACGCATTGCCGGTGGCGCCGTCAGTCAATTCGCTATCTGCGAAGCGAAACAGCAGGTTCGCTTCGTCATCGGTGGTCACCTCGCGCACTTTTCCGTTTTCGTCTCGACGCTCGCGCACATGCGTGGCGAGATTACAAAACACCTCCGACACCTCTGCGCCCAACAGCCAGCGAAATCCGTCAACTACGTGCGATCCGATCGCCCCTAATGCTCCGCCGCCCTGCTTCACGTCGGACCACCAGTTCCATGGCCGGTCAACATCTGCGCGGGATTCCGAGCGAAAAACCAAATGAGCGTGCCGGACTTTTCCGATGTCTCCGCGGCGAAGCAGTTCATGCACCTGTTGTCTTCCGGGCAAGAACCGCAGCTCATGATCGATGAGTGCCAGCTTGCCGGATTCATCGGCCCGTTTGGTCATCTCACTGGCTTCCTGCGCATTCATCGCCATCGGTTTCTCGCAGAGCACTGCCTTGCCAGCATCTAACGCCGCCAGCGTCATCTCGTAGTGTGTGACCACCGGGGTGACGATGCTGACTAAATCAACGTCGGGGCGGGTGACAAGATCGCGCCAATCACTTTCGACATGTTCAATGCCGAATTCGCGCGCCACCTCGGCCGCGTGCTCGCGATGCGCACTGGCGATCGCGACCACACGGGCGCCTTCACAGTTTTGGAAGCCGGGTATTTGTGTCTGGCGCGCAAATCCGGCGCCGATGATGCCGATGCGAATCATGATTTTTGACCTCGGAGGTCGTTCATCTTAACAGCCCTGACGGCAGGACTGCCACGGATGCATCGTTATTGTTTTACGAGCGGGTGTGACAGAAAAGCGCTGACAAGTCAGCGCACTCCAAAATCAGAGTTTCATTCGGCGCAGCAGCTCTTGAAAGCGCGGTTCAGAGCGTAATTGATCCCAAACCGGATGCACCCTGAGTTGAGACAGGCGGTGGTCGTGCTCCTTACGTGCCAACTCTAATTGCTCCAGGGCATTCTTCGTGTCGCCCAGGCGCGCATAGTTTTCAGCGCGATCGTGGGGGCCGCCGTATTTTGTGCTGATGCGAACATATTCCATCCAATCATACGTCGCATAAGCCTTGCGGTTTTCATCGTTGACTTCGGTATTGGGGTCCACCACGGTAAACCATTCGCGATACATCTTCTTCTGCTCGTACACGTAACGAAGCTCGGCGTAGATCGTCCCAAACGTCGGTTCCATTTCCAAAGCCTTTGTGTACTGCTGCAACGCTTCATCATAGCGGCGCGCCCAATAGTAAACTCGCCCCAGGTCTGCGATCACCGGCAAGGAAACCGGATCCAACTCGAGCGCGCGTTTCTCTTCCGCAATCGATTCTTCGGCGCGTCCCATCTCGCCGAGATACAAACCATACCAATGGTGCGCTGTCACATAACTGGGGTTCAGATCGATCGCGCGCCGAAATTCGCGGTCCGCCGCCTCCCAGTCCCAGTCGTACAACCAGTTCACCAGGGCCAATGTCGTATGCGCTTCCGCCAGATCGGGATCGAGTTCGAGGGCTTTCAACGCGGCCGCTTTGGCGCGTGGAAACGGGTCACCTGAATTTGGAACGAAGTATGCGCCCTGTAGTCCGTAACTCTTTGCGAGACCATCGTACGCGAGCGCATAGTTGGGGTCGCGTTCGATCGCGCTTTGGTAGTAGTCAATCGCTTTGACAAAGCCTTCGGCATTTCTCCGGTTCCAAAAATAGTTTCCTCGCAAGTACAGCAGGTATGCGCCATCATCTTTTGGCTGCCGCTTTTCTGAATCAGCTTGCGCGGTGAGGCCCAGTCTGGCTATCACATCCGAGCTCACGTCCTTTTGCAGCAATAACAGGTGGCTGGAATCGCCGCGATATTGCTGCTGCCAGATCACACTGTTGTCCTTTGCCTCCATGAACGAGACTTCGATCACCAGGCGATCGCCTTCGCGCGCAATGCGTCCGGTCAACACGCGATCGACGCCCAGATCGTGACCCACCGTCCGCGCATCGGCAAGCGTTCCTTTGTAACGAAATACCGAGCCGCGTGCCGGCACCCTCAAACTCGGAAAACGCGAAAGCCGGTTGATCAACTCGTCGGTCACACCGTCACTCAAATAATCCATGCTTTGATCCTGACTAACATTGACGAATGGCATCACTGCGATGGATCTGGGCGCGCCGCTTTTCGTTGTGACCAGCGCCAGCGAGATTCCGAGCGCCAGGCAAATTACCGCCACCAGCGCGGTAATCAGCACGTAGCCACGGTTACGCTTGAGAAATTTTCCCGCCCGATAAACGCGCGAGTCCTTTCGCGCGAGGATTGGGAAGCCCGCGAGGTGGCGGCGAATATCTTCAGCAAACTCCACGACCGATTTGTACCGGCGCTCCGGTTCTTTGCTGAGCGCCATCAAAATAATTCTGTCGAGATCGCCGGAAAGAGCGCGGCGCAGTTGCTCAGGACTGCTGTCTCGCGCCTCACTGATAACTTCAGGAGAGAGAAGCTGGGCCTTCTCGCCGTTGTTTTTAGCTAACTTCTCTGTTCGGGTAACGGTCGTACTTGGCTTAGGCGGATCAATCTCGCAAACCATCTGCGCCAGTTCATAAGGCGACGCGTGCCGCCCGGGATACGGTCGATGTCCGGTTAAGAGTTCGTACAACAGCACCCCCAGCGAATACACATCGCTGGCGACAGTTAAGCTCTCGCCGCGCAGCTGTTCGGGTGAGGCATACTCGGGCGTCATTCCGCGCAACGCAGTCAGCGTTGTTTCGGCAGTGATGGCGGCCGGGTCTGAGTAAAGGACCTTCGCAATTCCGAAATCGAGTAGTTTGGGAATGCCTTCGTTCGTGACGAAAATGTTTCCGGGTTTCAGATCTCGATGAATCACATTGTGCGAGTGCGCGTAATCCACCGCTTCACAAACTGAGAGGAAAAGTTTCAGCCGCGCTTCGACCGAGAGCTGGTGCTCGTCGGCGTAATATTGAATAGGCCGGCCTTCCACATATTCCATTACCAGGTAAGGGCGACCGTCCTCCGTGGTGCCGCCGTCGAATAAGCGGGCGATGTTCTGGTGATCGAGGTTCGCGAGGATCTGACGCTCGTTGCGAAATCGGCGCAGAATGACGTCGGTGTCCATGCCACGCTTAACGAGCTTGATGGCTACATCTCTCTGGTACTCATCGTCATTCCTGACCGCGCGGTACACGGCCCCCATGCCGCCGCGCCCGAGCTCATCAGTCACACGATACGGTCCGATGCGCCCGCCGATAAGTGGCTCGTCGTTCCCGGCGTACCAGTGTGCCGCCGCTTCGAACAAGGATTCCTCCATGAAATCCCTGGCTGGTTTCGAATAGCGTAAGAGACGCTCCACGTCCCGGCGAAGCGACTCGTCTCCGGCGCAAGTGCCGGCGACAAAACTACCGCGTTGCCCGGTATCGCATTCCATGGCGTCAGCCAGAATGCTCATGAGCCTCTGATGACGTTCGGCATTCATCTTTGCTTTACTGGCGAGTCATTTGATCCTGGAGCCAGAGTTTCGCGGTCTTCCACTTGCGGCTTACGGTCATTTCTGAAACGCCGAGAATACCCGCGATTTCGCTGATGGTTAGTCCGCCAAAAAACCGCAACTCCACAATTCGACTCTGCTCTTCATCAAGCAGCGCAAGCATCTTCAAGGCATCGTCAAGCGCGAGAACGTCGATATTTCGATCAGTCGCTAAATCAACGGCAGCGTCCAGTGAGGAGCGCTCGGCTCCATGACCACGCTTGGCGGCAGAGTGCTTGCGCGCATGGTCAACGAGGATATGCCGCATAACCTGCGACGCGATGCTGAAAAACTGTGCGCGGTTCTCCCAGACAATCTGTCGACCGCTGCTTAACCTTACATAGGCTTCATGCACCAGGGCGGTGGTTTGGAGTGTGTGATCTGAGCGCTCTTGCCGGAGGTAGTCTCTCGCGAGAAAGCGTAGTTCGTTATAGACAGCTTCGAATAAAGCGTTGAGGCCGTTTTGACCTCCCGCCTTCGCCTCTGCGAGCAGTTGAGTTACGTCAGTTTGGATCGTCAAACCTGGTTCCCGCCCTTGCCTTGATGAGAGGTGTCTGACGCTCTGCACCGAGGAGAGGAGTGCACCGGAAACATCAGCAGTGGTCGCAAGCCTAATCAATTCGTTCCTTCGCTGCAAGGATCTAGCGGAACCAGGGATTCGCTTTAGGTCTAAAAAAAGGAAGACGCCCCGCGACGTCTTCCTTCAACTTAGTTCGGTCAGGCGAAGTCTCGATCACGGAAACACCTCGACGTTTATGTAAAAGCGATACGTGCCGGTTTGCTGGATGCCGAGCAAGAAGTGCACGTCGACTGAACTGCCATTTGGAAGCGAGTTCAAATTGTTGATAGTGCCGGCGACTATCAGCGCATTCACCCCGCCGCCCTGCGGCTGAAATGGCGGGCCCATGAAAAGGAAACGATCCGCCAGCGTTGTGCCAAAAACCGTGATAGGCGGGAGATTCGAACCACATGGTGGCCGATCAACAGTTACCGCAAGAAGGTCCGGCGAAGTGCGGAAGCGCAAATCCGCTACCCCCACAGCCGAGGGTTTCGTAGTCATATCGACGATCCGAAAACGTAGTCTATTGATGGGACCGCCCGTATTGTTCGTGACAGTCCGGCGAATATCGATTGTCCCAAACGTTGAATTGTTGCCTGGGTCCGCCGTGAAGTCACGCACGCGATTCGGTGCAGCGTCCTTGGACACACACGGGTCAAGCAACGTCACTGACATCGATCCGTTTCGCTCAATAGGACCGAAGTTGGCTTGAGGCCCGGGTGTGCCCAGACGCGCTCCGGCACCCGCATCCGTGCCGGTGGTGTCAATGAAGAAAAAATCCGCGGCGTTGTTGTCAGTATCTTTCGGAAGTCCGTTGAGAGTGCACGCTATCAGATTATTAGTGTTGCCGCCTTTACCGCAGGTGTCCCGAACGAAACTGTAATCCAGGTTGAAGATTGCCAAAGGCGTGTAGCCTGCTCCCTCCCGGTACAGCACCGGAGCGGATGAAGATCCAACCGCGTCGATACGAGTGCCGGCGTTGTAGTTACCGGAGTTGTTGTTGAAAAGTGCGATGCCGCTGTTTTCTGGGATGTCTATTGTGTGATTGAAATTCGCTGAAACAGCATCGTTGTCGGGATAAGTGGAAATGGAAAACCCATCCGAGTTGGCGCAGAGCCAATGCGCTTTATTGGCGATGACTTCTCCATTGGCGATTGTACACCGGACAACGCCGTCAGAAGCGACGATGGCATATCCGGAACCGGACGACGACTGGACGGTATGACTAGCCCCGGATGCATTGTAGATTTCGATGAATTCGTCCTCATCTCTGGTGAGCAGTCCCCCTGGGTCCATTGCCGTAGGCTTGCCCGGCCCGCTGAACCGGAACTCAGAGATAATCAGCTGACCCGCCGTGGCGGTAACATTCTCCGGAACCGGCGCCTTTATTTTCGGCGTCTTCAAAATCGGTTTGTTGGTGATCTCTTTAGTCACGATGCCGTCTTGCGTCGTGTGCGCGGTCGCAATAACGGGTGGGAGCAGGATTGGTAATGAAGTGCGTGGGGTGCTCCGTTGCGTCCTGGCGGCAGTCGCGCGCGAACGTTTCCGCTTCGGCTTCTTCTTCGCGAGGACACTAATTTCAAAAACTGAACTGCATAGCATCATGATGACCAAAATTGAAATTGAGCCTCGAACTGTCCTTCGCATGTCGTTTTGCCTCCTTAGGATCGGTTGACCTGGAATACGCCCTCGTAATCTGGCCATCGACTTTGTTCCGCCTGAGATCCGTTTCGTCCATCACAAGTGGGAAGTCTCAGGCCAAAAGGTTTATGGATTTGTCTGCCCGCTGTCGGTGGTCTGAAAAAAAGTAGTTGCTTCCAGCACATCGACCGGCACGGAAATCTCGGGCGTCATGAATTTCTTTTTCTGAGGCCCGGCGTCAGCAGGATCAGGCTCGCTGTCGGGCGTCTTGCCTGGTTCGTTGGTCAAAACTGGTTTGTCCACAAGTCTTCCTCCCTCGAATGTTTTCCCGGACCCAATCCGAACTGTGATCTCGCAAATGCCGGTTGTCGATCGCGGGTTCAGACTGATGTCACCTCTTGCTGGATAACGAGCGCACTTCTCCTATTTAGAAGGGCGTATTTCGCGGGAAAAACTTTTCACGCAGCGTTCCGGTTTTGATTTGGTTGGTTAAGTCAGGAGGAGAGGCAGGATTAGCAGAAACGGCTGCTGATGGACTGAACCGGTGTGTTCCGAAGAGTTGAGAGGACGCCATCGCGCCATCCTGTTGGTTCGCCAAACCTCACCGGCAGATGTGGATGACCACGGGCCCGGCATGTGGTACGACGACTAACCTAAACGAACTGCAGCAGCTATAAATCGCGTGACCTGGAAGTTCCAGCGCATCGCTATGAAAGCAGCCACAGTTCAAAAGCCAGACCAAGCCAATCCCACGCCCAGCATTGCCGCCGCTCTGGTCTTTCGTAGTAAAGCCATCCTGCTGCAAACAAGAAGGACAGTTCATCAGTTCACGCGGAATAAGGTTAAGCAAGCGCCTTTCGGGGATGGCCTGATTAGTCATCCCGCTATTGCCGAATCGCGAACGCCGTTAAGGATGACCGACGATGAGGTCGAAAGTCTTTTCACCTCAGGAAAAATTCACAATCTTCGACTCGCCATTCGCAAACTAAACGGCTTGGAATTGCGAGCCGGCGAGGTATTCAGTTTTTGGACTCAGTTAGGACGCCCCAGTCGTCGGAAGGGATATGTGCGCGGCCGTGAACTTCGCGAAGGCTGCCTAATCCTGAGCACTGGCGGCGGTCTTTGTCAGTTGTCTAACGCACTTTACGATGCGGCGCTTCAAGCCGGTTTTCACATAGTGGAACGACACGCGCACACTCGAGTAATCGCGGGTTCGCTGGCTGAAATTGGACGCGACGCAACGGTGTTCTGGAACTACGTCGATTTACGATTTAAGTCCACTCATGAGTTTCGTATCGAAGCAGAATTAACATCTGACGATTTGATCGTGCGGCTCCGCGGCGAAGTCGGCGCTCGCTCAAGCCTGCGGAGAATAACAACGACGAGGACGGTACCAGCGCTCGACAACGTAAAGAACTGTTCGACCTGCGAAGCGCAGGAGTGTTTTCGTCACCTCCGCCCGCTTGCGATTCGGAATTATTCCGGACGCAACGCATATCTGGTTGATGAGTACTGGCCAGAATTTGATCGCTACATTGCTGCGACGAAACGGTCACATGACCTGCTTTGCGTTCCCATGGACGGAAAAAGACTTGGCAAAGCGAACTATGCCACGGTTTTGGAACTGTCAAACAAAGCAGACTTTTTGTGCTGCATCGATCCTTCAAGTCCAGAAGACTCGCCTCACAGGGCGCGAGCAGACAGAGGGCATTGTTGGCTGCCAGCGAACGTCTGGCGCAACGCTACGGTTCGCTCCTGACGTATGACGTAACTCACATCACCACGATGCAACAGTTTCTTCCGTACCTGTGGCGTGAAGGACATTTGGGTGGCCGAACTTTCGATGTCTTGATGACAGCACTCCCTCTCGCGGTCCTCCAAAATCGATTGGATGAAGCGGCCGCATTACATCCCGAAAGTCCAACACTCAACGACTTCCGCGCAGACTACAAACTGATTGAAGCGGAAAGCGACGCATTGCGACACGCCCGCAAGATCATTACTCCTCATTCCGAGATTGCAGCCCTTTATCCGCACAAGACCGTCCTGCTTGACTGGTCCATACCCGAGAAGGAAATCGAGCGAGCACCATGTGCAGGTTTCGCCGCGAATGTTGTTTTCCCCGCCCCCAGCGTTGGGAGAAAAGGAGCCTACGAGCTGCGAGCCGCCCTTAGAAACTTGAACACGCAAATAACCGTCAATGGTCCATTTCTGGAAGACAACAATTTCTGGGACGGTTTCCAAGTGCAGCGCATACTTGAAGGAGCAGACTGGCTTCGCGATGCAACCGTGGTGGTCCTTCCTGCATTTGTGGAGCATCAACCACGAAAACTCCTCAAAGCGGTCGCGCGTGGTGTGCCCGTGATTGCTTCAAAAGCATGCGGTCTGGGACACTTGGGCGGGATTGTTGAAATAGAGACCGGAGACGTTGCGTCATTGCGCCTTGAAATCGAACGAGCCTTACTCCGTTAAAACCTGGCGCTTTTAACTCGCCTCTTAATTGGTGCCCCCGCAGGGATTCGAACCCCGAACCAACAGATTATGAGTCTGCTGCTCTAACCGTTGAGCTACAGGGGCACAAGGCTTACAGACACTCTTAGTTGACCGTGGTGGAAATTGTGGGTACTTCGTGACTCGATCGCCGATTCTTCGCATCAATGGAAGCGTCAATTTCTCGGTCTACGCGAAACCCTCGACAACTATTAAGGCCGCTACGTCTAAAGCTCTCCAGCCTATCAAACGCCCGTTCCAAACCCTCTGGCGTAGGATGGACATATCGCTCAGCTACGGTCCACACTGCTGTGGCCCGCAATTCGTTTTATCGTGAAGCTACAGCGCCAGCCTCGCCGAGTCTAGAAGCATTGTGTGTCTCAGCGAGTGTATCACGAAGTCCCGAGGCAGCTTCAAAACCACTCTCACTCGGGAGTGTTGATGACAGAGAGACGTGACACAAAAAGCCTTGTCCTTTTCGCCCGGAAAAAACCTGGAATCTGACAATAGCTTGCGACTGGCAAGCATGCCGTTAACGCGATCGGAGAGACTCAGGTTTCCCAGGGCACGGTTGGCGGAGTGCGAGATAATACCCAGCAGTTAATTATCTGGTTCGCTGCCCAGATCAGATTTTCCTGCTATTTTGTGAAGACCGTGGAGGGATCGATTCGCAGGCGAGCACGAGCGCCGGCCGGGGGAAGCGCGGTATTTCCTTTGTAGAATTCAATGTGAGTGTGTTTGTAGATCGGGGATGCGCCGCCCGGACCTCCGAGGTTCCCAATTCTCACCCGCTCGCCCTCGAAAGTAATCTGAAAATTGGCCACATGAAAAACTGCAAGCGTGACGTCGGTTAGATTTCCAAGCCGCGGATAATAGAAGGTTACGACGGCGTCCGTTGGTGAGGGGCCGCCACTGTGAGAAGTAAACCCTGCCGGCACGTACAGCCGCGAGTCACCAGTTCCATCGGAGCTTCCGTAGATGTGCAGCGCCCAGGAAAGATGACCGCGTCGTGGCCGCCCGTCGTCACCGATTATGTCGCCTCGATAAAGCGGATACGACCCAGCCAACCCTATCGGCTCGAAGCCATTCGCCGCCACCACCGCGGTGGACTCACCGAATATCCGGGCCAGAGCCACATCTGATGCGGCCATCTCTGTTGTGTATTCACGGATGAGAGCGTTCCTGGGCATTACTTTTGCCGGAACAGCATGCGAATACCGGACGGGTTCAACCACGGTGTCATTTTCGGGCGCCTCGCCGATGGGCCAACTCTTAGTAATGCCTGTGTTGTTTGCCATCCAGTTTTGGGTAATCGATGCAATGCCGGAGCTTTCATAGTTGAATCTGATCGTGCGTCCGAACGAATCCACTACTCCATGCAGCGTGAGCCCGTTGGCGGCATACAGGAAATCCAACCGGGCGCCCCTGGCATTCTTAATACTCGCGCAACGGAATTCTGCATCCGGATATTGAATAAAGAGGAACTTCACTCCTTCGACGGTGCGGACGATCTTCAGAGTATTCTGATCGATCAATTCTATACCTGAGCCGTCGAGCGAAAGGTATGTCTTTCCGTCTCCAATAGATTCGAATTCGATGAAATGCACATCAGGGCTTGCGCCGGAAAGCGCGGGCAGTTGATACCGTCCGTGCTCGTCGTCTCGAGTGAGAGATTGAAAAATCAAGAACCGAAACTGATCCATCGGATACGTGAGCGCCCGGTCGAACCCAGGTTTCAGTCGATCGCCCTCGAGCGCAAGAAGCGGCAATTCCTTGTCGTTGATGTTCCACTGAAAGCCCGGCGGGGTTTCCGAATCAGCCCCTTTCGCGGTGCGGGCTGAGATGATCGAGGCGTAAAACGTTCCCGCGGTTAGGCAGATGATTGCTGTTAAGAGCAGGCGAATGGGGATGAGATGGAAGCGAAAAGGCATATGACTTTCTCCGTGTAAAAAGCCTTAGGGCAGGACGGGTTTAATTTCGGCCGTGAGATTGGCGAGGTTTTAGTGGCCGTTAGGTCTGACGTGACATCTTGTCTACGACCGGTTCAACGTTTCTCGCTGGGTTAAAGACTTCACGCAGCGCGAGCCATCGTACCTGGCCGGAGCAATCATTGTGCCGCTTGTTATTTTCGATCTGGCGCGATGGTCTTGATAAATCCAGGGCCGGTTTTGTTGGCACACGCGGTGCAATGAATGAAGCCGGATCGTCGCCGGACCCGGCGCAGAGCCGGGTAGTGAGGCATATCGGTGAGGCCAATCGCACCGGTGATCCCCTTTGCCACTGCCAAAGGATTTCTTCTCGCTCCGTTAAAGTTTCTCGTGCTACTTCTCAGACCATCTTCGTTTGAAAGCCGCGACAGTTGAATGAGAGACCCCGCTCTCCATTCCCGCTAAACAAATGACTGATCACATTGGGAGAAAACAATTTGAACGCGATGTTCCGGCCGAGGCTACCAGGATGGAGTATGCTCACGATCTTTTCGGAAACCTCACATTCCTGAACAAGGCGGGTGAACTCATCTCTGGCTATTCGGCACAGGAGGCGCGCTGCATGAATATTTCTCAGCTCGTCACGCCCGAATTTATCGGCCAGATGAGAGAGCTAATTGCCCACATGATTGAGCAAGGGATGGGCTCGGTGTTTGAGATTGACATTATCGCGAAGGACGGCCGCCCGGTCGCGCTTGAAGTGAGCACACGGCTAGTGTTGCGCGACGGCGGACCGATCGAAATTCAGGGAATCGCCGTACCCTCAGTGCTGCGTGGCGCACCCGCAACCTTGTAAGACAATGACTGCTCCGGACTTTCTGTTACGGAAGCGCTGAGCTGTCGTGATTAGCGGACTGAATCTTTAGTTTACCAACGATATTCCTTACCAGGTGTGCCTTTAGTTCAGAGGCCCCAGCGTGGCGAGTTGTTGAATTTCCTGAATGCGGCTGATCAGCCGTTGGTTCACATGCTCGAGCGTATGACTTGTCTTGTTGGTTTCGAAATGTTCCAGGGCGCGCTTGACCGTCAACCGAAGTTCGTCATTGTTCCAGGGCTTGGTTATGTATCTATAAACCTGGCCGCAATTTATGGCTTCTACCAGTGCCTCGATATCGGTGTAACCGGTGAGAATCATCCTGACCATTCTGGGCCGGAGTGAAGCGGTGTTCTTGAGCAATTCGATTCCGGTCATTCCAGGCATGCGCTGGTCGGTGATCAGCAATGCGACATCATGTTGGCCCAGTATCTCGAGCGCTTCCGCGCCTGAGCCGGCGGTGAGCACCTGATGTTCGTCGCGAAATAGCCGGGCCAGTGATCTGAGGTTAGCCGGTTCGTCGTCGACAATAAGAATTTTGTAGGACATCAAAAGTTTCTCCTTAGTTTAATAACTGCTCCTGAACTTGCGGTTCGGCATCTTGCGCCTGCGCCTTTAGCGGAATGTGTGTAGTGAACGTCGTCCCCTTACCGGGGTTACTTGCCACGTTGATTTTGCCGCCGGCCTTCTGGATGATGCCGTAAATAATCGACAAGCCGAGGCCGGTTCCTTCTCCGACAGGCTTGGTGGTAAAGAACGGATCGAAGATCCTGGTCATATGATCAGGTTCAATGCCTTTGCCGGTATCGCTGATGCTGACCACAACCATTTCATCTTGCAGGCGTGTTTCGATTCTGACTTCACCCGGAGTTTGACCGATCGCCTGGGCGGCGTTCACCAAAAGGTTCATCCACACCTGATTGAGCTGACCGGCAAAACACTCAACCGGCGGCAGGTCACCGTAGTCGCGCTTTAGTTCGATGTGACTCGAGCCGTAATACTGCGACAGCAGGCGAATGGTGGCGTCGATACCTTCATGGATGTCGATCATCTTGACTTCGGCTTCATCGAGCCGCGAGAAGGTGCGCAGGTTCAGTACAATGTCCCTAATACGGCGTGCACCTTCACTACAATCGTTAATGATCGAGGTCATATCTGCCAGCAGGTTTTCAAAACCCATCGATTGCTTGATTTGATTTATCCGGGCTGCGAATTCCGGTGCCAGCGGAATTTCGTCGTATACGGCCAGCAGGCGCTGCAGGCCGTCGGCGAAGTCGCCAAGACTGTCCATATTGCTGTAAATAAAACCGGCCGGGTTATTTAGCTCGTGGGCTACCCCTCCGGCGAGTTGACCAAGAGACGCCATCTTCTCGCTTTGCACCACCTGCGCCTGCAAACGTTCGAGTTCAGCTTTCTGCCCGGCGAGTTCTTTGTTTCGCCGTTCGAGCGCTTCTTTGTTTTGTTTGCCTTCGAGAATGAGGGCGCGCCGCTCCAACGCGCGCTGTACAGTCATTTCCAGCACGTCCATTTCGCACGGCTTGAGCAAATAATCCGAAGCACCCAGTCTTAAGGTGTCGATCACGCGTTGGCTGCGATCGACGCCACTGACCACAATTACCGCTGTGTCAGGAAACTCGGCGAGGACCTTGCGCAGGAGTTCGATTCCGTTGAGGCCGGGCATCTGAACGTCCGTGATCACCAGCTCAAAGGGTTGAGCAGCAAGCAGCGCCAGAGCTTCCTGCGTATTCCCGGCAGTCGCGCACTCGTATGTCTCGCCCAGCGCCGCCGCGAACAAGGTGCGCACGGGCTCTTCGTCGTCAACGATTAGAATATGGTTCTTGGGCGGGAGATCAGCGGACATAGGGTTGACGTTATTCTTTTCCAGGCTCTGCAAAAGTACGTGCGGCATCTTTGATCTTGAGCGAGGCGGTTTTCCGCGAGCTGGGAATTATTCCGGGGCGTACCACCACAGTTTGCTACCCGCTGAGGGGTGGCACGGCGCGAATCCAAAATTGGCAAAGCGCGTTCCACAGACGGGCGGGGGGCGTCCTCCGCCTCAATGGAGGTTGCGCATTGTTTGCCGCGGCATTAGAATCCTCACCACACAGAGGTCGCCCGACTGACTGCGTACTTAGACACTTCGCCCCGTGTTCCTTAACGCAACCTAGAACCTCTAACCATTGCTACGTCGATAGGCGCGCGTTCATCGCGCGCCGCAAAGTGCCTGCATCCACGCCGTAGGCTGGATGAAACTGTGTCGCTCAGTTGGACAGGAGGTCGCCATGGCCTTTCCACGAAAAACATCAACGCGGGGTAAGCGGCGCTGTTCAGCGCAAAGCGAAAAGGCGGCAACGGTTATGAGTTTTATGCCGCCCAAATGAATGCCGAAGCCGTCAGGCGGCTCGCGCTGGAAACGGATCTGCGCCGTGCCGTGGCTAATCACGAATTCGTCACCTACTACCAACCGGTGATTGATTTCTCGTCGGGCCGCGTAATCGGCCTCGAGGCACTGGTCCGCTGGCAGCACCCGGAATTGGGAATCCTGCCTCCGCTTGATTTTCTCGATATCGCCGAGGACACGGGAATGATAGTCAGCATCGGGGACCAGGTATTTGCCACGGCCGCAGCCCAGACCCGGCGCTGGCAGGAAGGGAACTTTCCGAATCTGCGAATCGCCGTCAACGTCTCGGCGCGACAGTTCAGCGAGTCTAACTTTCTGGATCGCATCTCGCAGATTCTGGGCCGGGCCCGGCTCGATCCGCAAAGCGTTGAGTTGGAGATCACCGAAACGTCGATTATGGAGCACGGCGAATCGGCGCTGACGGTGCTTAGTGAAATTCGAAAAATGGGAATCAGCATTGCCATCGATGATTTTGGGACTGGTTATTCGTCTCTGAGTTACCTCAAGCGCCTGCCGATCGACTGCGTCAAAGGGCCGTCAATTGGAGCGCCGCGGTCAAGCAGAAACCGAACCATCTCGATCGAATTAGCCGAATGAAGAGCGGTTGGATTATCGCGGAGTTTGACGCCATGTTTCATCAACAGTTGAACCATCTCTGTTGATTGTTGCTCCAGCGCCGCGTCCAGCGGCGATTCGCCAGGAAGATTTTTGTCTTCGTCATCAGTGCCAGCAATTTCTCTCAAATTTGGATCGG
>DATENS010000033.1:0-3981 GCA_035274925.1 Pyrinomonadaceae bacterium | reverse complement strand
GAAGAGTCACGCGCCGGGGCCGGGACGGACTTTGATACATCCGGGTCGTTAGGCGAGGCAGTTGAGCGTGCGGTCCAGGCGGTTGAACGAAAGAAGATTGCCGAGACGCTCGCGCAGCAGGAGGGCAACAAGACACGGGCTGCCGAGGTGCTGGGAGTTAGTTACAAGACGCTCTTGAGCAAGATCAAGGAATACAATCTTTAACCGTGGATCTGAACAGTGAGTCGATCGACCCTCGCAATCGCCGAATTTTAGTCCCGTAGGGACAGGATGTTTATAGACACGTGGCTTCCCTGATGTTCGAGCCCCTTTAAGAGCGTGATGATTTCGCTCCTAACGGAGCTTTAGGGTTTCTTGCGTCTCTCGGCTATAAACGTCTGGCTCCTACGGAGCCGCCTCTGCTAACAATGAACGACGCGCCAGAGCAAAAGAATGAGTCTCAGCCAGCCGGTTCTAATCCGCAGGACGATACCCAACCCGAACAACGAGACGTTCGCAAACCCGAAGGTGTTCAGCCGCGCCACAACGCGAGTGAAATAGCCGGGGCCACTGTCGACGTCGTCGGAGAATCCACCGGCCGCTTTCCGCGCGCGCCCGCCGTAGAGAAAGCCGAACGCGAAAACACCGGCAGATCCGCATTGATGGTCGGCGCCGGAATTCTGATCAGCCGCATCATCGGTGTCGTTCGCCAGCGTGCCTTTGCCCATTACCTCGGCAACTCAGACGCGGCAGGAGCTTTCAGCGCAGCCTTCCGCGTTCCCAACTTTCTGCAAAATGTATTTGGCGAAGGCGCGTTGTCAGCGTCGTTCATTCCCGTTTACGCAAAGCTGCTGGCGCGCGGCGATAAAAAAGAAGCCGCGCGAGTTGCCGACGCCGTCCTTACGATGTTGGCGCTCGCGACTGCGCTGATAGTGCTTATCGGCGTCTTAACCACTCCGTTTTTTGTCGGGCTCTTTGCTTACAATTTCAAACCCGCCTCGAAGGATCTCACGATTCAACTGGTCAGAATCTTCTTTCCAGGCGCTGGCCTGCTCGTCTTGTCTGCCTGGTGTCTGGGTGTTCTGAATAGCCATCGCCGTTTCTTTTTGTCTTACACCGCGCCGGTAGTTTGGAACCTGGCGATCATCGCGACCTTAATCTGGTTCGGACGAAGCGAAGATCAGTTTCATCTCGCGACCCTCACGGCCTGGGGTTCGGTCGTTGGCAGCGGATTGCAGTTCCTCGTCCAGATGCCGACAGTTCTAAAACTGATTCGCACGCTTCGTCCGGTCTTTGATGTGACCAGCGAAAACGTGCGAATGGTCCTGAGGAATTTCTTTCCGGTGTTTATGAGCCGCGGCGTCGTGCAGATCTCGGCTTTTGTTGATGCGATGCTGGCCGGATTGATCAGTGAACAAGCCGTAGCCGCACTCACTTACGCGCAAAGTCTTTACACCTTGCCGGTCAGTCTGTTTGGCATGTCGGTATCCGCAGCTGAGTTACCGGCGATGTCCAGCGCCATTGGCACCACGGGCGAAGTAGCCGGTCAACTCAGGCGTCGTCTCGACGGCGGTTTGCGGCGTATCGCGTTCTTCATCGTTCCATCGGTGGTGGCGATGATTGCCTTTGGCGATGTTATGACGGGAGCGTTGTATCAGACGGGCAAATTTGGGCGTGCCGATTCAAAGTATGTCTGGGGAATTCTCGCCGGTTCGACGATTGGTCTGCTCGCTTCGACGCTGGGACGACTCTATGCCTCGACTTATTACGCGCTGCACGACACGCGCACGCCCCTGCGTTACGCAATAATTCGCGTGATGACCGGGATGGCGCTTGGGTATGTGGTCGCTATCCATCTTCCGCCCTTAGCCGGAATCGATCCCAAATGGGGAGCTGCCGGACTGACCGCGTCATCCGGTGTGGCGGGCTGGATCGAATTTGTCCTGCTGCGTCACAAGCTTAATCGACGCATTGGCTCGACGGGATTGCCGTTTGGTTACGTCTCAAAACTTTGGATTGCAGCCGCGGGCGGGGCGGTGGCTGGTTGGGGGCTCAAGCTTGTGGTTGACCAGCGTCATCCAATAATTGTCGCGATGCTGGTGCTGTTGCCTTACGGGCTCATCTACTTTGGCATTACGTCACTTTTCAGGTTGCCGGAAGCCGACACCATCGTAGGGCGCGCTCTCAGAATCCTCAGGCTGAAAAAGTAGTTCCGCTCCAAAAAAAAATGGCTTCGCTGGGCAAGCGCGAAGCCAGATAAACCCGGAGGGGTCAGGGGAAAGAACTATTCTTCGTTCATGCAGTTCGTTTGGTCACCGCGATACGAATCAGCGACGAGCACTCCGGCACGGTCGGCCACCAGTACTCCAGCACGGTCAGCCACGAGAACTCCGGTGCGGTCAGCCACGAGAACGCCGGAACGGTCCGCAACCAACACACCGGCACGGTCGGCGACCAGCACTCCGGCGCGATCCGCGTACAACATGCCATCGCCCAATAACACACCATCGGCAAGCAACACGCCGTCGCCCAGCAACACGCCGCTGCTCATCATGGGGATGCCGTCACTCATCGTAATGCCGTTGCTGATGAGGATGTTGTCACCCAGCAGCACGCCGCTTGAAAGCTTGGCCAGGTCGGCGAGCAGCACGCCATCGCTAATCAGAACACCATCACCGAGCAAGACGCAGTAGCCATAGATGCCCTGGTATTTGGTAATCAGCGACGAACCGGCGGCCCAATTGTGATTGAGAATTACGCCTTGCGACCAGATAAAGGTTTGACCGGCAATCGTGGTCGTTGGCGTCGGAGCGGCCGACGTCAATAGCGGAGTACCGACCGGAGTGCTTCCTGACAAGTCAGTGCGCACAAGCTTCGCCAGCCGCACGGCGCCTTCGATATTGAGTTGGCCCGCACCCTGCTCGAGCATGTTGTAGCCCTTGAGCGACTGCGCCGTGTACATGAGAATCATCTTGACCATGTTCGGCGTCAGCTTGGGATTCGCTTCCAGCAATACCGCGGCGGCGCCGGCCACGATCGGAGCAGAAACCGAAGTTCCGCTCAGACGCATGTTGCTTTTGCCGCTGTTAGCGCTGTTGTTGCATTGCGACACGCAAAGCTCAGGACTTTCAGCAGCGATCTCGTTGTTCGGAGCGGCGGCGCCGATGATCTTATTCCCGGGCGCGACCACGTCGGGCTTCATCAGATTGTCGTAATGCTTAATGCCCCGGGCATCTTTCCAATAACTGCGCGTTGGCCCGCGCGAACTGAAGGTCGTCACCACATCGTCACCGCGCACGTCAGTGCCAAAAGTATTGGTAGCGCCCACGGTGATCGCCGACGGTTCGTTTCCGGGCGAGTGGATGCGGCCATAGATTTTTGCGTTCGTCGCGTCTTTGCCGTCGTTACCGGCTGCCGCCACCACCACGATTCCGGCATCGACCAGGCGGCGCACCGCGCGGCAGAGCGGATCGTTCTTGTAAGAATCCACGGCGACCGAACCCAGGCTCATGTTGACGACGCGAATGTTGTACTGCGCGCGATAAGTCAGAATCGCATTCAGCGCATTCAGGACTTCGGACATTGAGCCGCGTCCCTGCGAATCGAGTACGCGGAAATTGATCAGACTAGCGGCAGTGGCGACACCGCCGTACGGTCCCTGCTTGGCCGCGATCATCGAAGCCACGAACGTTCCATGGCCGTATTGATCGTCAGTGGTTCCTTCGCCGGTAAAATCACGGCTGAGAACTACGCGGCCCATGAGTGACTTATGCTTTGCCGAGATTCCGGAGTCGAGCACTGCGACACCGATCCCGCTGCCATCCGTGCCCGAATATTTTGCCAGCATGGCGTCTTCGCCCGTGGTCGTCTCAACGTGACCGAGTCCACCGACGGAACGATCCAACGAAAGATAGTTGGTCGCGTTGCTGGCCGCGAGCGTCGAGATCGCACCGGCCGGAATTTCTACTGCAATGGTTCCGAAGCGGGGAATCTCCTGGTTAA
>DATENS010000032.1:0-3516 GCA_035274925.1 Pyrinomonadaceae bacterium | reverse complement strand
CATGACCAGAAAATCGCCGGCGACGGTCAGATCCAATTCCTGCATGAGGTTCAGGTATCGCAGGTATTCGTCGGTAATGCGGGCGATGGGGATGTCGTAGATATTGACCTGCTCCTGGCGAATCAGGTACAGGAGAAGATCGAGCGGGCCTTCAAATTCACCGAGCGTAATCTTTAATTGGTCGTTTTCACGGTCGGGGGTGATCTCGGGCTTGGCCCCGCTGACACTGATGGATGCGGGTGCAGGTGCTGGTTCCGGCGCCGCTGCCGGGGTTGGTTCGACCTCCGCTGAAGAATTCTCTTCCATAATTACTTTCGCGCGCCAATCAAACCCATCTTCTTCTTAGCGTCGGCCAAGGTCTTTCGAGCAATCTCCTGCGCGCGCGCAGCTCCCCGTTCCAAAATCGCGTTTAGTTTATCATCATCGATGCCGGAAACGCGTTCCTGAAATGGCCGAAGAAACTCAATTGTGGCGTCCGCCAATTCTTCCTTCAGTTTCGCATAACCTTTGCCCTCAAATCGGGCTTCGATATCGGTCGTGCTCTGTCCTGTGAGTAGGTGATAGATCGTCAGCAAATTATTAATCGCGGGCCGGTTCACATCGAACCGAATTTCAGTACCTGAGTCAGTCACCGCCCGCTTGAACTTACGCCGAATTGCATCATTGTCGTCGAGCAGCATCACGCAACCGGCATCGCTGTCTTCGTCAGACTTCGACATTTTCTTTGCAGGGTCGGCGAGCGACATGATGCGGGCGCCCACTTTTGGAATGAATGGATCGGGCACGCGAAATGTCTCGCCGTAATCACGGTTAAAGCGAATGGCGATGTCGCGGGTTAACTCGAGATGTTGTTTCTGGTCCTCGCCTACCGGCACCAGGTCGGTCTGATAAAGCAAAATGTCCGCCGCCATCAACACCGGATAATCAAACACCCCCACGCCGACGTTTTCCTGCTGTTTGCGCACCTTGTCTTTGAACTGCGTCATGCGCTCGAGCTCAGACATGCGCGTGACGCAGTTGAGCAGCCAGGTCAGCTCAGTATGTTCGGGAACATCCGACTGTACGAAGATGGTGGAGACTTCAGGGTCAATGCCTACCGCAAGATAAATCCGCGCGAGCTCCAGGGTCTTCTGGGCAAGCACTTTCGGATCCTGCGGCAGCGTGACCGCGTGGAGATTGACGATGCAGAAGAAGCTCTCGTACTCGTTTTGCAGCGCCACCCAATTACGCAGCGCGCCGAGATAATTCCCGAGATGGACGTTGCCGGTGGGTTGTGCCCCGCTGAAAATTCGCTTCATTTAATCAGGCACCAATCAGGAGAAGTCTTGTGGCAATCGGCATCACCACGCCGAAGATAACCCGGAATACTCCAGTGAACATGGCCAGAATCAGCAGGATAAAACCAAACCGCTCCAGCGCTTCGAATCCGGATTCAAAACTTGGCGGCAAGATACTTTGAAGAACCTTACTACCGTCCAAAGGCGGGATGGGAATCAAGTTGAAAACACCCAGGGCGACATTCAGGGTGAAAAATGTCAGCAAGAGCTTCAGCGCGCCCTCCGCAATGATTGAATCCGATCCCAGTCCAATTCCATCGGGCGTAACCGTGATGACGTGGGCGAAACCCAAAATTCGAATTATCAGCCCGGCTACAATCGCGATGATGAAATTGCTAATCACTCCGGCAACGGAAACCCAAAAATTCGCCACGCGCTTATTTCGCCAACGCAGTGGATTCACCGGCGTCGGCTTGGCCCATCCAATTAAGGGCGCCCCGGTAAAGTAAGCCATCGCCGGAAACAGCAATGTGCCAATCGGATCGACGTGGGCCACCGGATTAAGACTGATGCGGCCCTGCAATCTGGCGAGATCGTCGCCGAACCGGTTCGACATCCACGCGTGGGCCGACTCATGCACTGACAAAGAAAAAATCAGCGCCACCATGAACAGAAGAAACTGCCCGATTACATTGCCGTCAATTGCACCCATAATTTTTTGAGCCGGTTGCCTCTTACGGTTTCCGCTGCGAAATTAGCATCACGCAGTTTCGGCCGTCAAAGCTCAATTCTCAAAGCAATATGCCATGAATTCCCAGCGGTAAACTGTAGACTGCGTCATTGGTTGCTACCACCATGTCTCCTGTGGGACTGAATGCCAATCCGACCACATTCATGCCGGCCACCATTAGTTCAGCCTGTTCGGCGTCGCGTGAAATCCTCACGATGCCGCGCCGGCCATGGAGTGACGCCGCGACGTAAAGATTTCCGTCGCGATCAAACGCCAGGCCCTGTGGCCGGCCAAGTCCTTTGAAGAACACTTCGCCGGACCCGAACTTGTCGAACCGCGTGATTACGTCAAAACTTGAAACTGTAGGTCCAGTTACATACAGGGCTTCATCAGGACCAAACGCCAGATGATAAGCCGAGACTGACGGCTCGTGTTCCGCCCACGGACTCGCTTCACCAATTTCGTTTATACGAAAAATGGTTCCACTGCGATCTCCAACGAACATGTCTCCATCACTATTAAAGACCATGCCGGTAGCGATGCCGAGATCGCTCGCAAACACTGCGCATTCTCGCAGCGCCGAGACGCGATAAACCGTGCCGTCAAACCGGCTCGTCACAAACATCTGTCCGCGCCGGTCGAAAGCAACCGCGGTGGGATTCGAGATGTCGCCGGAAAATTCTTCGATGCCATCGTCGGCTCCGATCCGATAGAGCGACACCGGAACGTGTTCGCCGCGCGAGCCTGAGCGGGTCACGTACAGCGAGCCGTCCGCGGGATCAAAGGCCGGATTGGCCACCGGATGAACGCCGCCGGCCAGCCGTTTCCCGGCCAGAAATGAAACTGAGTTTGCCTCACGAGGCGTGTCGCCGTCGAAATGAATAGCGACTTCGACTTCGCCTCCTCGATCAATTTTGGGCAGCAAAGCCAGCAGACGGCTTTTCGAGGCGGCGACGACATGCGCTTCGGTGCGATCCACGAGCACACGCGCGTGTCCCTCGGTTACCGGGCCGACTCCGCTGAGCTGGATTGCTATTTCGCCACCGGGTATGGCTGCCTGCGGGTCAATTCGGGTGATCTTCATGCTGATCGGCGATGCGAACAAACATGGTAACGGCCTGTCCCTCTGTTGTCGAACCGGGAATGTACGATAAGCTTTGGCTTCTCAGTTCCGACAAACTCAAGTTTGTCGTACAGTGTTCAGCGAATGAGAAGTCTCCACGGCAACACGCATGGGCTTAAGCCAAATCAACTGCGCCGCATTGAGAAACTTTATCAACGCCGTATTCAGCCCGACCAAATCGTCACGCCCGAGTTCGCGCGCCAACTGAGCGAGTTATCGCACGAAACCCGCCGCCAGATAGGCGCGCTCATTGATCGCAAAGGCTATGTCGAGTACGTCATCGTGGGCGATGCGCGCGCGATCGAGATGCCGGATTTTAAGCGCGTGCGCGTGGCTGCCGACCGTTTCCGCGGACTTCGCTGTGTGCACACGCATTTGCGCGGCGA
>DATENS010000031.1:0-5820 GCA_035274925.1 Pyrinomonadaceae bacterium | reverse complement strand
TGGGAC
This sequence comes from Pyrinomonadaceae bacterium, assembly GCA_035274925.1. Classification (GTDB taxonomy): domain Bacteria; phylum Acidobacteriota; class Blastocatellia; order Pyrinomonadales; family Pyrinomonadaceae; genus UBA11740. The sequence goes on along the minus strand of DATENS010000031.1, from coordinate 5,814 downwards.
CGGCTCAAGCTTAATTACACGCTCGGCAGCGTACAGCCGCCGTCAGCCAAACTCGTCGACCGCGTCTGTGAACAGTTTCGTTCCCGAGGTCTCGCCGCATATTGATTCAGCACCGCAACCATGCAAGGGGATTTGATAGATGATCTGGATCGAGCTGCTCATTCTTCTTGCGTGCATCGTGATTGGCGCGCGCCTCGGCGGAATTGCGCTCGGCACGGTAGCCGGTATCGGTCTCGCCATCTTCGTCTTTCTGTTCGCCCTTCCGCCCGGCGGGCCGCCACCCGGAGTCCTCGGGATGATCATCGCCGTGATCACGGCGCTGGCCACCATGCAGGCGGCGGGTGGACTTGATTATCTGGTGTCGCTGGCTGAGCGTGTGATGCGAAAGCATCCTCAGCACATCGTCTTCATCGCCCCCGTCGCAACCTATCTCCTGGTGCTTGGGTCCGGCACCACCCATGTCATGTATGCTTTGCTCCCGGTAATCGCCGAAGTCGCGCGAAAAGGAAATGTTCGGCCTGAGCGGCCGCTCTCAATCAGCGTGATTGCGGGATTTCACGGAAACATCGCGTCACCGATATCAGCAGCCACCGTGGCAATGCTTGGATTAATGGCAGCGCAAGGTATCTCGCTACCGCGGCTGCTCATGGTCACTATCCCATCGACTTTTATTGCGGTACTGATCGGCGCGCTTTCAGTCGCGTGGCGAGGAAAGCCCTTGAGCGAAGATCCGGAATACCAAAAACGGTTAGCCAACGGTGAAATCAAGGATGCTGGGAAATCCACTCAATCAGATCGCAAGAGCCTGCGTAGCGCTCGCGGCTCGATGATCCTTTTCGTAGTGGCCATCATTTCTGTAGTGCTAATCGGAATTTTCCCCGGGCTGCGTCCTGTTTACCAGGTTGTGACCGATGGCGGCGTCGATACGGATCAGGTCAGCATGGGTTACGCAATCATGATCGTGATGATCGCTGTTTCTGGTCTCACCATGATTGTGTTCCGAGTGTCGCCTGAGCAAACTATCAAGGGAACGATCATGCGGAGCGGCGTCACGGCAATCATCAGCATCCTCGGTGTTTCATGGCTCGGTTCTTCCTTCTTCGAAGGCAATCGAACCTACATCGTGAGTCAGATTTCAGGATTGGTTCAAGCTTATCCTTCGGCATTTGCCGGCGGCATGTTTCTGATGTCAACGCTGCTGTTCAGTCAGGCGGCCACGGTTTCATTGCTAATGCCGGTAGGTCAGGCTCTCGGCGTGCCGCTGCCGCTGCTGGTCGGTTTTTATCCGGCGTCCAATGGCCTCTTTTTTCTGCCGACTTACGGGACGGTGCTTGCCGCTGTCTCGTTCGATCAGACCGGCACGACAAAGATCGGCAGGTACCTGCTGAACCATAGTTTCATGCGTCCCGGTCTGGTATGTGTGGTGGCGGCGACGCTGATTGCGTTAGGACTCAGTAAGCTGCTGATGGGTTAAGCGACACCGAGCAAGGACAGAAAAGTTGAAGGATCGTGTGGAAGGTTTCAACCGAGTTGGCGTGATATTCGCGAATTGATAGGAACAGTGAGGAGCGGCGCCGCCCCATGACGCAGTAACCTTTCGCTGTGACTACCTCGGAAGGCATCCAGGAATCCATTGCGACCGTCGGTCGCCATAACAATCAGATCAGTTTGAAAATCTCCTGCTGCCTCAACAATTGTTTCAATAACCGGGCCGGTCCGCAGCTCCTTTTTCCAAACCCATCCGGATACTTCAGGCAGGTGAACGGCCGGCATGCTGTCGTCCGTGCCCACGTGAACGAGAGTAAAAGTTCCTTTCGGACAGTTCCATTTTGTAATCAAGCGAGCAGCCACGTGAACAGCCGCCTGCGGCCATGGAGTAGCAGCTACGGGAATAAGTACATTGCTCAGGCTGACAGATCCATCTTGAGCAGAGACAAAGCCTTCCGCGTCCGCCGGAATCAAAAGAGTCATTTGTCCTGCTTTCCGAGTGACAGGTTCAGCCACCGACTTGCCCAGCCAACCAACCAGACCGTCCCGTTTAGACGTAGCCAAGACTATCAAGTCGGCACTACGCCTGTTCAAGAAATGAACTACTGAATCAACCGGGTCAGCCTCCTCCGCCACCACTTTGCTAACATCAATGCCAAGCTTGCCTACGTCAGACCTCTGGCTTCGGTTAGGCAACGCTCCCCAACGTTCAAGCGTATCCCGCACTCCCGGAAAGCCGGACCATTCGGCAGCGTCACCTCGCGAAACGTGCAACAAAGTGAGCTTGGACCTTACAGACATCGAGATCTTTAGTGCGTGGTGAAATGCAATCAGGCTGGACGCTGAAAAATCGGTGGGGTGCAGCACGCTCTTAACTATTGAAAAGCCACGCCCGATTGATCCGGCCATGATTTTGTCCTCCTGGATTGCTCGTTTTTGCTTAGAAGGTCGGTCACATCGCGGACGCGAAAACCAACCAGAACAGTTGCCCGTACTCTTCGCCGGGGAGCAGCTTACCCCTGCCTTTCTCACCACAGTACTGTCAGATTTGCCAGTAAGCAGAGAGGTCAAACCGCTCCTATCATGTGCTGATTCTGCCGCGTTGGAGTTGGGCTGGGCCGGGTCTTTTGAGATTCGGCATGCGAGGAACCACATGCTCGTTTCAGTTTAAGGAGATGATATGTCAATAGCAGGCCAGGCCGTTTCTGACTTAACCGATGTCAGATCGCCGCTACACCAGTCACCTTTGAGCAGTTTTATGCGGAGCCCGATGAACTGGCTGCTGCTGTTCATCCCGCTCACGATAGTGCTCGAGCGCGCACATGTCTCAGGCCCGGTGCTGTTTTTCATGGCGGCGATAGCAATCATTCCGATTGCCGCGCAGATCGTCGGCGCCACCGAACAACTTGCGACGCGCACCGGTGATGCCGTCGGAGGTTTGCTAAACGCGACTTTCGGCAACGCTCCCGAACTGATCATTGCGCTGGTTGCTTTGAAAGCCGGCTATCTCGACATGGTGCGAGCGTCCCTGGTCGGCGCGATTCTCGCCAATCTGCTCTTAGCGATGGGTGTGGCATTTCTCAGTGGCGGGCTTAAATATCATGAGCAAAAATTCAATCCGGCCGCGGCCCGGACTTACGGCACGATGATGTTTCTCGCGGCCGTAAGCATGTCAGTGCCGAGTGCGTTTAGCCGGGTCTTTGCGCCGAACGAGGTGGTACGCCAGGAGAAGTTGCTCAACATCGGCATCGCCCTTCTGCTCCTAATCGCGTACGGGCTCTACATTCTTTATTCACTCAAAACTCACAAGAGCGCATTCGCCAGTGTCGAAAGCGGAGGCGACACCGATCATCATCACGAAGCACAGTGGAGTGTCGCGCGCGCCGTCATTACTTTGGTCGTGGCATCGGTGCTGGCCGCATTCATGAGCGAGATTCTGGTCGGCGCTGCCGAGGCAACCGCTGAGGCGTTGGGAATGTCGCAGGTGTTTATCGGTATCGTCTTCGTCGCGGTTGTCGGTGGCGCCGCAGAAAGTGGATCAGCGATCGCCATGGGTCGAAAGAACAAGATGGACCTTTCGGTTGGCATCGCGCTGGGAAGTTCGATCCAGATTGCTTTGTTTGTCGCGCCGCTGCTGGTGCTGACAAGTTATTTCATTGCGCCGCAACCACTGGAGCTCGCCTTCAGTCGCGCCGAGATGGGTTCGTTGTTCATCGCCGTCTTCGTCGGGGTAATGGTCTGCGGTGACGGCCAGGCGAATTGGTATAAAGGCGTACAACTGATCACGGTGTACTCGATCATCGCCCTGATGTTCTATCTGATACCTCAAATCACTCACTGACCCAACACGCGTTGGTAATAGCTAACCTGCGTTGAGCAATGAAAAAGCTGAGAGCTCAACGAGTCCGCGGAGCGGATGACGGCATAAAGCCTGGGGTGCAGCGAGCGAAGCGAGCAAACCCCAGGATCGAATCCGAGAAAAGGGTCTGAGCTCGCGGAGCGAGCGACAGCCGTTACTATGAGAAGGGCGGCGTGCAATTGATATTGACGCACCGTAAATGTGAGGCCTGTCGGCCGCTTCACGGACTTAATGTCTTTGTAGGCGGTCGTGTGCCGGAGGTTCGCTACGCTCACCCCGGGCTTTATGCCGCCGTCCGCTTCGCGGACTTGTTAAGACACCTCTAATTAGCGCTGGCACTCATGCAGTTCCAGCTTCCCGAAGTTTACGTTTGAGAACAACGGCAGTGAGGTCGTCTTGTTGCTCTGTGCCGCCACAGAATTTTTCGACGGACGTGCGAAGTCGCTCGATCACTTCTCCCGCTGTGCAGTCGCGCGAGTCTCGAATCGCTCTTTCCAGGCGCTCAAGTCCAAACTGCTCACCGTCTTTATTTTCCCATTCATAGAAGCCGTCGGTGGCCACAGCCATCATGTCGCCCGGTTCGAGCGATACTTCGGTGGCGTTGCTATAAGGAACACCGGCGATCATACCGAGCGGGATTCCGTGAGCTTCGAGGCTTTCGATCTCATTGCTTCGGTGTCTGTACAACAGCATCGGTCCATGACCCGCTGACAGTACCTTCACCAGCGACTTTCGCGGATCGAGAAACAAGACCGCAAAAGTAACAAAACGATTTGCCGAGAGGTCTTCCCCTAACAGGCTGTTGAGCCGGTCGAGCAAGCCATTCTTATCGGCGCCGGCCAGTAAACTCGCGCGTGAGTAAGCGCGACAGGATGCGCTAACCAGCGCCGGCCCAATTCCGTGGCCGGTCGCGTCGGCCAGGCTGATTGCCACCCGCCCGTCAGGCAGGGATTGCCAATCGAAGTAATCACCACCGGTCTGATCCGCCGGGCGATTCCAGCCGGCAATCTCAAAATCGTCCAGCTTCAATGTTTGAGAGGGCAGAAGACCCTGTTGAATCGTCCGGGCGATCTCGAGATCGTGATTTACTTGCTCAAGCTTATGTTGTAGTTCCGCTTCTCGTAACGCGGATCCCACGTAAGTTCGGACTTTTGCAGCGATGGCCGCCGCGATGATACCGGCCAGAAAAATTATGCTCGCGTAAACCATGTAAAGCTGAAGCGGAAAACCACCCAGCTCAGCTCTTGAGTTTTGAAACTTTGCCTCGACGTAGAACGTGACGAACAGGTAACCGAGCGCTGACGTCGTTCCCGTTAACAACGTTAGGCTGGGACTTAGACGTAATATCGAGAGGATAATGAAAACGAAGTAGACAAGAACGGCGGGAGCGATGAGCACCTGATATGGCGTCATCCATTCACTCACCAACAACAGAAAAAGAGCGATGGTTGGAATCTGGCTCTCTAACACTACATTGACCACCCAGGTTGCGACCTGAACGTCCTTGCCTCCTTTTCGCGCTCGATTGAGGGCGCGCAATACAAGAATTTCGTGCGAAGCTATCATGAACAGCGCTGCGGTTTGTAACCAAAGCAGATTGAACCCTTCGACCCTGATGCCACGCAGGATCGTGTAAACCACCACTGCGGCCAAAACCGCCAACAATCCAATAATGCGATGCCATTCGCTCGTGAGAATCGCGCGATAGAACGCGGGTGATTCGAGATACTCGCTACTCATGGTATTGCCGGCCGATGCACCTTGTTTCCAGGATCCACAGTTGAATCACAGAGGTTTACAGGCCATGTCATATGCGCGACGACCGCCGCCGTTTTACATGAAGCTGTGCCAGGGAACGAGCAAGCGAAGCGTTGACTGAAGCAACTTCTTCGTCGGAAATCTTGTCTTTAAGTCGCGCCTCCGCGCGACGGTATGCTTCTTCGATTTTGGCTTGGTCAATATTTTCC
>DATENS010000030.1:0-2112 GCA_035274925.1 Pyrinomonadaceae bacterium | reverse complement strand
GTTCCTGGTGGATTGGGGAATCACGATCGGCGAACGCGCGCAACGGCTGACGGGCTATGCATGCATCGCGTTTGGCGCGCTGCTTTTGCTGGTGGGCATTAACGCTGCAATTGCTTTTATTCGTCCCGGCGGGTTGTTGGGAGGAATTCTTTAGACATGGCAGAAGGCATCAAGATCGCAATCATAGGTGGCGGGTTGGCAGGCTTGGCTGCGACCATGCGCATTGCTGAAGCCGGTCACGCCGTCGATATTTTTTCCGTGGTCCCGGTCAAACGCTCGCATTCCGTATGCGCTCAAGGCGGCATCAACGGCGCAGTGAACACCAAAGGCGAAGGTGATTCCACCTGGTTACATTTCGACGATACGGTCTATGGCGGGGACTTTTTGACGAACCAACCGCCGGCCAAAGCGATGTGCGAAATGGCACCGTCGATCATTTATTTGTTCGATCGGATGGGTGTGCCCTTCTCGCGCACGAGCGAAGGCTTGTTGGACTTTCGCCGGTTTGGCGGCACCAAACATCACCGCACCGCATTCGCAGGCGCCTCGACTGGCCAACAATTGTTATATGCGCTGGACGAGCAGGTGCGCCGTTATGAAGTGGCCGGCAAGGTGCGCAAGTTTGAGCATTGGGAAATGCTTTCGCTGGTGCTCGATGAAGCCCAGGTTTGTCGCGGACTGGTCGCGATGAATCTTCAGACGCTCGAGCTCAAAGCTTTTCCAGCCGACGCAGTCATCATGGCGAGCGGTGGGCCGGGACTGATCTTCGGCAAGTCAACGAACTCAATGGTATGCACCGGCAGCGCAGTCTCAGCGTGTTACCAACAGGGCGCAAGGTACGCAAACGGCGAGTTCATTCAAGTGCACCCGACCTCGATTCCGGGCGAAGACAAATTGAGGTTGATGTCTGAATCAGCACGCGGCGAAGGAGGCCGAGTCTGGGTGCCGCGACAGGTTGGTGACACGCGCCCGCCATCAACGATCCCGGAAAAGGAAAGGCTGTACTTCCTTGAAGAAAAGTATCCCGCGTACGGAAACTTGGTGCCGCGCGATATCGCCACCCGAGAAATTTTCCAGATCTGCATAGAAGGAAAAGGTGTCGCTGGAGAGAACCAGGTTTACCTCGATCTAACGCATATTCCGGCTGAAACACTCGATCGAAAACTTGGCGCGATTCTTGAAATCTACGAAATGTTCGTCGGCGACGACCCGCGTCACGTGCCGATGAGAATCTTTCCCGGCGTTCATTATTCGATGGGCGGCCTGTGGGTGGATTTTGATCAGCGCACAAACATTCCGGGCTTGCTAGCTGCCGGCGAATGCGACTATTCGATTCATGGCGCCAACCGGCTCGGCGCGAACTCGCTGGTGAGTTGCGTGTATGGCGGGTTTGTCGCTGCTCCAGCGGCGATTCAATACGCGACCGGCGTCCAGCGGAATGGCTCAAATGGATCGCGTATTTACGATCAGGAGCTAAAGAAGCAGCAGGAGATCAACGATTCGCTGATCAGCCAAGGCGGCAACGAAAATCAATACGTGTTGCACCAGGAAATGGGCAAGTGGATGACGGACAACGTAACGGTCGTTCGCTACAACGACAAGCTCAAGGAGACCGACAATAAGTTGCTCGAGTTGATGGACCGTTACAAACGGATTTCCATTAACGATTCGAATCTGTGGGCCACGATGGCATTGCCGCACGCGCGACATTTGGACAACATGCTCGAGCTGGCGCGCGTGATTACGCTTGGCGCACTGAACCGTAACGAATCGCGCGGCGCGCATTACAAACCCGAATTTCCTGATCGCGACGATGAAAATTTTTTGAAGACTACGATCGCGGAATATTCAGGAGAAGGTCCGGTGATATCGTACGAGGCGGTCGATATCTCCCTGATCCCGCCGCGCAAACGCGACTACAGCAAAGCGATCCAGGAAAAGAAACCGGATCCAGCAGTCGTAAGGCCCGAAGCGCCGGCAAACAAGGCTCAAGCCTAGTCAGCCTAAAGGAAGAAGTGGATGTTTCAAGAAGTGGGGTATCAACCACCAGATTTTGTCGAAGATGGCTTTCTGAATACTAACTAATCATGTCTGCACATCCGCAAACAGCAT
>DATENS010000029.1:0-13758 GCA_035274925.1 Pyrinomonadaceae bacterium | reverse complement strand
GGCTTGCGCAAGCTAGCAGCTTGCGTTACAAAGTATCTTGATTCGTTATTCCCAGCACGACCGCGGCCTCACTTTTGCGGTGCGTGTTGTGCCGCGCGCGTCCCGCAGCGAAGTCGGCGGCGAGCACAACGGCGCTTTACGAGTGCGGATCAGCGCGCCTCCCGTCGACGGCTCTGCCAACCGGGAATTGGCTCGCGTACTCGCAAAAAGCTTCCGTGTGCCGCAAAATGCCGTTGAGATTGTTTCCGGCGCTAACTCAAAGAACAAGATTGTTCGCCTTCAGGGCGCCGATGCGGCCAGGCTTGAGCAACTGACGCTGTTGAAATGAACGAGTTCCCCCAATGGAACTGACATCCATTTCTCGTTATCGCATCCTCGAAAAGCTCGGCGCGGGCGGCATGGGCGAGGTTTACCTCGCTGAAGATACGAAGCTCGGCCGCAAAGTCGCACTCAAACTTCTCGCCGAAGAACTCACGCAAAATCGCGATCGGCTCAGCCGCTTTGATCAGGAAGCGTATGCAGCATCCGCTTTAAACCATCCGAACATCCTGACTATCTATGAAATGGGTGACGAGGGCGGGCGTCACTACATCGCCACCGAATACATCGACGGCGTCACGTTAAGAAAGCGGATGAGCGGACCGCCCATGGAACTCAGCGAGATTCTTGACGTGGCGATCCAGGTAACCGGTGCGTTGGAAGAAGCGCACGCCGCCGGTATCGTGCACCGCGACATCAAGCCTGAGAATGTGATGATTCGAAAGAATGGTCACGTCAAAGTTTTGGACTTCGGGCTGGCCAAGTTGACCGAGCACGGCATTGGTGGAGATGAAACCGACACCGAGGCGGTGACTCGCGCCTTGGTCCAAACTGACGCCGGCGTTGTGCTCGGCACGTCGCAGTACATGTCGCCCGAGCAGGCGCGCGGCAAGCCCATCGACGGCCGCACGGACATCTGGAGCCTGGGCGTGATGCTTTACGAAATGGCCTCGGGCCGGCCGCCGTTTAGTGGCGAGACCAAGACCGATGTGATCGTAGCCATCGCCAGAAGCGAGCCTTTGCCGATCGCCCGCTTTGCGCCGACGCTTCCCGGAGAGTTCGAGTGGATCGTCCTCAAGGCCTTACGCAAGAACGTGGACGAGCGTTACCAGACAGTAAAAGAGTTCGAGTCAGACCTGAGAAAACTGAAGCAGCGGACTGAGTTTCAATCAGAGCTCGAACGATCGATGGGTCCGGAAAGGCTGACCGGCTTGACCGGATCTCTCGCAGCCTTTGCCGACACCGAAATCCCACACGCGCAGGTGCAACTCAGCTCGCATTCATCCGTGCCGCGGGCGGCGCCGGCAACCAGCTCAGCGCAAATTGCCGCCCAAACGCGCGTGTCGAGCGCCGAATACATAGTCAACGAAATTAAGCGTCACAAGAGGATTGCTGCCGGCATCGGCATCGCCGCGGTCCTGGCCGTCATTGCGATCGTTTATTTTGCTTCGGCGCGGCGGACGCCCGCGCTCACCGACAAGGACACAATTCTGGTGGCGGATTTCGTCAACACGACCGGGGACCAGGTGTTTGACGCGACGCTCAAGCAAGCTCTTTCTGCTCAACTTCGGCAATCGCCGTTTCTGGATATTTTTTCAGACGATCGCGTGCACGACGCGCTGAAATTCATGGATCGTTCCCCGAATGAACGCGTGACGCGCGAAATCGCCCGCGAGATTTGTGAGCGTAACGGCATCAAGGCTATGTTGATTGGTTCGATTGCCGGCGTGGGTGGCAATTACGTGATCTCGCTGGAAGCGCAAAATGCCAAGACGGGTGACTCTATTGCCTCCGAACAAATTGAAGCAGAAGGAAAAGAGCAGGTCCTGAAGTCGCTTGGCCAGGCTGCGTCCAAACTGCGCGAGAAGCTCGGCGAATCTCTCAGCTCGATTCAAAAGTTCGATGCGCCAATTGACCAGGTCACCACGCCCTCACTAGAAGCGCTTCGTTACTATTCGCTCGGACTGCAGGAGCACTCCAGCGGCCAATACGCGAAGGCCATTCCTTTCTATCGCAGCGCCCTCGATGTGGATCCGCACTTTGCCATCGCCTATGCGCGATTGGCGGCTTGCTATAACAACACCCGGCAGTATGAATTGGCGCGCCAGGCGTCCTCGAAGGCTTATGAATTTCGCGAGCGCGCCAGCGAACGCGAAAAGCTTTACGTCTCGTGGAATTATTACGGCGCGGTTAGCGGCGAGCTCGACAAGGCCGCGGACGCGTTGGACGTTTGGAAGCGGACCTATCCGCGCGACTGGGAGCCGCACAACCTACTCGCCGTTCGCTACACGTTGATTGGGCCGTTCGAAAAGGCTGTCGAAGAAGCCGGTGAAGCTGCGCGTCTTAATCCGAAAGAAGCTAAAGCCCAGTCGAACATGGCCGCCGGGTTCGCAGGCTTGAATCGTTTTGACGAGGCGCAACAGGTGGTTCAGCAGGCCATGTCGCAGAAGCTTGAAACTGAGCTGATGCACACTCTGTTGTACCGGATTGCTTTTATCAAAGGCGATGCGGCGGGTATGAAGCAGCAGCTGGATTGGGCTGCGGGAAAGTCAGGTCCTTTGGCCCTGAACTGGCAGGCCCAGACCGCAGAATTTGCCGGCCAACTTGCCAAAGCCAATCAGTTTAGCGATCAGGCTGCCGATGTGGCCCAGCGTAATAACCTGAAAGAGGCTGCCGCACAGATTCTGTTGCAGCAGGCGATTCGATCTGCGGCTTTCCGCGATTGCGGAAAAGTCTCCGATCTAACGACGCGAGCGCTTTCCTTTTCACGCGATCTTTCGCACCTGCATCACGCGGCCAACGCGCTGGCGGCTTGTGGGCAGGCAGCTCCGGCGCAATCACTGATCGATGAGATGAACAGAAACTTTTCGAAGGACACTCTGCTCATTAACGTGATCATTCCCTTGGTTCGCGCCCAGCTTGAATTGAGTCGCGGCAACGGCGCGCAGGCAGTGCAGCTGCTCGAGTCGGCGCGGAAGTATGAAGTGTTCGGCGATTTCTGGCCGCAATATGTACGCGCGCAGGCCTACTTAAACCAGAAGAATGGCGCTCAAGCCGCGGCCGAGTTTCGCGCGATCCTCGATCACCGAGGCTGGTATCCGCTTTCGCCGCTCTACTCGCTGGCCCAGCTCGGTTTCGGCCGCGCGTCAGCCCTCAATGCTGAAAGCGCGAAGGCGCGTAAAGCCTATCAGGATTTCTTTGACGCGTGGAAAGAAGCGGACGCTTCCATTCCCATTCTTGCTGAGGCTCGCCAGGAATATGAGAAGCTGAAATGATTTTGGAGTGCGGTGGCTCGACACCGCTTTTCCGGATTTGGAAAAGCTGCGACAAGTCGCAGCACTCCAAAGCCCTGTGATATATTCTCCCGCACAAACTCAATCAATAAATTCTTAAGGACCGTTTCCATGTCGGGACATTCGAAGTGGCATTCGATTAAGCACAAGAAGGGCGCGACCGACGCCAAGCGCGGCAAGCTTTTCACCAAGTTCATCAAAGAGTTGACCGTGGCGGCGCGCACCGGCGGGGGCGATCCCGACGCAAACGCCCGCCTGCGTAAAGCCATCTCTGACGCCAAAGCCGGCAACATGCCCAACGACACGATTGATCGTGCGATTCGGCGTGGTACTGGCGCCGAGGAAGGCGTCAATTATGAAGAGATCACTTACGAGGGGTACGGTCCGGGCGGCGTCGCGCTGCTTATCGAATCGATGACGGACAATCGCAATCGCACGGTGGCGGAAATTCGTCACATCTTTTCCAAGAACGGCGGCAACCTTGGCGAAGCGGGATCGGTCGGCTGGATGTTTGAAAAGAAAGGCTACCTGGTCGTCGAGAAGAGCGCGAAGCCCGAAGATCAACTTTTTGATATTGCGATCGAGGCCGGCGCCGAAGATATCCGCGACGATGAAGACAACTGGGAGATCATCACCGCTCCTGAAAGTTTTGAAGCCGTCCAAAGCGCACTCAAGTCAGCCGGTATCACTCCGCAGGTGGCTGAGGTTGAGATGGTTCCGCAAAACTACATCAAGCTTGAAGGCGCGCCCGCCAACCAAATGGTCAAGCTGATGGAAGCTCTCGAAGATCACGATGACGTGCAAAAGGTGTCGGCTAACTTTGATATGAACGAAGCCGACATGGCGGCAGCGTAGCGGTCTGATTAACAAGCGTTGGGTCATAAGAGTCCGTGGAAAGGACGCTTAACAAGTCCGCGAAGCGGCCGGTGGCATAAAGCCCGGGGGGAGCGCAGCGAACCCCGGGACATGAGCGTCCACATAAGACATTTAGTCCGCGAAGCGGCCGATAGCCCTCACAATTGCGGTTTGTCAAAATCAACCTTCACACGCACGCTCCCTTCTTTAGAGTCACCGGCTGTCGCCCGCTTCGCGGGCTCAACCTCTCGATCGGTTTTTTCTCCCGGGGTTCGCTGCGCTCACCCCGGGCTTTATGCCGTCGTCCGCTCCGCGGACTCGTTGAGGTCTCCGCTTGTCCTTGCTCCACTTCTTTCTTGTGGAAAAGGTCCTCAACTAAGATCCGGTCTTACTAGCGCCGTCTTTGTAATCCCGCTGGCAAAGACTTCTAAATCTCACAATCCCAGTCAGAAGCAGTTCTTTATAGAAACCGCTTGATTGATGCTGTACACTTTGACGCACTATGCGCGTTCTCGGCATCGATCCGGGCAGTGAAACGACCGGTTGGGGCGTGGTTGAAGGCGACGCTGACGGCCGAAACTACCGGCTGGTAGAATTCGGCGTCGTTAGGCTGAAGACGTCATCGACCTTTCCGTCGCGGCTTTTGAAGATCAGTCGCGCCCTCGAAGAAATTGTTGCGCGACTGAAGCCCGATGCCTGCGCCATCGAAGAGGCCTTCTACGCTTCAAATCCGAAAGTAACTCTTAAGCTGGGGCAGGTACGTGGCGTGGCTCTGCTGGCCGCCGAGAGTGCCGCGCTCGAGATTGGCGAGTATGCGCCGCGGTTGATCAAACAGACCGTCGCTGGTTATGGCAACGCTGAGAAGCGCCAGGTCCAGGAAATGGTGCGCGTCCTGCTTTCGTTATCTTCCATTCCTGAGCCGCATGACGCCGCCGACGCGCTTGCAGTTGCAATTTGTCACTTTCACCACGCAGGCATCAGCCGTCGTCTGGTAGCGGCCGAAGCTCGCGTGAAATCTAATCCCACGGTTGCGGCAGCGCGCCGCCGCGCGATTCGTTAGCTGGAGCGGTCATCCCGCTGCCCTCGTTTTTAGAAATTCACTCTACGGTCGCGCTCGCAGGTTTGCCATTTCGCAACCTCACTTAATCTCGAGGCGAACCATGTCCGGCAAATCCATCACCACCCTCTTTGCCAAGGCACTCATCCTGGTTTTGCTTTCTGTGTCGGCGTCCGCGGCGCAGAAGAAGCGCGTTCCACCGGGCGGAAATCTGGCGGTGGTTGCCGACGAACGACTGGCAGCCTTGCGAACGGCGCCCAGTCTCTCTGCCCGGTTAATGCGGAGGCTTGGACGTGGCCGCATTGTTTCCATTCGCGGCTCGAGCCGCGGCCGCGACGGCCTTCTGTTTTTTCATGTGGCGGTCACGCGCCGCACGTTTGGCTGGATTCAAAGTGAAGCGTTAGTGGCCTCGGGACGTCAGGGTGATGACCGCCGCCTGGCCCATCTCATCAGCGGCGCCGACGAATTTGATCGGGTAGCCCGGGCGCGAATTTTTCTCGATACCTTTCCGCGCTCATCATTACGGCCGAAGGTTTTGCTTCTGTTGGGTGATGCCGCCGAAGAAGCCGCCGCAAAGCTCTCGCGCGAATCCGAGCGTCGCTTCGAACGCCGCGAAATACCGATAGACGGCGCACCCGAGTTCAGCTACTTTTTGAATTACAACGGCCTGGACCGCTACAACCGGCAAGGCGTGCTTTTCATCTTCGACCGGAACACCAAGCAGTTCCACTACGATGGCGCCGCCTGGCGCGAGATTGTGCAGCGGTATCCAAATAGTACGGAAGCGGTGGAAGCTCAAAAGCGTCTTAATCTTGTGACTAGACGCACGGAATAGCTGCTGGACTGTGGATTGCCACTCCGCATGAATTAGCCTTAAAATCCCTGCAGTTCTAAAAACATCCGACCCCGACTGCTTTAATGAAATTCGCTCGCGTTTGGACCTTTAAAGTACGACAAGCTTAAGCTTGTCGAACACCCACCCGCTTACGCAGGTGGTACTGACAGGATGTACAAGCTTAAGCTTATCGAACACCCACCCGCTTACGCAGGTGGTACTGACAAAAGGCATGGATAGAAGAGCCCTCCTGATTGTTATAGCGCTGGGAGTCTTGCTTCTGGCGCTGTTTTCCCTCAGCTCGTCTACTGCGGAAAACCTTTTGCGCACCGGGAGCGCGGAATCCAACACCGCGCAATCTGAGCAGCTATTTGATTTTGTCTCAGTCAAAAAACTCAGATCATCAATATCGAGTGCCGGTGTGGCCGAACAAGAAATAACAATCAATCTTGATCAGGTCGATTTTGAGTGGGCACAAACACTCACCTTTCCCCTGTTCGACGGCCAGCGCCACGAAGCAATTCAAAGATCGTCCGAGGGTTTCATCAGGTTTGGGCCGGGCGAATTCGGTTGGCGGGGAAAAATTTCCGGCGCCGTCACCGCGGGTGGGGATGTAGTTCTCACTGTAAAAGACAGGGCCGTGTCAGGACTGATTTATGCGCCCGATGCAGTTTATGAGATCGTCCCACAGAAAGACTTCAAGCATCTATTGGTTCAAGTTGACCAAAGCCGGTTCCCTCCGTGTGGTACGGGAAACGAAGACGTGATCAAATCGGCAAAGAATCAAGAGGAACCGATCTTCGACACGGTCGCGTCTGATGATGGTACCCAAATTGATGTGCTTGTGGTTTACACCACACCCGTGCGAAATGCGCTTGGCGGCACTACGCAAACGGAAGTCTTCGCGCAGCAGGCCGTCAATGCCGCCAACACCGCCTATCAGAACAGCGACATCACTCCGCGACTGCGGTTGGCCGGCACGATGGAGGCGGCCAACTACACCGAAAACGGACTGAACGACGCATTGAACTGGGCCAGAACCGATGCGAATGTTGCCGCGATGCGGAACACGACGAACGCGGATTTGGTGGCCATCCTTGTCGAGAGCGACCCCGCTAACTGCGGAGTGGGTGCACTAATGCGCACGGTTCGGCCGAGCTTTGCCTTCAGTGCGTTTTCCGCCACACGACGAAGTTGTGCGGTCGGAAATCTAACCTTTGCGCACGAACTCGGTCATAACCAGGGTTGCGAGCACAATCCCGAAAACGGCGGCTCGCCTTCCACCGCTTCGTATCCCTTTGCTTTCGGTCACTATGTCGACGGCGCGTTTCGCACCGTTATGTCTTACACCGACCCGTGTCCAACCGGTTGTCCGCGCGTGGCCCACTTTTCCAATCCGAATGTTTTTTACGGAGGCGTTCCCACCGGGGTGTTGGACCAGCGCGACAACCATCAGGTAATCAACAACACCGCCTTGATAGTCTCGCAGTTTCGTAGTAGCACCGGCTGTGCTGCGCCCGGGGCATTCGCCCAGTCGTCACCCGGTGATGGAGAGAGTGTCAGTTCGCCAACTACTTCCGTGGCATTGTCCTGGAGCTCATCAGCGAATGCCACTGCGTACGAAGTGTTCTTTGGACCAAATCCCAATGTGCTGCCCTTAGTAGGGAGTCAAGCTGCTACCAGCCGGAATGTGACGGTGTCAGCAGGACAAGCTTACTATTGGAGAGTGCTCGCCTACGGTTGCAACGGACTCAGCGCAAGCACTCCGACCAGATCGTTTTCGGTGAGTTCGGTCGGCACAAGCGCCCCGTTTCAGATTCTTCTCGAACAGTTCGCGCCCGTGCCGAACCTGGTTTCGGCGGTAGATTCAATCCTGCTGTTAAGAGATCCGTTTCCGGTGGTTAATGGGTCAAACCTGCTTAATTCAAGTAGTGACAAAAATACGCGGGTCTTAATCTTTCTCAGTAATTTCCAGCTTCAATCCGGCGAGACTTCCGCGTCGGTCGTGATAAATCTGGTCGGGAGCAATAATCAAAGCTACGATGTCGCCGCCGAGGACGTGCGTGCGCTTCCCAACTCAACCTTCACCCAGGTGGTATTCAGACTGCCGAATAGTCTCGCGGTAGGCAATTCCACAGTGACTGTCAAAGCACGAGGCCAGCTCAGCAACTCAGGAATAATCAGAATAAGAAGCTAGGCTAATCTAAGCTTTTAGCCTGGCGGATAGACGCAGTATTTGCAGGGACTTGAAGCAGCCAGGGTTGAGCTTTGTTTAGAGGCGGGCTACGGCCCTCCATCGGGTCGGCAGTAGCCCGCCTTCAAACGGAAGGAAAACGATTATGCGGCGATGGGTTCGACCGGCGCGTAGTAGTCCAGCACCGCATCGAGCCGGTCAAAGTCGATAGGCTTGACGAGGAAATCGTCACAACCTTCGGCAATCGCACTGCTCCGATACTGTTCCGGATCCTGCCCGGTGATAACTACCACCGGCACGTTTTGAAGTTTTGAGTTCTGCCGCAGGCGATGAATCACGCCGAGGCCATTCAACCTTGGCAATTGCAGATCGAGCAGAATCAAATCAAGCTCTTCAGACTCGGCGATCTCGACCGCTTGCTTGCCGTCCCACGCTTCGACTACGTGATAGCCCTTCCGGCTCAACACGCTCTTCAACATGAACAAGCTATCGTCATTATCTTCAACGACTAAGACGGTCGGTCGGTGATTCGCTTTGATCGCCGTCCAATTCTGATCCGGCGCGAAGTTGCTCGCTGTGTGGTGTGTCACCGGAGTAAATGTGCTCGGGCGGCGCGTGTCGCCCAGCGATCCGGTGTTCATTGGATATTGGAATCGGGAACTCATAAATCTCTTCGAAGTGCTCGCGGCTGCACCGCGATGCGCCTCTCCCCCTTTGCCTGTCGGAATTGCGACGCATTCTATTCCCGCCCGCGCTGTTTGATGATTGTGAAAACGTTAAGACTTTTACACGAGAGTGTGTCGCGCTTTTTGACCGATTTCAGGCAATGTTTTCGTCAGTCGCGAATACTGTCCGTGCGGGCTGTGAGGCGCAGAAAAACCTGCTCAAGTGATTCCCGTTGAGGCGAAAGCTCCGTCACCCTAAAGCCGTGCCGGACAAGCAGAGCATTAACCTGCGGAATCTGATCGTCAGCCAACTTCAAACGGATAGCCTGGTCCCCGTTGCGACTTAAGGAAAGCCCTGGGTCTCGGGAAAGCAGGTCGTACGCCTCGCTTAGGCGATCGACTCTTAACTTGGTCCAGGCTCCTTTCGCCATCAAGTCTACAACCGGCCCCTGGTAAAGCAGATGACCCCGGTCAATGATTGCCACGCGGTTGCAGATTTGCTCGACCTCGTGAAGCAGGTGACTGGATAGCATGACTGTGAGACCAAGGTCGTCGCGTAGTTGCTGAATCAAGCAGCGAATCTCGGACAATCCCTGAGGGTCAAGTCCGTCGGTTGGTTCATCCAGAATTACGAATTGAGGATTAGGGAGAAGAGCTTGAGCAATACCAAGACGCTGCCGCATTCCGTGGGAATACACGCGCACGGGGTCGTGAGCACGCTCGCGCAACCCGACAATCTCGAGCACCATTTCAATACGCTGTCGCTCAGCGCCGCCAGAGATCGCTGCCAGCATGCGCAAGTTTTGCTGGCCAGAGAAATTTTCATAAAAGGCTGGAGCTTCGATGATGGCGCCGACGCGCTTCAAAGCCTGGAGCGGCCGGCGAGACATGTCATATCCAAGGATGCTTACGCGCCCTGATGTTGGACGCACCAGCCCGAGCGCCATGCGAATGGTGGTGGATTTTCCCGCTCCGTTCTGGCCGAGAAAGCCGAAAATGTCGCCCCGCTCGACCGTCAACGACAACTGGTCCACCACCACACGTCGCCGGTATTTCTTAGTCAGTTGCTCAGTTTGTAAGACCACGTGAGTCATGAAAGAGAAAAGTGGCACGGGCTTCCCGCCCATGAACCACGCGCAAGATGCTCGTGACACTTCAAAGCGCGACCTCAACGAGCAGCGGCCAGTGATCCATGCGGCCAACTCCGGCGTTGCGCAGGACTTCCGCGCGGCGCAGCGTCACCTTTTCACGTGGCCCGAAAAGATAATCGATGCGACGATCATTTGCTGCTGTTTGTCCGGCATCACGGCCCAGATCGCGAAAGTACTTCAGAGCATAGCTGTATGCCTCGCTATCATTCTTGATATTGTCAGTGTACAAATGTGATTGGTTCCGCGGATTCAACTCAAAGTTGAAATCACCGCCGAGAATGACGATTGATCCGGTGGACCGATGCCGTGCCCAGTCAACCACGTCGCCGGTGTACGCTCTCCTGCGCGCGGCGCTGAAGGCGTCCGCGTGCGCACTTATTAAAATGATTTCCGGCAATTGTGGCAGCAAACGAAACCTCGCGGCAATGGCATATTTCCCGTCCGCGGGCAGTTGATCAAAACCAGCTTCACGATTCTTCACCAACACCGCATCGACACGATCAGAGTTCCCGGGCGCCGCGGCCGCTCCCCGGTAACGGCCATGAAGTTGTCCGAGCAGGATCTTTAACTGCTCAGCACCGGTCAGTTCCTGTAAAGCTACGGCATCCGGATCATTAGTTAGAATTGTCTCGGCGATCGCCTGCATGTCCTTCGTGTGGGCCCGGCTGTCATCTTCGAGTTCGGCATAACCGATGTTCCAGGTCATCAGCCGAAGGTGAGGGCCCTCTTGCGCGCGCGAAACCAGCAGAGAGCGTGTTCGTGCCGGATCGAAGTAAGCGGCTGACGCAATCATCACCGCGCAGAGAACAATTAATGCGACCTTGGCCCACACTTCAGGTGGTGAGGTCCTTTCGATCGAAGATGGCTACCGCCAAAAGCAAAAGGCCGAAGACATAGGCCCCGCAAATACTTCCGTATCGTCCCAGGCTTTGCCACGGGATTTCCGGCTTGAACACATCGCGCCAAAAGTCCATGTCGGTGGTGAAGAAATAGGGCCGCAAGTGCTCAAAGAACTCAACGCGGCCAACAATATGAAATACCAGGTAAAGAGCTAGCGTCGCCGTTGTGGCCATAGACGGATTATCGAAAACTACTGAAAAAAGCATGGCGAGGGCGGCAATCACCAACAGAGCCCACGTGCCGGATAGACTGGCATAAGCGAAACGCCAGAGCGCTTCGTCGCGCATTAGCTTGCCGGGTTCGTCCACGAGATTGAGTGCCCCTGGATAAAGTTGCAGGTCACCCCACCCGACGAAGAACAGACCTACCAGCAGGTTCAGACCAATGAAGAAGGCCACTAACAAGTATGTGTAGCCCGCGATCACCAGGAATTTGGAAAGCAGCAGCGAAACGCGTGAGACAGGTCGCACGCAGATCATGCGTAGCGTGCCGGCCTGACGTTCCCCGGCGATTTGAGCGCCCGAAGTCATGGCCACAAAGATCGGAATCAGCAGGCTGAAAGAGAACATCACTGAGTAAAGTGCGAAAGTAAGCCCATTGAAATAGCTCTTTGATTCGTAGGTGTATTTGAATTGAGCCGTCGCCTGTTCTCCGGCCTTGCGCTCGGCGTACGTATAAAACCCCCAGAGCATCAGGACAACAAAGCTCGTCAGTGCCAGGAAAGAGAGAAAGAAACTCCGAGACCGGATCAGTTTCAAGACTTCCAGTTTGAATTGCGTAATCATTTTCCTGCTCAACGTCTCGAAGCTTGAGGGCCAAATCTCTTTGTCCTGAACCGGGCGGGCAGGTTGACAATAACGCCGTGAACTTCTCAAAGAACGAGGGACAGCCACGAACGACGTCTGTGGTCAGCCACAACGACAGGCTTGAAAGGGAAGCGAGGTTTCAGACTTTGAAATCAGAGGCGGGTCCGGAAGTTGGGAAACTGGCGGAGGGGACAGGACTCGAACCTGCAAGCCCTTGCGGGCGGCGGTTTTCAAGACCGCTGCATTACCAATTATGCTACCCCTCCGGAGCACGTAAGGCTTTCCACAGATTACACAGATTTCACGGATTTAGAAAACCACAAAAAGCCATTCAACGGCTGCCGGACCAGCTCTTCAAGTTAGCGGTTGTGAAACCGGGCCCTTAAGACCGAACGGGGAAAATCGCCGCATGCCAATTGGGTCTGTTTCTTAATTTGTGGTGTAATCTGTGGACGAATGAAGCAAATCGAGCTTCCACCAAAAGGACTGGAAACGCTTTTCGGCGTTCACGACCAGAACATAAAGTATCTCGAGTCGCTACTCGACGTTCAGATCAATGGACGCGGACATAATGTGTCAGTCGATGGCGATCCCAAGGACGTCGAAACCGTCGAACAGATCCTGACCGACTTCTCCGGCCTGTTTGCCGAAGGGCGGCCGTTTACCGACAAAGAGCTTCGCGAAGCGTTTGCTCAGATCGCCGAAGACCGCGCCTACAGCCTGCGTGATTACTTCACGCGCTCACGCTTTAGTCCGGCGGGCAAGAAACAGGTTGCGCCGAAATCGGCGATGCAGCGCAAATACATCGAAACAATTCAGCAAAAGGACATTGTGTTCGGTATTGGCCCGGCGGGAACCGGCAAGACCTATCTGGGCGTAGCGATGGCGGTGCAGGCGCTGATGCAAAAGCAAGTCAACCGCATCGTGTTGGCCCGGCCTGCGGTTGAAGCCGGCGAAAAGCTGGGGTTTTTACCCGGCGATCTTCAGGAAAAGGTCGATCCGTATCTGCGGCCTTTGTATGACGCGCTGTTCGACCTGGTGGATTACGAACGCGTCACGCGTCTGCTGGAAAAGCGCGTGATCGAGATTGCGCCGCTGGCGTTCATGCGCGGCCGCACGCTGTCGGACGCGTTTGTGATTTTGGATGAAGCGCAGAACACGACCAGCGAACAGATGAAGATGTTCCTCACGCGCATTGGATTTGGCTCGAAGGCCGTGATCACCGGCGACGTGACTCAGATTGATTTGCCCACCGGAAAGCGCAGCGGTTTGGTCGAGGCGGAACGCGTGCTGGCAGGGATCGAAGGAATCGATTTCGTTTACTTCAGCGACAAAGACGTCGTGCGCCACAAGCTCGTGCAGATGATTATCAAGGCTTACGAAACCCACACCAAAAAGAGTGCAATGTAAGACATTGCCGATTCCAATTGCCGGTCGCCGATTGGGCTTCTCGAAGTCGGGATCGTTCGGCTCGTTAATGGATAAATTGGCAATCGTCAATTGGCAATCGTCAATGATTGAGATTATCAATCGTCAGCGCAGTCGAAAGATAAACGGGAAGCTATGGCTTGAATTCACAGAAAAGGCATTGCGTGCGTTACCGACGGGTAAGCGAGAGGCTACGATCGTTTTGGTTCGGGACGCGGCCATCCGAAAATTGAACCGCCAATTTCGCGGCAAGGATTACGCAACCGATGTGCTCTCGTTTCCCACCCAAAGTGAGCCATTTGAAAGCGAGACTCAAGATAAACTGGGTGAGGTGGTTATCTCAGTGGACCGGGCTGCTGAGCAGGCAAAGGAGAATGGCGTAAGTTTTGAAAACGAAGTACAGCAGTTGATTCTTCATGGGTTATTGCATCTGTGCGGTTACGACCATGAAACGGACAAAGGTGAAATGAACCGGCTTGAGCTGAAGTTGCGCAGGAAGCTGGGCATTTGAGCAGTCAGAACCGCCTGCGGTAGC